>CAZDTD010000239.1:0-5498 GCA_964507995.1 uncultured Pirellulales bacterium | reverse complement strand
ATGAATCTCCTGGGGCAGGGGGAGTCTCACGGCTATGAGATGGTTCAGAGGCTCAAGCAACTCAAGGGCCTGGAGATCCGCGAGGGGAATATCTACGCCGTGCTCGCTCGCCTTCAGATCGATGGCCTGGTCAGCACGTACACGATGGCCTCCACCGACGGACCTCGCCGGAAGTACTACAAACTGACCAAAGCCGGCGAACAGGTCCTGGACCGAATGAACGAGCACTGGGACGAGGTGGCCGGGGGGATCGATCAAACCAGAAGTGGAGGGAGCAGAAGACGAAAGGCCAGTGCAGGTTCTGACAGGCGGTAGAGCGCAAGTATCTCCGCCAGTCCCACAAGACCCTGGCTCACATGAGGCCACCTCCGCGCAGTCGGCAGAAGGGACAAGGCCGAGCTTTCCGACGAAGTTATGCCTGTGGGTTCATCACCCGGCCGAGAAACAGGATGCTGCCGGGGGCTTTGTCGCGGATCAGGAACAGGAACGGGTGGTCGGCCCGGAAGACCGGAGTCTGCTCCGGCAGGGCTGCGGTCAGTTTCATGACCACACCTGTGGCTGCTGCAGCTTCCGTGCCTTCCTCGTTCACGTCCACATAGGCCTGATGGATCACGGCGGAGATGAACAGGTCGCGCCGGCCGGTCATGCCGGAGAAGTCCGCCCTCGCGGTGAATGCGTCCGTCATGCCCATCGTCCGCAGGACGTCAGCCATGCTGAATTTACTGGTCATCTTGAACTTGGGCATGGTGACGACGACCTCTCGGCTGCTCGCGGCTTCGAGCCATTGAGCGAGGTTCTCGGCTGTCAGGGTTTTCTCCAGGTCGCCGATTCCATCCACCTTCTTGGGCAACAGGACCATCATCGCCAGTTCCTCGCCCGCGTAGGGCATTTCGAGCACTTGCAGCGTATCGGTTTCCATGTAGCCGAATTGGGCCTTCTGATTCATCATGGGAGTTTGCACCGTGCTGCCGCCGAGCAGGGTGAAGGGTTCGTTCTGTGTGCGGTCCTTCTTGAACTGGCTGATCCAGTCGCCCTTGAAGTAGATGGCGTTGGTCAGGACCAGACGGGTCGAGGCGTCCAGGACGCCTGGGCCGATGAGGTCCTTGATCTTGTCGTTGGTCTGTTTCTCAACCCAGGAATTGATGGTCCGGCGGGCCTTTTCCACGGCTCTGACGAAGTCCAGTTCCTGGAGTTTGCCGCCGTACTGATTCTCGACGAGTTGTGTGAAGGACCGGAGGAACTCGTAGTCCTTCTGGCCCCACAGGGCATTTGCTACGCGAAGCTCATATTTGTCTTTGCCGCCGCGGGAATTGAGGCCTTTGATGATTCGGCCGAACGTTTGAGCGAATTGCTCCTGCGTCAGCGGCTCGCCGGTCAACCCCAGTTTCTCCAATGCTTGGCTGGAGGTCGGATAGCACAGCGTCTGTGCCATCTGCTCCTGGGTCCGGCCCTTCGCTCCGGCGTAGGTCATCGCCAACGCGGTGGAGATACTGTATGGCGAGAAGAACAGGTTGCCTTCATTACTTCGCAGTTGCCGGTAGAGTCCGAGGGCGAAGGCATTGTTCCCCTGCGCCACGAGGGTCGTTCCCTCGCTGCGATTCGGCTGTGCCGGCTGGTCGCTGTCTGGGGCCGAGGCAAGAACGAGCAACGCGACTGCAATTCCGTGCATCATCATGGCCAAACCTCCCGATTGGGGTCCATCATTCTTTCACCTGTTACTACGACGTCGATTATACCGGTTCGGTTGACAATCTTCAGCAAAGGGTTGCCGGACCATACCAGCAGGGGGTTTGTTCTTGCCGATCCGGTCGCCAACGGCTATACCTCTCCACCTTGGAGAATGTTTGTGCCCGCGTTTTTTGGAGATAGACATTTGAGTGGTAGGAAGATCGATCTGATCGTCACAGATCTTGGTGGAACACTGGTCCGGACCGACGGCGCGATTATGACCGCGGTGAAGCGGGCCGCGAAAGAGCTGGGCATTCCCGACGGCTACGCCGACCCGGTGTACGATGTCTTCGGGACGAGCATCTGGGAGTATGTCCGTGCCTACCTGCCGGAGGGGCACAAGGACCGCACCGACGAATGCCACGAGCGATTCTGGCAGTTGTTCCCATCCGAGGTGCTCGACCGGATCTCGCCCTTCGACGGCGTGGAGGCGGCGCTGCGTGATCTGAAGAGTCGAGGTGTGCGACTGGCGGTCCTGAGCGGCCTGCGGCTCGAATCCATCGAGAGCATCTTGTCCACCCTGGCATTCAAGGACTGGGACGCCGTGCGGTCGTCAATGCTGTATAAGGCTGAAGCGGACAACTCCCGCGCGCAGGGCATCGTCGCCTTGATGAAGGAATTCAGCGTGGACCCGGTGCGGACGATCTACATCGGCGATACGGACCACGATGTCCGCCAGGCCAAGAGGGCCGGCGTCGTCTCGGCCGTCGTCAAGACCGGCGGCCAGGCCGTCAAGCACCTCGACAAGATCCAAGCCGAGAATCCCGATCACCTGCTCGCCGCCTGGCCCGATCTTCTTGTGGTCTGATTGGGCCCCTGTCGCGGGAGCGTTTGTGGTCCCGCTTCTATTCCGAGCAAGCGAGGGCATTCTACGCCAAGAACGCTTCGACGCTGCATGCTGTGGGCAACCTCGCCGCCGCCAGTCATTATCACAGGGTGTCCGCCGGAATTACCAAGAGGAATCCGGCACTTGTCAATGCGTTATGGCGCGTCTACAATGACGGGTGTGCATGCGAAGAGGCTTGGCCTTTCATGTGGCCTGAAAGGGTCGGGGAAAAGATGATGACACGGACAAATAGTTGCAGTCGCAAGGACCATCAGATCATCCCCAATCCGCGTCTGTCCACCATCAATGTACTTGGCTCTGTGCCCGCAATGGTTCGACGGTACGCGTTGACGGAGGAGCAGCTTCTTCTTGGGGTACTACGACACAATCGGCTGATAGACATCTTCACGGAATGCACGTGCTATTCTCTTGAGAGTCCTTTTCGGACCTTCATGCCGGGGATTGGGGAAGTGGAGACGAGCGAGATCTATATTGGAATGAGCATGAGGGGACGCCGCTTGGTCTTCCCGATACAGGCGAGGGGGCCGGAGGATCACATTGGAATTCTGCAGGTTGAACGGGACTTAGCCGTGTGTGCATCCAAGTTTCCGACGCTCGTCTGTTGCCCAATTGGCGCCCAATGTATTGCTGATAACCTGATTGCCCTATTTGAGTTCGTCTTGTCTGATGGGGATGTGTCGATCAAGGATGAAAGACACTATCGCCTTGTCCACGATGATGATCTGATTGACGAGCGGACAGAGCGGTAGTGGGAGACGGATTGGGCTATGATTCTATCGAACATCGAGATTCAGAAGGCGTTGGATGACGGGCGGCTGGTGATCGATCCGGAGCCTCTGCCGAGGCGGCCGGAAGGGGGACGGTATTGCCCCTACGACACGCACGCTGTGGATTTGCGGCTGTTCCAGGAGATCAGCGTGCCGCAGCCCGGGCCCGAGCACTTCGATGTGACCGAGCGGGGCGTTCTGCCCGAGGTGATTGCCGGGCGGTCGCAACGGTACGTGCTGACTGACGACGAACCTTACCCGCTCCCGCCGCACCGGTTCATCCTCGGGCGGACGCTCGAACGGGTCGAGCTGCCGGTGGACAAGGGGCTGCCGCACCTGGCCGCGCGGATCGAGGGCAAGAGCAGCCGGGCTCGCTGCGGCCTGATGGTGCACTTCACCGCGCCGACCGTCCATCCCGGCTGGGTCGGGCCGCTCACGCTCGAAATGATCAACCTCGGGCCGCAGACCATCATCCTGCGCCCCGGCATGGCCATCGCCCAGCTCATCATCGAGGAAGTCCGCGGCGAGATCTTCCTGAATCCCAGCCAATTCCACGGCCAATCCACGCCCGAAGGCTTGGCGTGATAGGACGATAGGACCTATAGGACCCATAGGACTGATGGGACCGGTCCTATGGGTCCTATCCGTCCTATATGTCCTATTTCTTCCCAAGAATTCGCACATCGCTCTTGACGCCGGGAAAATCCGATCATACACTCGAAAGTTTGTTTTTATGCGAATCCAAGGAGTACTTCGGTGCAAGAAGCTATTGCAAAAGCCGACGCCTTGATCGAGGCGATGAACTACATTCGCGGTTTTCGCGACCGCGTGGTCGTGGTCAAGCTCGGCGGCAGCGTGCTCGATGACGAGGCCGCCCAGCGGCGGTTGCTGCACGACGTGGCCTTCATGTCCACGGTGGGCATGCGCGTGATCATCGTCCACGGCGGCGGCAAGGCCATCACCCGCGCCATGACCGAGGCGGGTCTGGAACCTGTCTGGGTCCAGGGCCGGCGCTACACGGACCAGCGGACGCTGAACATCGTCGAGCACGTCCTGGTGCGTACGGTCAACGAGCCGATCTGCCAGCGGCTCGAAGGGTACGGCTGCAAGACGATGGGATTGCACACGCTCAGCAGTTGCGTGCTGACGGCCGAGATGCTCCGCCTGCCCGGCGAGGAAGGCCGCAAGATCGACCTGGGCCTCGTCGGCAAGGTTACCGAAGTCAACGCCAAGCTGCTCCAGACGCTGTGCGCCGACGGCACGATTCCGGTCATCTCCTCGACCGCCATGGACAAAAACGGCGGCAAGCTGAACGTCAACGCGGACACCGCCGCCGGCATGGTGGCTGCGGCCGTTGTGGCCGAGAAGCTGGTCATGGTCAGCGACACGCACGGCATCCGTCGCGATATGAACGATCCGGACAGCCGCGTCTCCAGTCTCAATCGGGCCCAGATCAAGGAGATGATTGACGCCGGCATCATCACCGACGCCATGTTCCCCAAGGTCGAGGCCTGCCTGATCGCCCTGGAGGCGGGCGTCAAGAAAGCGCACATCATCGACGGTCGGATCGCCCACTCGCTCCTGCTGGAAATCTACACCGCCAAGGGCATCGGCACCGAGATCATCAGGGATTGAGCCCTCCTCCAAGCCGGAATCCACGAAGGGATGATTGTGTTACTACCGAGTATGCTATTTGATAAAAAAGGCCGAACGGAGGGCTGCTTCCTTGAGCGAGGGCTCAAGGGACCTTTGAGGCGACTCCGTCTTCCCGGCGTGACGCACTGACGAAAATCGGATCGATACACGGATCGACAAGAGGATATCCATGACAACTCAGGAAACCATTGAACTATTCAAGAAGTATGTGATCGCAAACTACGGCCGGCTGCCCCGCGTGATGGTCAAGGGCGAAGGCTGCTACATGTGGGACGCGGACGGCAACAAGATTCTGGACATGTTCCCAGGCTGGGCCGTCAGCGGCATCGGCCACTGCCATCCGAAGGTGGTCGAGGCCATCCGCAAGCAGGCGGGCGAGCTGATCCATGTAGACAACACGTTTTACTCCGAGCCGCAGGGCCGGCTGGCCCAGTTGCTCAGCGAACGGGGTTTCGGCGGCAAATGCTTCTTCTGCAACAGCGGCGCCGAGGCCAACGAAG
>CAZDTD010000238.1:0-5499 GCA_964507995.1 uncultured Pirellulales bacterium | reverse complement strand
CCTTGTCGCCGATGACCGTGCCGGTTTCGATGACTTCCTCGACCCATTGTGCATATGGGACGGCCGGCACGGCACGCTTCTCGCTCTGGAGGACGAGCGCCTTGGTGCGAGGCAGCTTCGGCAGCTCGGCCTTTTCCAGCATGATCCCGTCCGGCGGCAGGACCAGCAGACAATACAGTTTCGTTCGACTGACGTTCAACGCCGCATTCAAAGCGCCCACCAAGGTCTGATAATTCGTCGCGACAAACCGGTATGGCATCGACTTTCGCAGGAAGCTCTCATACTCGTTGCAGCCGAGAAACATCAGGCTGTACTTGCCCGGCGCGAGGTCTTCCGGCACCCCGAT
Organism: uncultured Pirellulales bacterium; assembly: GCA_964507995.1. Taxonomy (GTDB): domain Bacteria; phylum Planctomycetota; class Phycisphaerae; order Sedimentisphaerales; family Anaerobacaceae; genus PLanc-01. Next base: position 5,153 of record CAZDTD010000238.1, on the reverse strand, counting down.
GCGAATCGGATACCTGCGTTTCTCCTTCAGATACGATTCGATCACCACGTCAGCCTGGATCTCCTGGCCCCGCCTGACCTTTGAATCCGCGATATCGACGGACCAAATGTAGGAGTCGATATTCTTCGGCGTCATGGACACATCGAATTGGACAGCCTTGACCGCCGCTCCCCCGAAGGGATTGTTCATCAGCAGGGACAACGCACCCGCGACCTCCCCGGCAGACTCAGCCAACTCCATATTCGTGGACGTATTGCCAAACCGGATCGACCGGCCGTCGTCGAGATCAATGGCCGCATGGTATTCGATACAGTGCTCGGGCGGGAAAGATCCCGCCTGGAATGCCGCCCCTAAGAGAGCCGACCGCACGAGCGTCGGCGTGAGCGACTCGTTGCGGACCACCTGGCACGCATAGGTGCGAGGCTCCAGCGTATTGAACCGCTCGACCCGTATGTCGACCGGAATCATATCCGCCTTGGCTCCCAGCCGGCCGAAGACCGCGCCCGCTTCGTCGATGGTGATCGCGCCGACGATATCCGTACTGGCGCCGAGTTTGGTCGACCTCTGGAGACTGGAAATCACCGTGTAGACTTCTCCGCCGGCCATCGGCAGACTCGTCGGACCGTAACCCAGGAAGCTGTGGCCGAATGCGTAGACTCGCCCGTCTCGGACCTCGGTGACCGTCCCGAGAACGTTCATTTTGATATCGCCGGTGACCAGCGGCATGGTGAGGGTCCCGCCGGGGACCAGTTCCGCAGGCCCGTCTTTCGTCTTGGCGCCGCCCCCTGCTCCGGCCATGGCCATGAATCCCATTGCCTCAAGCTGACCGGTCACATACTGACAGGCCTCGCCCGACAGGCCGGAAACCAGCAGCGGGCACGGCAGCAGCGTCGCACCGCTGGCGGTCGTGCCGCCGAACAGTCTCCCGGCGGCGAGTTGCTCCGCAGCCTCTCTCACCTGGAGGGGCCGGGAGAAATCGAACGTGAGGGCCGCCGTCCGGGAGGACGCCGCCGGGGCGTGCGATCCATCCATCAGGCCAACCTCCAGCATCTCCTCGATCGGCGTGACCCCGTACAATGGGTCCTTGGAGAAGGTCCAGCCGAAGGCCAGCGCCCCCGCCAAACGCCCCTCAATATAGACGGGCGAACCGCTGCAACCGCCCACGGGCCCGGTGTGCTTGAACCGCTCGTCCATGCCCATGACGAGAATGGCGTTCCGGCCGGGGTCGAAATCACGGATGACCTTCAGGACCTTCAGAGAGAACTTCTCGATGCCGGCGACGCCGTAATCCGTGAGACAGTAGGCTTCCATGCCGGGCTTGACCTCATCGATCCCGATGTACCGCTGCGCATCCCAGAGCGCATCGATACGGGCCTGCCGCTCGCCGGCGCCTTGTGTGCTCGGCGCCGCCACAGACAGGCAGATCGCAACCGCAACCCAAAAAACGAACCCCTCCGTCGGTACGAATTTCGCCTTTGGCATTCTATCCATCCCCACAACTGGCGTTCCATCGAACAGGGCCCGCAGACCCCCAGAGCTGACGCCCTGCACACCTGGCCTATTCATCGGCGAGCCCTGAGCGCAATGTAAAATTTTAGCACCGCAATAGTTGCGTTGCAAGGCAAAAGGGCTTTTGTTATCATGATGGTTTGTCTATATGGTGGCCCGATAACGTCGGACCAGGGACCTTGGACGTGATTACGGAGAACGATAATGAGATCGGATCATCGGCATGAGTTGAAAACCAACGAATTGGCGGATTGGTTGACGAACTTCCCGCAGTGGATCGAGCAGAACCGCAAGAACCTTATCGCAGGCGCTGCGATTCTCGTTGTGGCGATCCTTGCATACGTCGCGATCTACTACCGCGGTGCGGTCGCCTTGGGACGCAACCAGCAGAGACTGACGCGTCTGGTCTCGCAAGTCCCCGAGCAGATGAACGCGGTCATGCGAAGCTCCATGCAGGGCGCCGATCAGTCGTATACGCTGATGCCCATCTCCCAGGACCTGCAGGATCTCGCCGGTGATACATCAAACGACAACATGGCCGCACTGGCGTTGATCAAACGTGGCGAGACCCTTCGCGCGGAGCTGCACCTGCGTCTGACGGATGCGACTCGGGATGACGTGGACGCACAGATCGCCAAGGCGCAGGTCAGTTACCAGCAGGCCCTGGACCGCAAGCCCTCGAGCGCCACGCTGCTCGCTGCGGCGAGGTTCGGCCTCGGCCTGTGCGAAGAGGAGTTGGGCAACTTCGACAAGGCCGCTCAGATCTATCGCGAGGTCGCGGAGAAGGCCGAGTATGCAGGGACCGCCGCACAGGCGGCAGCCGAATACCGGCTCAAGATCATGGACGATTTCAAGACGCCGGTCGCCTTCAAGCCGACGCCGGCGCAGCCGCAGGCCGCCGCCCCGGCAATTCAGATTCCAGGGGCCGGCGCCAGCAATCCAACGGTGACCCAGTCACCCGCCAGTCCGGTCGTAGGCCCCGCGCTGCCACCGGCCGATGCGTCCCAGACTCCGACACCCGAGCCGACGACCCCGCCGGCCGACGGCGATGCGAACACGCCCGCAGGTGGATGATGAGGAGAAGCTCGCGGGTATCAAAGATTTCTGATTGTTGATATATGGATGAATTGCAGGATCTCAGAGGCCGGCCGGTCACCCTGCACGTGGGCGTCGGCATCACCGAGCGCAGGCTGGACAAGTACCTTCACGGTCGATTCCAGAACCTCAGCCGACACTTCCTGCAGGACGCCATCCGCTCCGGCGGCGTGACCGTCAACGGCAAGCCCGCCAAGCCGAGTCTCAAGCTCCAGCACAGGGACGTCATCCAGATGGTCATCCCCGAGCCGCCGAGCAAGGAGATCCAGCCGGAGGACATCCCCCTGGACATCCTCTACGAGGACGACGACATCATCCTCCTCAACAAGCAGGCCAATCTGATCGTACATCCCGCGCGCGGGAACAAGTCCGGCACCCTCGTAAACGCGCTGGTGCATTACTCCGACCAACTCTCCAGCGGACTCGGCGAGTTCCGCCCGGGCATCGTGCACCGCCTCGACCGCAACACGACCGGTGTGATGATCGTCACGAAGCACGAGGCCGCCCAGTGGAAGATCGCCAAGCAGTTCGAGAACCGCCAGACGCAGAAGACCTACCTGGCGATCGTGCACGGGACCCCCGACCTCGACGCCGACCGGATCGACGCGCCGTTGGCGGTGCACCCGCAGATCCGCGAGAAGTACGCCGTCCGACCCGAAATCGGCAAGGAAGCGGTGACCTACTTCGAAGTGCTCGAGGCGTTTCGCGGTTTCTCGTTTCTGAAACTCTCGCCCAAGACCGGCCGGACCCATCAGATCCGCGTGCATCTTTCGCACATCAAGCACCCGATCGTCGCCGACGACATGTACGGCGGCAAGCTCGTCTACCCCTGGCAATTAGCCGACAAGGAACAGGCGGTCGAGGAGCCGGTGATCGCCCGCTGCGCCCTGCACGCCTTCAGCATCGAGTTCAGGCACCCGACCTCCAACGAAATGGTGAAGTTTGAAGCCCCCCTGCCCGCCGACATGCAGCACCTCCTCGACATGCTCCGCCAGTACCGCAAACAATAGTACCGCTACTTTCCCTTCTCCCTCCAAGGTCGCTGGCCAAAACCGCAAGCGTTGAGCATCTTCAGAAGCTCGTCTTTCGACAAGCGACTCCTCATCGCTTCTTTGATCGTCTCTCTCACATACTGACGCAGCCTGACTACGTCTTGCCGGGCCACAGAGGACCGATCTCCCGAGTGAACCAATGCTGATCTCTTGTCATACAGACTCCTCATTTCCCCGAAGACGGCCTCGCCCGTGCTGACATCCTGTCCCAGAAGCACACCCGCATTTCTGCAAATCCGGTACTTCAGCTCGTCACGGTTCCCCGGATGGAGGAGAACCTCCATGGCAATCATGAGTAATAGAAACACAATGCTCTGGTCAGCATGTTCATAGGATTGCTCAAATGCTGCAAACCCCGTCGCAAGAAAAGGTGCTTTGAACGGGAGACTTACCTCGTTAATGAACGATTGGGCATCGCAAACTCCCTGCGCATTTAAGGCAAATCTCGTTCTGTCCGGAACGTATTGTTTGTGGGACCCGATCAGAAATGTCGGGCTTGACCATTTGCCACAATATAGAAATGCACTCCGAACCACGATATTACCTTCCTTGAGAAGCTTCAGACCGCGGATCGGTTGTTCGATTTCTTGCTTGATTTCTTGCCACTTGGCCTCTGGGAAGGAGGCCATATAAGGGGGAAATTCGTATTCGGTCACACGCTCTTTTCTAACACAATAGCACCCCGGAAGCCCCAAGTCAGAAGCACCGTCCACAATCTTGCTCATACCCTGTTCGCCGTAGCGATCACGTATTTCTTTGAGAAATGGGTCGACTTCGCTTGCAGGCAGTCTGCTTATCGAGAAGCCCTCCCGCCAAGTAAGCTTCGCGATAGAATCATCAACATTCCCAAGGAAACCCATGAAGTGAACCGGTTCTTTGGCCACAATCGTCCTCTCCATCGTTATAAACGCCGAAAAGACCGCCTCTGACGAGGCGGGAGTTTTCCGCTTTCGGCCTCCAGCATGGTTATAAGGGCCGGCGCCAGCAAGGGCACCGGCCCATGCCGTATGGCACCGTCACAGTGCTCGGGTCGCACTTCTGCGTTGCCCTATCCCCTGTGGCGGCACGTCCAATTGTACAGTCCCCTGCTGGAGGCTCAAAGCAATAACCTCAAATGGGAATGCTCGCTTCGATGCTCCAACCTTCTCAGTCCCTTGATGATCGACGTACCTTGGACACGGGCTGTTCGGGTTCCGCCTTCAGGCAATCCAAGACCGCGTAAACGCGGAACTCCGAACTGTCTTCTCGATCTTCCCCCACCAGACAGGAACAGTCACAGCGCCTGGGGTGTGCGTAGCACCCCATACTGCTGGTGGCTCCAAAGCGGTAAACTCCCGCTGCACAGCAGCGGGCTCAGGTTCAGTCCGCCCCTTCCTCTGTCAAAAGGTGCGTGCCCCCTGCCACGAGGACGTGGCGATGGCAGAATCGTCTATTCCTGCGGAAGTCGGGCCAGGTCGCCGTCGGAGCCGGCGATCATGAGGATGTCGCCCTTGTAGA
>CAZDTD010000237.1:0-5499 GCA_964507995.1 uncultured Pirellulales bacterium | reverse complement strand
CGTATGATTACCCAAGCATTCTCTGACCTCCATCCCACATGCGGGGGTGTCAGAGAAGACTACTTTGGCCTGTTGTACCTGGAGAAGGAACACAGCGTGCCGCGTGAGAAAGCTCTGAATCAAGTCGCTTTTGGAGGCAGGGATTATGGCGTCGATGGATTCCATTTCGATGAACAGAAACGGAACCTTTGAGAAGTTCCTGCTAACCGCACCCCGCCTGCTCAATGGTGCCCAGACCGTTACTACACTGGACAGTTTCCTCAAGGCTAACAAGGATAACCCCAAGCTCATCGAGGGCAGACAACGATTCGACGAAATGCGTGTGCTCTGCAAGATCATTACAAATGCCGACCAGAAGTTCGTCACTCGGGTTACCATCAACAACAATCGACAGAACCCTGTCGAACCATGGAATCTTCACGCGAATGACCTGATCCAACTGGAGTTGCAGGACAAGTTCCGCACAGATCTGGGAATATACTATGAGCGTCAGGAGAATGCCTTCAGCCAGTTGGGTGTCGAGGACCTGGAAGACTACGGCATCCGGGAGGAAAGCAAGGCCATTCAAATGCTCAAGCTCACACAGACCTTCCTTTTGACCGATGGAACAATCAGCCGGCTCGCGGAGATGCGCCGGGTGTTCGAAGACGACAGAGTATATGAACAAGTCTTCCGCCCGACCCGCCTGAAGGCAGATTCCCGGCGCATTCTGCTGTGTTACAAGGTCCAGTTCCGTTTGCGCAAGTTGGCCGGTGAGATCGAGCAGAAAGGACAGAACAAGTATTGGTTCATCTCGCGGTCACGATACCTGCTCTGGGCACTTGTCTGCCAGGGCCTGTTGAACCACGATGATTTGGAGGAGCTGGCAGAGAACCATGGCAAGACGATGTCAATATCCGCCAACTACAATGAGCTGCTCAGCTATCTGGCCACAGCCCGTGTCCGAATGCTTCTCTCAGAACTAATGCAGGACAAAGACTACAGGGAAAAAGTAGAACAGGGCAACCTGAGCTTCCTTCGCACTGACCGAGCATTCGATAAGTGTATGGAGATCGCATACGACAAGTGGCGATGGGTCCACAGGAAACTCGCGTGAACGGTCTGGGCCGAGGGGTGAACCTACATATTTCCCAATCGCGGATACATCCTGTCGTAAGGCACACTCCTCCAATGTGGTGATCGGCGTGCCCAGGGTATCGTCCGGGAGGCATGGGGCTCCCCAACACACAGTTCCACGTTGGGGACCCCGTGGTTTGTTTCGCCCGTTCGGAGTTCCGCGTTCACGCGGTCCTTAGCCGCCTGAAGGCGGAACTCCAAACCACGCAACAATGGTCATGTACCCTCCCCGGACTCTCATTTGCCTCTGTGCCGGCTTGACGATACAATGAACTCGTGGACTCGGAGGCCATTTTATTGGGTCCGGAGTTTGCGGAGTGCGGCCTGATGAAGTCGCCGATGGGAAGCGGCTAAGAGCCGAGAATGCGAGTGCCGTGCTGCATTATGTACTCGGCAAAGCCGCCGGGGGCCGGATCGTCCAATGCCGAGGCAGGGAACAGATGCGCCTCCACATCTGCGCCTGTCTCCTCCATGACCAGGGCCATGGCTCTTGCTCGCTGACGAATGTCCCAGGACTCCACACCTTCCATGAATGCGGCCACGTCAATGTCGCTCCACGCATCCGGCGTGCCTTCCACATGAGAGCCAAAGACGTAAGCCGCACGGACCACGCCCAGCCGGGTCAGAGTCTTGGCGGCCGCCAGGGCCCGACCCGCTATGTGGGGATCGAGAGTACCCATTGAATTGTCTTCTCCGTGTTTTCCATGACGTCGTCTGCGAGTTCTCGCGTGACCGTCGCGCCCGCGGCCTTGATCTCTTCAGGGTAACGAGACTGGATGTAGTAGGCCGACAACTCGCCCAGAAATCGGTTCTGTTGCCGATCTGGATGGGCATCCGCCGCTTCCGCCAGACGCAGGAGATTGTGTACCCGCGGGGGCATTCCGCCGGTTCTCCTGACAATGACAGCCTTCAATGCCTTCTCCACCGCCTGTTGACAGCAGAACAAAACGTACAGATACCGACCCGAGGCCAGCATGGCTCGCGCTGTCTCAAGATCGTATTGGGCCTGCTCAATCCAGCCTTGTTCGGTTTCACTCATACGGTATTCCCGCACGTCAGTCGGACGGCTTCGCTTGATAACCATAGCACAGTCATACGCGCAAATCAATAGGCATGGTGGACGGGTTACAACTGCGGGAGCCCCCTCGCGCGGGTCAAGGGTCTTCCCTGGACTCTCATTTGCCTCTGTGCCGGTCTTGCGGTACGATAGAACCGATGATGAACTCGGAGGCCGCTGTATTGCGGATTCTGAGTTTGCGGAGTGCTGCCGGATCGGGGAAGCAAAGCGGTGTGCGGAGCACACTCTACCGGCTGACGCCCAATCTATCCTCCCTGCCGCATATTGCGACGAGCGACGCCACGCGTCTTGCACTGTGGAGGTCAGAGCGATTGCGCATTAGAGGATGGGGGCGGCTTCGGGATCGAAGGTGACGCTTGAATCGAGCGGGAACAAAGGCTTGCGACGTCGCGTGTAGGTCAGACTCTCGATCCGCATGTCGCCCGCGCCGGGCGTCAGGAGCATGATGTATCGCGGGGCGATCTTCGTCAGGGCCGCGTAGAGGTAGCCTTCCTTCACCACGACGATCTTACGGGTCAATGGATCGATGCCACACGGCGGGAATTGCTTGGGGTCGGTGAACGCTGTGGGACCGGCGCCGAGAATCGCCTCGACATCCCCGATCCGGATGACCGCCATGCGGGGGGCCTCGATCAGTCGCACGACCTGGGCCTCAGCCTTCAACGGCGGCCCGAACCGCGTCTCGATCGTGGCGCCGATGGACAGGGACACGCTCTTGCCTGCGCCCGCCTCGAAGCAGCGATTGACCGCGGCGGCATCGTTGATGCCCGCGACGACCGCGCTCTTGGCTTTCCTCTCGACCAGGTGGCGAAGCACGAGGGGCAGATCGCCCGGCGCACTGGCGGTGACGTTGTCGCCGCTGTCGGTCAGGAAGACCGTCGATTCCCTGGCCACCAGCGCCTTCGTGACGCCCTCCTCCAATTCCGCGGTCTCGCAGCCGAAGGCGAACTGCCGCCGGGCGTCCCAGATCTTGCGGGCCAGGTACACCGCCGCAGCGCGAGCGGCCTGGCGGGAGCCGTCGGCGGTAATCATCACGGACATTCCCGTATCCGGCGAATCGGTCCAGGCGCAGCCGACGAAGAGCGTGGCCGCCAGGATCTTCGCATCGTGGCCGGGGACGCCTTCGCGTTCGACCCGTCGGGCCTCTTCGACGAGGGACCGGAACGGCTCCGAGGTCGTCATGGCCTTCTCGCCCTGCAGGATCATCGGGATCGGCAGCACGTAGCTGACCGGATGCACCTTGCCCGCGAGCGTGTCCAGCAGGATACGTCCGGCCAGATCGGCGGTCTGGGCGCTATCCGTGTGGGGAGCGGTCTTGAGACCGACGAGGATATCGCCGAATTGGGCCAGGCGAGCGGGGATGTTGCCGTGCAGATCGAACGTGCAGGCGATGGGGACCTTGGGACCGACGATAGAGCGCACCGCGCCGACGAGGACCGTCTCGGCCGGACCGATCCCCTCGGCGAACATCGCGCCGTGGAGACGCAAGAGCACTGCATCAACAGGCATGGCGACCCGCAGGGAGTCCAGGATCCGGTCCATCGCCTCGCGGCAGCATTTCTCCTCGATGGTCCCCCCGCCGGAGGGACGTGCGTGGATGCCGCCAATGACGGCCAGACCGGGATCACCCCAGACCACGGGAGGGGTATGACTCACCTCGCCAAACCCGAACGACGTGGTCCTGACAGGATGAAATGTATTGGTCTCGTGCGAGAATCCGGCGACGAAGACACGTCGCTTGTCGCTCGCGAAGAGCGTCCCGGAACCGACGACAAGACCGGCCGCCAGGGCGCGCCGGAGAAATCCTCTGCGATCGCTCACGATGGGCTCCTGTGGATGGGGACAGCCAGGGAGACTTCAAAGGGGTGAATCGAGAGACAGCCGCCCATTGTCGCCCGGACAACAGGCGGCTGTTCCTGACGGATCATTTGATCCCGGTGATCGAGGCTCCGCCTTCCTTCTTCATCTTCTTCTGGAGCCGCTTCTCTTTCAGTGTCCTCTGCGCCTTCTTCTTCACGTCTTTCTTTGCTTCATGACTTTGGGCCATACATCATCCTTTCCTGCATAACCACGGTTCGATAACCTGTGGGATTTATTTTATCCCATATCTCCGCCAATGCCATCTTTATCTTGTTTTCAGAGAGATGCAGAAGGGACCTCGATATGGACAAAACCGAAATCCCGGGTATTGCCTGTTTCGCCTCGGGACCATAGGATGGCGGCAACAAGTGACAAAGGCCATGAAGCCGGTCTTGGAGAAAGGAGAATATCGTGCGTAATCGCAACTGCACAAGCGTATCCCTGGGAGCCATCATTCTCGTCGCGACAGCGTTCATCGCAGGCTGCGTGAACGTCCATCACGAAACCTCGGCAACAGGTCCATCCTTCGACGCGGGCGACGGTCTGGAACTGGGCATGGGCACGCTGCCCCTGCTCACCGATGCACGAAGCCGCTCCATCTCGGCGGAGAACCCGACGGGCGAGAAAGGCAAAGGCGGCATGGCGATTCCAAATCCTTCCGAGCCGAAGCCGGCCGCCTCCGCCCGTGCAGCCGACGATCTCGGCCAGGGCTGGAAAGTGCGTCCCTTCCTGCGGGTCAACGCGGGACAAACCGTGACATTGATGGACGTGGATGGCCCTGGGATCATCCAGCACATCTGGATGGTCGAAGGCCTGGGCCGGGCGCACGTGCTGCGATTCTACTGGGACGAGGAGGCTGCGCCGTCGATTGAAGTCCCCGCGCCGGACTTCTTCGCGGTCGGCCACGAGAAATTCGCGAGGGTCAATTCCCAGGCGGTCGTGGTCAATCCTCGCAACGCGATGAACTGCTACTGGCCGATGCCCTTCCGCAAGCACGCCAGGATCACGTTCACGAACGAAGCCGACCAGGACCTGACCCTGCTGGCCTTCCAGATCGACTACATCGAGACGAAGGTCCCAGCCAACGCGGCGTATCTTCACGTCCAGTGGCGGCGAGGAAATTCGAGCGAGGAGAATCCATACGTGATCCTCGACGGCGTCCGGGGTCAGGGCCGCTACGTCGGGACCTTCCTCGCCTGGACGCAGCTCTCCAAGGGCTGGTTCGGCGAAGGCGAGATCAAGTTCTTCCTGGATGGCGACACGCAGTTCCCCACCATCTGCGGAACGGGCACCGAAGACTACTTCTGCGGCAGCTACGGCTTCCCCGAGTCGTACAGCACCGCCTACACCGGGACCGTCCTGCCCAGCAACGACGCCGAGGTCCCCAGCTACTGGAGCCTGTACCGCTGGCACATCCTGGACCCGATCTGCTACGAGAAGGACCT
>CAZDTD010000236.1:0-5534 GCA_964507995.1 uncultured Pirellulales bacterium | reverse complement strand
CGGCCCGAGCATCGATGAGCCGATCTGCCTTATCGAGTCGTCGGGCGACTACGCCGGCACGCAGTACTACCACTACGACGCCCTGGGCAGCGTGGTGGCGATGACGAACTCCTCCGGCAGTGTGACGCAGCTCTACGAGTACAGCGTCTACGGCCAGGCAGCAGCCAGCGACCCGAACCATCCCAACCGCTTCATGTTCACAGGCCGGGAGTTCGACAAGGACACGGGGCTCTACTACTACCGCGCTCGCTACTACAACCCCGAGATCGGCAGGTTCCTCCAGACCGATCCCATCGGCTATGGCGACGGCATGAATTGCTATGCGTACTGCGGGAACAGCTCAATTAGTTCATGTGATCCCTCTGGGTGCTACGCAAGCAGTATCGTCCCTGACTACTGGCGGCTAATCTGGGGTTATCAGTTCATAGATGATTATGGGCGTAAAGGAAGTGAAGTCACGAAAACGTTCGAAACTGCCGACGACTTTATCGAGACCCTGTGCGGCCAGTTCTGGCGCAACGGCTCGATGATGCCGAGAGACTTTCTCATAGAGAATCTGTTCGGCAAGGACGCAGTTAGCAATTGGGGTGATTCCAGAACTGTCACTTTTGACGAGGTGTACTACTACGGTGTCAAGGTGCTTAGAATCAACGGTATCAACCTTATTGATGACACGACGTTAGATGATCTCTTGAAGGCTGATGATATAATAAACACCAATACCTTTCACGAGGTGAATCAGTGGCAGATACCATCAGCCTCATCGGAGTCGTTTGGTAATTTCGATTTGCTCACTGCGATATATGGTTTTGCCACTGCTTTTAGCAGTGATACGAGGGAGTGGCTATACTATGGGGGAACCGCGTTTGACACAATTTACACCGGTGTCGGCGCACCAATCTATAGAGAGTATTACGTCGGCGGCAAATACATCGGCAGTGAGATCAACTACATAGTTGCCGGGCATGCTGCCGCGCGGGCTTGCCTGACGAAGACGGAATGTTGGGCCGGTGCTTGGCTTCATAACATTAAGAGGACCCCTCACTCGAATTTGGCGGAAATGAATAGAAAGCTCTTTTGGCTGTATAAAGGCTATAATGAATGGGGCCGTAGATCTGGGTGGTGACATCGCGGGTATGACCATGCTGTGCTTTGGATGGACACACGTATTCCGTGATCCACAGGGTGCCCCCAGGGTGGTCGTCAACTCCTGGCATAGTAAAGGGTGCTCAAAGATCAGTGAGTCTATTTCATCGGACCGTGCGAATACATGTTAAAGGGCCTACAAATGATGCTGCAAAGAACGCGAAGGTTTCGTAGTGCCACTGTTGTGGTAGCTGTTCTTGGGATTCTTATTGCCCCTCCGATCATATACACACTCAGAGAACGCTACAAATCCAACCAGAGACTGGTGAAGCTGCTATGTGATACAGATCTTCAGGTCCTGTTGCAGGCCTGCTGGGACCTCTCGGGACGTGCTGCAGCCGGCACGCTGAGACCGACGGTTTACTCTGTTCGGCGGCATCGTGCTCCTGAGGTAACTAGCTTTCCCCAAGCGATTATAGATGTTGATCCACTATTTGTTAGGATAGAAGCCGATGGCCGAGTGTGGGTGGCACTACACCCGCTTCCAAGTCAGGGGGTAATGGCATATCCCGAGGATTATGAATTCCACGGGAATAGTCCTGGTAACGTAGAACTCGTCCCAGACTTGTGGTTTTGCGATGAGATGTACAGGCGGGACACACACCCGGAGTTCGTGAACTATGTCAATAAACTGATAGCGAGACGGAATACGCATGATTCCGCGGCGCATTAACAGGAACTGACATGGCGCATTAACATGCGAAGTGCAACACAGCCATTCGCGAGGATCGCAAGCGATCCGATAGCACAGTGACATTCGAGAGACTGGTGGCTCTGCCCCCAGACCCCTGGGATTTTTCGCATTGGGCCAGAGACAGGATAGAGGGTGGGGAAAACTGGGGACAGACAGTGCGCCACGAAGGCGTGGAGGACCAGCGGATGAGAGATCCGTCCGGGGAGTTTTCGGTTCACCCCGGTAGCCACCCAAGCGGTGCGGCTGGGTAACCGGCCGTGCCGAAGCCTTGGGGTCAAGGCACGCGAATGGTGTGCCTGCAACCGTGCGGGCCGTAACGTCAGTGAATCCTGAGCAGGCCTCGAAAGTGAAGTCATGGATGCCGACCCGCCTGACTGTCGGGGAAGGCGGCCGCGTGACGGAGTGTCACAACCGACCGAGCCCGTCGCGGTCCATCGGGGTAGTGGGAACGGCACGCACGGAAGGTCCTGTACGCAACGTGGGAGGCCCGCATCGTCGAGGAGTCGCGTCCTCGAACATCGCTCTGGGGCGGTGGACGGTGCGGGAGTCGGAAAGGCCCATAGTACCGACGAAGCCGCTAACGACGGTCGAGGGAAGGGGCCTTGCTTCGAGTGTGCTTGTCAAGGAACCAAGGGTAGCAGGAGATTGGCGATGAGCCTGACAACTCCCGAACGCATCCGGCGGCTCCAGCGCAAGCTGTACGTCAAAGCGAAGGTCGAGCCGACCTGCCGCTTCCATCAACTCTACGACAAGGTGTATCGCCAAAACATCCTGGAGCACGCCTACCGGCTGGCGAAGAGCCAGAACGGGGCTCCCGGCGTGAATGGGGTGAGCTTTGCGGACATCGAGGCATGGGGTGAAGGATCGTGGCTGGCGGCTCTCGGAAAGGAGCTGCACGACAAGACGTATCGGCCGGACCCGGTCCGGCGTGTGATGATCCCCAAGCCGGGGATATGGGGGACAGTCACCGTTTTCTGGAGGTTCCGGGGACACCATACTAAACTCGATGGGTTCTCGTTGACGCGGAAAGGGGACGGAGGTAGCCTTGAGACATGGCTCGACTGGCGAGAGAATTAGGGGACAGCTACCGTTTTCTGACAGGCGATAGCGAATAGCGGTAATGTGGGCGGTGGACATTCCGGGGGACATTCCGGGGACACCTTACTAATCTCGGGCGGCTGTTGTTTCGTGCGGAGATGCGACGTTTGTCGCCTGAGGGACACCCGCGGAGAGGGCACCGGGTCCGCGAGGATGTCTTTGATTATCCCCGCGGGTATCCCAGAACGCGCAAAACGCATTTCGTCCATCGCCGTTACTCTGCGTAACCGTCCGGCGGAGGAAACGGGACGGTGGCAGAAGAGCGGTGGGCCGAGCCCACCCTACCGCTGTCGCTCTGTCCCTTGCTCCGTTTCGAGTTCGTTGCGGCGTCTGAACGTGCGCGCCTCCGTGTTGCCTCCGGCCTTCTTCTTCGTCGTGCCGGGTACGTTTTGCGTTTGGAGCGTGTGGTCCTGTTCGATTTCGATGTGGCTTTCTCCCCTCTGCGTCCCCGCGTCTCTGCGTGAGAGTTCTCCAGGACGGGGGGCAAGGCGACGCGACCTGTATGCCACGTCGCCCCTGCGAACCAGCCCTCGCAGGCAGCCCGAATCACTGCCTTCTGCGTCTTCTTTCGTTTCTTTCGGCTCACTTCCCCTGGTTTCCCCTGCACCCGAAGAACATGCTTATGCAAGCATAAGCATGGCACCCGGCATTTCTGGATGGGTTTTCTTCGTGTCCTTCACAATCTTCGTGGTTTCCCCTATCCAACGAGCGGCGGGCGGAGCCCCCCTACGGGTGTCGCGCGTCGCGATCCCCTCTGGCCTTGCCTCTGGGTCCTCGGTGACTCTGTGGTGAACCCTTCGAAGGCAGGATGGCTGCGTGCTCGTCGCAGAACTCCTTCCGGCCGCACGCGGGACAGTGGGAACCCCGCCAGATCGCGTCGAACTGCTCCATGATCCGGGCCACGATCTCCGGGTCGTCCGTGACGATGCCCGACTCGAAGTTGCGCCGGTTCGCGCTCTTAGCGCCGATGCCGGCCCCGGTGAGGTTCGCGCTGCCGGCGTAGGCGTACCGGCCGTCCACGACGGCGCATTTGATATGCACGCGGGGACAGAGCATCCGCTCGAGTCCCTTCGCGAGGTTCGGGTAGCGGTCGAAATCCCCGCGGAAGATCGGGCCGGGTTCCTTCGCGTGGAGCAGGCGGACTTCCACGTTCCTGCGGACCAGGTTCGACAGGATCTCCAGGAACGGGACCATCCTGCCCTGCTTGTGCACGTGCAGATCCTTGAGGTCCGCGGTGGCCAGCCAGAGCAGATGGCCGGCCTGGGGAATGGCCGCACAAATGACCTCTTCGTAGATCTCTCTATCCGTGACAAATTTCAACATATGTACGACCGCCGGAGTTCACTCATTCACTGTGCCATCGTATCGAATTGTAGGGCATCTCGATGCACTTGACCAGTTCGATTCCGGCGGGCCGCGTTCGTCGCCGCGTTGTCAGACGGCCTCGTTCGCTACTTTCCACCGGCAACCTTCGGTTGCACACCGTAGGGGACAGAGGCATGATCCAGAATGTAGACCCATTTGCCGTCGCGTTTTGCTGCAACGCCCATTCCTCGGCCGTCCATCGAGGTAGACTGGCCGTCCGCAAGGGTCATCCTCGTTCGCCATTTGCCCCAACTGATGACGACGTCGCCGACCGCCTTGTAGTTTGTATCGACCGTCTCGATGGTCACGCTGGCCGGCATCGTGGAGAACATCTTGGCGACATCCGCCTTGACGGCATCCCAGCCGCGGATTTCCAGGGCCCCAAACGGATAGTAGACGAGATCGGGACTGTTCCAGTAGACTGCCATTATGGCGTCAACGTCTCTGGCGTTGAAGGCGTCGACCGTCTGTTTGTCCAGCGCCTTGACCGCGGCGATCCTCTCCGCCGGTTTGTCCCCCTGGGACGCACAGCCCACCGCGAACGCGACCACCGCCAACGCCACCACGCATAGAACGATCCGGTTCATAGCTCTGCCTCTTTCCAAAGGATGATTGGTTTTGCCTTCGTCCACGTCTTGCGCGTGCATGGTACACGCAGGCGAACTTCTCCATGAACAGGCAGCGGCGGACCTCGTTGGTTTCGATGGCAGCGTTGTGCATGAGACGCCTGCATTTGCCATTCTCCCCGAATACCCCAAGACTATACGTCCTGCATCCCCCGGGGCCGTTTGTTTCGCATTCAGGGAGTCATTGTAGAGTTCAGGCGACAGAAATTCCAGGGGAAAAAAATGCTTTTCACGGTTGTTTTTGGCGTTAAGCGTCGTGCGTCGAGAGAGCCCGGTCCTGTAGGGTGCGTACCACGCACCAAAACATCTTCGAATGACCGAAGATGGTGTGCATGGCACCCCCTACGCCGGGCCGTACTCCCTCGTCGCAGTGGCGAACGCTTCAGCCATCGGTCTCCAGGTGCAGGAGGGTCATGCCGCTGGCGGGGTCGAGCCGGCGGGAGGCCTCGATTCCGGCGATCTCGATGATCGTCACCTCCAAGACGAGGAACGTCCGCGAGTCCCGGCGGGCACAGCCCACGAGGTTCTCGCCGTGCTTGCCGATCGCGGTGTGCAGGTGCAGCTTCGGACCGGCGTCGTCCCAGTAGAGAGTGCCGACGCCGAGG
>CAZDTD010000235.1:0-5558 GCA_964507995.1 uncultured Pirellulales bacterium | reverse complement strand
GAAGGCCAGGTCGACGGCCGTCGGGTGAAGGTCTACGTCACGTACTCCTACGTTGGCACGCAGAACCTCTGGCCTGGCGAACGCATCGACGAGTAGACCGGATATCGTTCGTCGCTCTCGCCGCCTGCGCCTCGGCCCCCATCCTCACTCCGCAGGTTTCTCCGCGTTGCGGGGGCTCTCCTTTCTCCGGACCCTCGGCAGCGAGGGCGAATTGCCCCGGTTCTGGGCCGAGAAAAGGTTGCATGACGGACGGGTTTCCCGTACAATCCCCCGTTTGGCCGGACAATTGAAAGGATTTCTGAATGAAATACGATGTCGCTGATTTGTCGTTGGCGTCCGAAGGGAAACGAAGAATTCTGTGGGCAGACAACGATATGCCCGTTCTGGCGGCGATCCGCGAGCGGTTCGCGAAGCAGAAACCGCTCAAGGGCAAGAACGTCTCGGCGTGTCTGCACGTGACCGCGGAGACCGCCAACCTGGCCCGCGCCCTCAAGGCGGCGGGGGCCAACCTCGTCCTGTGCGCGTCCAATCCGCTGAGCACCCAGGACGACGTTGCGGCGTCGCTGACGAAGGATTTCGGAATCCCGACCTTTGCGATTCGCGGGGAGAACCGAGCCACCTATTACAAGCACATCAATGCGGCCATCGACCACGAACCGGTCATTACGTTCGACGACGGGGCCGATCTCGTCAATGAGATGCACACCAAACGCAAGAAGGACGCCGAGCGGATCATCGCCAGCATGGAGGAGACCACCACGGGCGTCATCCGTCTGCGTGCGATGGATCGAGATGGCAAGTTGAAGTTCCCGGTGATCGCGGTCAACGACGCCAAGAGCAAGCACCTGTTCGACAACCGCTACGGCACCGGCCAATCCACCGTCGACGGTATCATCCGCGCGACGTCCTACCTGATGGCGGGCAAGAACGTGGTCGTCGCCGGCTACGGATGGTGCGGACGCGGCTTCGCATCGCGGGCCCGCGGGCTGGGCGCGATCGTCATCGTCACCGAGGTCGATCCGATCAAGGCGATCGAGGCGGCCATGGACGGGTTCCAGGTGATGCCGATGGCCCAGGCCGCCAAGGTGGGCGACCTGTTCGTGACGCTCACGGGCGACAAGCACGTCATCCGGCCCGAGCACGTCCGCCTGATGAAGGATCGCGCGACCATCGCCAACAGCGGGCACTTCAACGTCGAGATCGATATCCCCGGCATGGCGAAACTCAGCCGCAAGATCAACAAGGGCGTCCGACGCAACGTCGACGAGTATGTCCTCAGCAACAAGAAACGCGTCTATCTGCTGGCCGAAGGCCGGCTGATCAACCTGGCGGCCGCCGAAGGCCACCCGGCCAGCGTGATGGACATGAGCTTTGCCACCCAGGCCCTTCAGGCCGAATGGGTCGTCAAGCACGCCGGCAAGCTTCAGCCCAAGGTGTACGACGTGCCCGTCGAGATCGAAGAGCAGGTCTGCACGCTGAAGCTGCGGGCCATGGGCATCACGATCGACAAGCTGACGCCCGAGCAGGTGGCCTACCTCGCCAGCAGCGGCGAAGGGACGTGATGCGGAATTTACTATTTGTTCTTGGCGATTCGCGATGGGGCGTCGCCGGCCGAGGGTCGTGTCCTGGCTCAGGGCCGCGCGTCCCAATCGTCAATCGGAAATAGTAAATTGTAGATGGAAAAAGACCTTGAAAAGACGCCGAAGGCCCCGAAGACCTTCCTGACGGTCGGGCCGACTCTGCACTACAGCCACCGGAACGTGCAGTTCTATTGGCTGTTGGCCGCGTTCGTGTTCTCCCTGGCGTGCCTGTTCTGGTCCCGGCTCGTGACCGGCCGGTTCTGGGCGTTCGACTTCGCCTCCCAGCGAATCATGGATTTCTGGGAGCTCGGGGGCAACACGATCACCGGCATCAGCATCTTCGAGTACCCGTGGCAGATCGTCGTGCTCGGGCTGCTCATGGGAATCCTGGCGGTCGTGCCCGCGCTGACGGCGCAGTTGATGAGCTTCGGGCACAGTTTCATCTTCGTGCTGGCGGTCTTTTTTCTGGCCAATCAGCCCGGTTTCGCGGTCTTTCTGATCGCCAGTTGCCTGGCGGCGGCCGCCCGGCCGTTGCGGTTCCGGTCCCGCATCACGGCGATTGCCCTGTGCCTGGCGCCGCAGTTGGTCTACTGGGGCCTCTTTGGCGGGACTCGGGGCGTCGAGCCGCTCGAATGGGGGTTCTCGTTCGCGCCGTGGATCTGGGCCTGGCTGACGGGCATGACGATCGCCGGCTTGGTCCTGGGCATCGGCCACTACACCCGCTACAAGCCCGGCCTGATCTGGGTCTTCACCACGACCACGCTGATGTTGGCCCTCGGCGTGTTCGTCTGGAAGATCGGCTTTGACGAGTTGGACTATCAGCTCTACGTCGCGCAGAACAATCCCGAGGAGGTGCTCGAATTTCGGGACCAGAGCATCCGCGAGGCCCTGGATACGACCATTACCGACCCCACGGAGAAGGAGTACCGCTCGCGGTATTCCTATCCGACCGAGCCGATCCCGCTGCGGGAGGAACTCAAGCGCGAGATCCAGATCGAGCTGATCGAGGATCGCTGGCCGAGCTGGCTGATCCTCCCCGACGAACTGTTGTACCAGGACAGGCGGGACTGGCTCATTGCCCAGTACGACCGCTTCATCCATCCGCCCAAGCCTCGTTGGATGCCGGCGGCCCTGCACAAGGAGATCGCCACTCGCCGGGCCCGCAGCAGTCGGATGCCGATTGCCCTCTACTTCAAGGCCATGCTCTACGAGTACAGCCCGGACCTCCGGCGGATTCAGCAGGATGAGACCCTCCACTTTTATTCGGATTACCCCCAGGAACGGGCATCCCGCGTGTGGTTTCGCCTGTACAACGAGTTCGGTCGCAGCCCGGAATCGGCCGAGGCTCGCTGGCGGGGCGCCAGACAGCTCGCAGGACAGAAGGAACTGAAGATGGCCAGGACGCTGCTCGACGAGGCGGACGCCATCACGCGAGAGCAGCTTGCGATCGACGAGAAGAGGGAGGCGACGCCCAGTGACAGCGTGTTCAGCGCGTTCCGGCCGTCTCCCGACACGGTGATGACCTCGCAGCGGCTTCGGGACCTGCTCCGGCGGATTCACGAGCTGCGATGCCTCATCGGCGAAGAGAATCTGGCCGACGGAGCCGGTTCGCTGGACCGCCTGGCCGAGTTCATCCTGCTCAATCCCCACAGTCTCGACTACGAAAGGCGGCTCGACGTGCTGCTGGCCGGCCTTGCCGAGAAAGACCCCTTCCGGGACAATCTGCTCCTGGAGAAGGCGAAGTTGATTGCTGACGACCAGCGTCGCGCGGAGCGGCTAGGCGAGCTGAGCCGTGAGTTTCAGAGTACCGACGGGGGCATGCAGGCCTTATACGAACTGTGCCGGCTGAACATTCGCCTGTACCAGCGCGACCGGAGGAAAGAAAATCTGCTGCAGGCCACGAACATGCTGACCAGCTTCCTGAGCCTGTACCCCGAGAGCTTCTACACGCCGCAGGTGAAAAAGAACCTCGACGACCTGCCCAAACCGCAATGATGTCCCGGCGAAAGCTCGAAGTCCAAAACAAGCTCGAATGATCGAAATCCCAAACTCAAAACGGACGGGCCGCCGTCTAACGCGGTGGCATTTCGGTCATTTGGCTTTTGTGCTTTGAATTGGTTTCGGATTTCGAGTTTCGAATTTTTCGGCCTGCACTGGCCCCTCGATGCCCGAGAACCCGCACCGGCGTTTGCGAAATCCCATCCTGCTTGGGTTTGACTTTCCCGGTGGCGATGGTACGATAAGGTTCCATGGATGGTGCGTAAGCGCGGAGGAACCGGCGCGAAGTGACGGGAAGGCAGGGGAATCGGTGATGACCGGAGGCAGTTCAGAACTCGATCCCTGCATGGTTGTCGTGGGCGACCCGTGCAGTGGGTTCGTGCAGGCGATGATCCGACTGGCCGGGGACAGTCGGGTGCAAACCGTGCGTTGCGAAGACGTGTACTCGGCAGTCGCCACAGTGGCCCGCGCGGGGGCGCGCCGCGTGTTCATCGCAGGGACGATGCGGGATCTCGCCCGGGAACAGGGGCGATTCTTCCAGATTGCCGAGGCGAACGGGCTGCGATGCTGTTGTCTCGTCGAATGCGGGCCTGCCGTCGATGCCGGCGGGATGCAGGCTGCAATTCGCTCGGGCGCCGAGATCGTCAACGACGCGACGCAGGTCAGACCGATTTTCAAGGACTGGCTGGCCGAAGGCAGCCCCCGATCCGGACGCGCCGACGCCGGCGATTTGATGGAGGATGATCTGCGAGCCACGGAGGCGGAGCTGGTCGCACTATTGGGGCGCCAGAGCGATGAGTAGCACGAATGTTCCGCAGCCGCAGGGGGTGGGCCGGGTGTTGCTGATTGGCGACGTCGGCAAGGCGTTGCTGGACGCCCCGACTCTGGACCGTCGCCTGTGCGAGGTCCGGGAGAACGTCCTGGACGGGATCGACACGGCCGCCCGCGGCGCATTCGACACGATTGGCATCGTCATGGCGGGTGTGTCGAGTCAGCTTGACGCGGTGCTGAAGGCCCTTCGCGTGAGTTCGTCCGCGAGGATCGTTTTGTTGGCCCGGATGTATGAGGAGCCGATTGCCCGGCGGCTGACGACCCCGATCCCCGGCGAGGAAAAACTTGCGGATGAGTACTGCCTGTGTCCGACTCGCCTGGCGATCTTGTGCCCGCGCGTCGCAGGCGAGCAGGGGGCGCAGACTCCGTCGGAGCCTCAGGCCTCGCAGCCCGAGCCGCAGGTTTCGGATTCCGTTTCCACCGTCCTCTCGACCGATGTGGAGCGGCGGCTTCGCCATCTGGAACGATTGGCGACGACGGACGACCTGACCGGATTGAAGAACCGCCGGTACATCCTGGAGTTCGCCCGGCAGATTCTGGATCGCGCCCGGCGGACCCACGGCCGGGTTACAATCCTGATGTTCGACATCGACAACTTCAAGCACTACAACGACGTGTACGGCCACATGACCGGCGACGAGATCCTCCGGCAGGCGGCCATCCTGATGCGCCGGTGCTGCCGCGCCCACGATGTGGTCGGCCGGATCGGGGGCGATGAGTTCGTCGTGGTCTTCTGGGACGATCCGCATCGCGTCTCGAGCGGCGTGTCGCGTGAAAGGCGGTCCACTGCGGCCGAGCACCCGACGGAAGCCATCTCCGTCGCCCGGCGATTCCAGCAGGCCCTGGGCAACGCCGACCTGCATCTGCTGGGTCCCAGGGGCGAGGGCGTCCTGACCATCAGCGGCGGCCTGGCCAGTTTTCCCCGGGACGGCTCGACTCCCGATCAGCTCTTCGATCGCGCCGACCAGGCGCTGCTCGACGCCAAGCGCAGCGGCAAGAACCGGATCTACCTCGTCGGCACGTCCCGCAACGACATTGCGACCCTGCCGTAGTCTTGGTTTGTTGGCGTCTGATTGGATGCGTAGTCTGAGGGGCATGCCCACGCTTGCGTGGACATGTCTTGTCCCTTGCCCGAGGAGCATGCTTATG
>CAZDTD010000234.1:0-5612 GCA_964507995.1 uncultured Pirellulales bacterium | reverse complement strand
GCGGAGGTCGAGGCTGTCGACGACGCCGTCGCTGTTGAGATCAGCGGGCGTTCCTTCCGGCGGGACCGGCTGATCGAGGGCTTTGACGAGGAACGTGAAGTCGTCGCCGTCGAGGTCGCCGTCATAGTCGAAATCGCCCGCCTGGGGCAGGCCGCGATAGAGGCGGATCTTGCCGTCGCCGTAGCCGACGAGCAAGTCCCAGTAGCCGTCCTTCGGGCCGAACTTGCCGTCGCCGGTCCAAGTGCAGATGAACGGGCGGGAACGGTACGTACCCGGCAGGTCGATCGCGACGCCCTCGGACTGGACGGGCGTGTAGGACGTGAACTCCGGCAACGAGGCAGTGCCGGTATTTCTGTAGAACAGGATCGTGCCGTCGGTGCCGCCGGTGAGCAGGTCCTTCCTGCCGTCGGCGTCGAGGTCGACGAACTCCGGGCTCGATCGGCCGCTCGGAACCGCCAGGTCGCGGACGCCCGCCTGGACATAGAGCCCATCGGGAGGCGAGAAGTAGAAGTGCGGGGGGATCCAGCCGTCGCAGCCGCAGTTGTAGAAGACGTGGATCAGACCGTCGAGCCCGCCGACGACGAGGTCGAGCATGTCGTCGTCGTTCCAGTGCACCAGGGAAGGGGTGGCCCGGCCGCCGACGTTGAGAGCGAGGCTGTCGTTGTTGCCCACCTTCACGAGCGTCCCGGCGTCGAAGGCCGGCTCGTTCTCGTCCGCAACATTCAGGAAGATTTTCACCGTACCGTCCGCCTGGCCGACCAGCAGGTCCTTGCGGGCGTCCTCATCCCAGTACACCACACGGGGAAAACACCCCTGGCAACCCATAGGCGCGCAGGTCAGATCTTGGCCGTCCGCCTGCGCATAGAAATAGTCCACGAAGCAGGGGTCAGACTCGATCCCAACGTTGAGATAGATTCGGACCTTGCCGGGAATCGTGCCGCCGCCTTCGCCGACGATCAGGTCCTTCAGACCGTCATGGTTCCAGTCCACGAACGAGGGCGCGGAATAGCCCGGCACGACGATCTCGTTGCCATCGGCCTGAACGAATTCCTCGGGTCCCAGACTCAGAACAACATCGTCGGCAACCCCTTGCAGGCAGAAAACGACCGACAGAAACGCGGCGACCAACGCTATGGAACGATTCATCTACGACCTCCTCGACCGGCGATCGAAAAGCCTGTCGAAACAGGCTTTTATCACCCCAAAAATACGCGGGAAGGACGCATCTGCGTCCCACCCCTCCATGTTCCGATAGTATACCGCTTCGAGGGGGGAATGTCAAGGGACAAGGAACTTCCGCAGGACCGCGGCCGTGTGGGTCGCGATCAACATCAGGTAGTCCAGGTCGCCGAGGGTGTAGTGGTCGTGAATCATGGCGTTGTCGATATAGATCACGCCGTAACAGCCGGACGGGCCGGTAACAGCCGCGATCAGCGCCGAGCGGATTCTCGCCTTCTCCTCGACGTCGGCCGCTACGCTCGGCATGACCAACGACTGGCCCCGCTCGACGGCCTGGTTGATCTTGTCGGCCAGTTTCAGATCGCCAATATCCACCGCCTGGCCGTCGCGGCGTTTTCCCGCGTGGTAGGTCATGGGTCCACTGGGCTGCTCCCGCAGGGCGCACCACGTGTGAAACGCGCTGAACTGCTTGAGACCGAGGTTCAGCAGCGCAACCAGCAATTCCTCCAGGTTCTTCGACCGGCAGATGGCATCGCACGCATGAGCAAACTCCGAAAGGCGCTTGGCGGGAAGCCGCATCGCAGGAGCGTGCCCGGCGTCCGGCTTCCGCACGACCGTCTCGTGCAGCGGAGTCGCCAGGCCGGCCTCCAGGTTCAGCGTGTCCTCGAATTCGGAGGGTTGAGACGCCCGCGGGACCTCATCCAGGTTGATTTCGATCACAAAATCCGTGATGCGGATCGAATCGCCGGTCTTGATCGGAGCCCGACGGATCGGCTCGCCGTTCAAATAGGTCTTGTTGGCAGAATCGAGGTCCTGGACGTGCCAGGCGCCGTCGTCGCACGCAATGACCGCGTGCTTTTTCGACACCGTGCGGTCGGGCAAAAAGACATGGCAATCGGCCGCCCTGCCGATCTGGATGGGACCCTGTGTGAACTGGAACTCCTTCGTCTCGCCGTCTTTCTGTTTTAGTACCAGACGCATGGTCAGTACCTCCACACACACGGGTTCGTATTGGCGTTCTATTATGCGCCATCGCGATCGCTCTGTCAACCCGGCATCAGCCGGTATTGAAATGCAATATCCGACCCGAGAACTCTCTGCCACCGACTGTATGTACGGGCTATCCCCGGTCCGGTGCGAAAGAACGGCTTTGTCCGGCTACGAAGCCCGTCGGGCACGATGGCGGTACTGGTCGAGGATCACGGCGGCCACGATGACACAGCCCGTGATGAGACGCTTGGTGTACTCCTGGGCGCCGACCTGGGCCAGGCCCGCGCCGAGGACCGCGATGATGAGGACCCCAAAGAACGAGCTGACAACCGACCCCCGGCCGCCTGACAGGCTGGTCCCGCCGATCACCACAGCGGCGATCACCTGGAGTTCGAAGCCGTTGGCGGTGTTCGGGTTGGCCGACGACATGCGGGCCGTCTGGATCACCGCCGCGACCCCCGCCAGCAGGCCACACAGCGCGAAGACCGCCAGCTTGTAGGGTCGAGGATCGATCCCCGAGAGCCGCACCGCCTCCTCATTGGTTCCGATGGCGATCAGGTATCGCCCGAATACCGTGCGGGACAGCGTCAACTGGCCTACGACCACGACGCCAATCGCCAGGAAAAACGGGACCGACAGGCCCAGGGCAACCGTCTCGGTGAGCGTGTCGATGGAGCTCAGGTAGATCGTCCGGGAATCCGTCGCAAAGTAGGCCGCGCCGCGGGCCGCTTCGAGCATCCCGAGCGTCACGATGAACGACGGCAGCCTCCAGTGGACGATGATCAGGCCGTTGGCCGTCCCGCAGGCGAGTCCCGCGAGCAGACACAGAACCACCCCGACCGACAGCGGCAGACCCCACTGGACGACGCCGATCCCCAGGACCGCGCCGGACAGAGCCATCACCGAGCCGACCGACAGATCGATCCCGCCGATGATCAGCACGAACGTCATGCCCACCGCCGCGATGGTGATGTCCCCGATCTGGTTGGCCAGCGTTCGGAACGTGGCCTTCGTGAGGAAGTTGTCCGCGGCCAGGCCGAAGACGACGATCAGCACGACCAGCGCGATCCCCATGCCCAGGTAATCGGCGAGCATCCTGCGGATGTTTCCCTTGTTCATTTCATCAGCCATTCGATCCGGCCTCCACGGGTGTCTTGACGTATTCGCTGAATGCGGCGGCCATGATCGCCTCTTCGCTCCAGGCGCCCCGCTCGAAGGTCCCGGCCACCTTCCCCGCCGACAGGACGAGTATCCGATTGCAGATCGCCATGAGTTCCTTGAGGTCCGAGGAGACGAAGAGGATGGCCTTGCCCCGAGCCGCCAGGTCTGCGAGCATGCGGTAGATCTCGAACTTCGCGCCCACGTCGATCCCTCGCGTCGGCTCGTCAAAGATCAGGATGTCGCAGTCCCGGTACAACCACTTGGCGATGACGACCTTCTGCTGATTGCCGCCGCTGAGCTGGCCGGCGGCCTGCTCCACCGACGAGCACTTGATGCCGAGCGACTCGACGTAACCGCTCGCCACCCGGCGTTCCTGCGAGGAATCGATCCACCCGATCCGGCTCACGGCCTGCAGGCGGGTGATCGAGACATTCGTCCGCACGGGCAGGGAGAGAAACAGCCCCTGTTCCTTGCGGTCCTCGGTCAACAACGCGATCCCCTGGCGGACTGCGTCGCTGGGCCTTCGAATGCAGGCGGGCTCGTCGCGGCCGTACAGATAGATTTCTCCCGCCTGGGGCGCATCTGCGCCGAAGAGTGCCCGCATGGTCTCGGTCCGGCCGGAGCCCATGAGACCCGCGATGCCCAGGACCTCGCCGCGATAGGCCTCGAAAGAGACGTTGCGGACCCTCTCGCCGCACGCGAGTCCCGCGACGCGAAGGGCCATCGCCCCCCTGCCGCCGGCGGGGGCAAGGCACTCGCTGCCGAGGTCGCGACCGACCATCATGTGGATGACGGTCTGGGGCCCGACCTCGCCGGCCGCCCGCGTGCCTACGATCTGGCCGTCGCGAAGGACTGTGACGCGATCCGCGATCTGCAGGACCTCTTCGATGCGATGCGAGATGTAGATGATTCCGACGCCCTCGGCTCTGAGTCGGCGGATCTGGGCAAAGAGCAATTCCACCTCGCTGTCGGTCAGCGAGGCGGTGGGCTCGTCGAGCGCGAGAACGCGGCATTGGCGGGACAGGCCCGCCGCGATCTCCACCATCTGCTGGCGGCCGACGCCGAGCGACTTGACGGGCGTCGCAGGGTCGATGTCCCCCAGACCGATCTTCGCCATGGCCTGACGCGCCGCGTCGTTGAGCCTGCGATAATCGATGAATCCCAGGCAGCTCGGCAGTCGCTCGATGAAGATGTTCTCGGCCACGGTCAGGTTGCCGATCAGGTTCAGCTCCTGCATGACCATGCGGACGCCATGCGACTCCGCGTCCGCTCGCGATCTCGGCGCGTAGGACTGGTCGGTCAGGAACATTTGGCCGCTGTCGGGCGTCTCCACGCCGGCGAGGATTCGCGTGAGCGTGCTCTTGCCCGCGCCGTTTTCCCCGACCAGGGCATGGACCTCGCCCACGTGCAGGTCGAAATCGACCCCGCGAAGGGCCTGGACGCCCGGGAAGGTCTTTACGATCCCCCTCGCAGCAAGCAATCTGTCAGCCGTAGACGCCATAGCAGAAATCACCAAATCCGAAGCACGAAATTCGAAATTCGAAACAAGCACAAATGACCGAAATCAGGAATTCGAAACGCATGCGCCCAACGCCCTGCGTGTTTCTGTCATTTGGATTTCCTTTTTTGAATTTGTTTCGGATTTCGAATTTCGAGTTTCGAATTTTCCTGCGTCATCACAGCATTTCCGCAGTCACCAGCTCGACCGGGGTCTCCTTGTCCGCAGGCTGGGCCTTGGTCTTGAGCATCTCCAGGGCGTACTCGATCCCGTAGCGGGCGAGCTGATCCGCGTGCTGATCGACGGTGCACAGGATGCTGCCGTCCTTGACCAACTGCCTCACCGCGGCGATGTTGTCGAATCCGATCACCTGGATCGCGCCGACTTTGCCTGCCTCCTTCACCGCAGTCACCGCGCCGAGGGCCATGCTGTCGTTGGCGCAGAGGATCGCCTTGAGGTCCGGATGCTCGTTGATGAGCGCGGAGGCGACCGGCAGGGCTTTGTCGGTCTCCCAGTACCCCGTCTGCGAGCTGACGATGTTCAGATTGCTGCCGAGCATGGCGTCCTCGAAGCCCATCTTGCGCTGGATGCCGTTGTAGGCGTTGGGGGCCCCTTCGATGATCGCGACCTTGTCGCCCCCCTGGAGCCGGGTGGACAGATAGACGCCCGCCAGCTTGGCGCCCTTGCGGTTGTCGGGACCGACGAACGGGATCTTCGCGTCCTTGTCCTTGAGCACCTCGTCGTCGAACTTGTTGTCGATGTTGACCACGATGATGCCGGCGTC
>CAZDTD010000233.1:0-5634 GCA_964507995.1 uncultured Pirellulales bacterium | reverse complement strand
GGGAATGACAAAGTCAACGTCGAATGATCCATTTCACAGCAAACCAGAAACTACCCACAAACGTGAACTGCACCCGCGACACGCAGGATGCAATACCCTCTTGTACGCATGGCCTCGAAACGAGTACCATCCCGATACGGAGTCGGGAGGCTGTGCAAAACAAATGATGGATGGAAAAAAGGCCGTGAGACACGCGAAGATCGTATTGGAGTTGCCCGAGTGGATCGAGTCGTTCGTTGCCCGTCGGGAAACGGCTTTCGATTCTGAGGAAGCCAAGATGCGGCTGGCCATCGAGCTGGCGAGCCGGAACATTGGGCATCGGACCGGCGGGCCCTTCGGGGCCGCGGTATTCGAAATCGACACGGGCCGATTGGTCAGCGTCGGCGTCAATCTGGTCGAACCGGCAAACTGCTCGATTTTCCACGCGGAGATGGTCGCCATCGCTCTGGCGCAGCAGGCCGTGGGCAGCTACAACCTCGGAGGCGAGGGTCGGCCTTCGCACGAATTGGTAACGAGCACGGAGCCCTGCGCAATGTGCCTCGGCGCGATCCCCTGGTCCGGCGTTCGTCGTGTCGTCTGCGGCGCAACAGGCGAGGACGCCTGTGCGATCGGCTTCGACGAGGGAGCCAAACCGACCGACTGGATTGGCGAGCTGCGCAAACGGGAAATCACAGTCGTGCGAGGCGTTTTGCGGACTGAAGCCCAAGCCGTGCTGCGGCAATACCTCGAACGAGGAGGCGTCATCTACAACGCGTCAGGGGAAGCATAGCCGTGCCCGCAGGTTCGATCACCGAACCTGTTGCTGGACCGGCGCCGGATCGACCGCGGGAGTTTCCGGTTTCCGCGGCGCGTTCGGATCGGGCCGCACAGGCATCTGCACAATGCCGAGATGCTTTTCGATCCGGGCCAGACGCTGATCCAACTGCGCCAGCTTCGCATCGACGGAGTCGATCTTGAGCGTCAGGACCTTGATCTCCCCGGCGAGGTCGAAGAGCTGCCGTTCGGTCATGTCCATGTACCGTTCCATGAGACGCTCGTTGGCGTTGATCGCGCGGGCAGCGTCGGATTGAGCGGGCGCCACGCCGTAAACGTGGGCTTCGACCTCGTAGCCGCGGCGGTCCCGTCCGGTCGTGGTGGACAGGCCGAGAAGGATCATACAGACGACAATCCCGCCGGCGATACGATACACTGTGCGACTGCGTTTCATCCGGATACCCTTGCCATTTTCCACAAAGAATCGGTCTATGACCTGCACAGGTACTATCGGCAGGCGGCGGGCGGAGATTTAGACGCATTCTCGGACGTGAGCGATATTCCGGGCGGTCACTCCTCGTCGGCCGGTGGGACGATGGGCTCCCATTGGATCCGAGCGGCGCCGAGGATCGTGCCGGTCGCGTAGGCGACATCGACCAGTGCAATCTGGTAGTCCGCCAAAGCCTGAATCTCGGACGTCTGGGCGTCGGCGAAATTGAACTGGGCGTCGAGCACGTCCGTACTGTTGCTCATACCGACCTCGAACGATCGCTGTTCAGCTTCATACAGACGGGCGTTGACGAGCGTGTTCTGACGCGCCGCCAGAATCCGCTGCCAGTTGGCCTCGACCTGGTCGATGGCGTTCAACACTTCGAGCTTGATCACTTCCTCACGATTGGCCCGCGTCGCAAGATTCTGACGACGCTGGTAGAGGGCCCCGCGCAACTGGTTCTTGGCGGCCTGATTGCCGAGGGGAACGACCAACTGCAAACCGAGACGATGGTTCACGAAGTCGCTGCTGCCCAGCATATCGAACGATTCGTTGCGAGTCTCGCCCGTCGAGTTGATGTTGTACGAGTAATCGAGGCTGGCCAGAGGCAACAACTGGTTGCGCGCATACTGCACGGCCTCCGCATCCTGGAGAAGCTGCAACTGCAATTCAAGCAACTCCATTCGCAACTCCATGGCCTGGGCGACAAGCTCCGCTGGTTTCAGATCGTAGCGGACCGGATCGGGGGAAGTGGTTGGGACCAGAACGGTCGGCGTCTGCATGTCCACGCCCGCCTTGTGGAGGACCCGCTTGAGTTCGCGTTCGCGGTCGCGCAGGGTGTTCTCAGCCACGATGATGGCCTCCAGTTGCTGCGCCACGCCCGATTCGGCGCGGATGATTTCGATCTGCGGGCGTTGGCCCGCGTCGACGAGGCGTTTGGCCCGTTCCAACTGAACCTTCGAGAGTTCATACTGCTGATGTCTCACCTCGAGCTCGCGACGGGCCGCATACAGGCGCCAGTAGACGCGATCGATGGCGGCCAGAACCGTGATGATGTCGAGCTTCGTGCGAGCGCTGACAACGTCCCGGTTGTAGGCCGCGACCCGAATGGAGTACGTGTTGACCCATTGGCCCGCGTTCCTCAGCAGTGGATGGCTGACGGACATTGAGAGCGAGTTCTCATAGGACGGGTCGAACGGACCGTCCACATTCAGATCGTTGGTCCGCGAATCCCCAAGGTCAAAAGTCACCGTACCACCCGTCCGCAACGGCACCTGAACGCCCGTGTCCAACCGGACGTTCTCGGTCTGCGAAGTCGCCACGATGGGGACGCGAACGCCGGTGTCACCGACTTCCGCGGAACCTCCAAAGGGCAGATCGGTTTTGGAGAGATTGGCGTTCGCGAAGAACGCAGACTCGAACTTGGCCTCTTCCTGGCTGAGTTGCGCCGCAGCAATGGTCGGACTGATCAGGCTGGCCTTCAGTTGAAGGTTGTTCTCCAGCGCCAGGGCCCGACACTGTTCGAGCGACAATTCCATCGTTGCAGGCGGTTCATTCGGTTCCGGCGTGACCTGGTTGGAATCGGCCTTCGCGAGTTCCAACGGCTCGATCTCATGGACCTTCTCGCTGACCTGGGCCGCCAGGGCCGGATCGTATCCGCCCATCGGCTTGTGACATCCCGCCGTCGAGAGGAGAGAGGACAGGGCAACCGCCAGCGGAATACATCGGAGAACAACATGTCTACTCATGCCTGAGCGCCTCAATAGGGTCCAACCGTGCGGCCTTGATGGCCGGGAACATGCCGAAGAAGACGCCGACCGAGCCGGCGAAACCGAAGGACAGGCCGATTGCCCACAACGGGATGTACGCCATGTCGAGACGCGCGCCGGGGATCTTCGCAATCAGGGAGGTCAGCGCCTGCCCGATCCCGGTGCCCATGAGCCCGCCGAACAGGCACAGCACGACCGCCTCGACGAGAAACTGTAGAAGAATCGCCGAGGGGCGGGCCCCCACCGCTTTGCGCAGGCCGATCTCCCGGGTCCGCTCGGAGACGGAGACGAGCATGATGTTCATGATCCCGACGCCGCCGACGAGCAGAGAAATCCCCACGACGCCGCCGGCGACCGCCGTGACGCCCATGGCGATCTTGTTGAAGCCCTTGAGAATCTCCTCGATGACATCCATGCGGAACGTGTCCGGATCGCCCGGCTCCAGCCGGCGGGACTGGCGCAGGAAGAACCGCAGCTCCGCCTGGGCCTCCGACGAAAGGTCCGGGCTGCGACAGCACGCGACGGCATAGATCCACGGCTCCCACAACCGCCAGGCCGTGGGGAACGGGATGAACACCTCTTCGGTCGAGCCCATTTGGCCGAACATGCCGGACTCGACGCGGTTTTCGACGATGCCCACGATCCGGAAACTCCGACGGTCGATGATGATCCGTTTGCCGATGCAGTCCTCTTCGAGCTGCAACTGGTCGCGGACCCGCGGCGTGATCAGGCACACCTGCCAGCCGTTCTCCTCGTCCATCAGCGTGAACGGCCGCCCCAGAACGACGGAACGACTCTCGATCCTGTGCCAGGAAGGGTTGATGCCGTAGACCCGCGCTCCGTCGATGCTGTGCACGCCGTAACTGACCGTCCGGCTTCTCTCGGTCATCAGAGTGTAGTCCGAGATGGAGGGACAGCGATCCAGCAGGCCGTCGAACTGCTCGGGCCAGAACCGGATCACACGCCAGTTGAAGTTCTTGAATCGCCCCGTTCGCGGCCATTCGGGACTGATGTAGATTTTGTTGGTGCCGAGCGATTCGAAGTCCCGCAGGATTTTCGCCTTCAGGCCGGTCAGAGCCGCAATCACGGCGGTGACGGACGCCACGCCGATCACGATCCCGATCGTCGTCAGGGCCGAACGGGTCTTGTTCGTCCAGATCTGGCCGAGCGCCAGCCGAACGCTCTGCATCAGCAGAACCACCAACACGAATGGAGCGGTCAACAGCCGCAGCATCTATCTCTCCTTGTCAGGAACGCTGTCGCACAGCGGGACGCCCATTTTGAATTTCGAATTTCTGTCATTTGAGTTTGTTTCGAACTTCGTGTTTCGAATTTCGGATTTCCCTGCCTCAGGTTGTTTCGACTCCCGTGGCGACCAGCCGCTTGGCGCCCGTCTGCTCGTCTGCGACGATCTGGCCGTCGCGCATCCGCACGATCCGTCTGGCGTGATGCGCGATGTCGTCCTCGTGCGTGACCATGATGATGGTCTGGCCGTCGCGGTGCAACTGCTCGAACAACGACATGATTTCGAGGCTCGTGCGGGTGTCCAGATTGCCCGTGGGCTCGTCCGCCAGCAGGATGCTCGGCCTGTTGACCAGGGCGCGCGCGATGGCAACCCGCTGCTTCTCTCCGCCGGAGAGCTGGTTCGGACGATGCTTCACGCGTTCGCCCAGACCGACCTTGGTCAGCGCCTCTTTCGCGCGGGTCTTGCGGCTGAGCCAGCCTTCCCCACCGGCGTAAAGCAGCGGCAGCTCGACGTTCTTCAGTGCGTTCAACCTCGGGAGCAGCTCGAACGACTGGAAAACAAATCCGATCTGGGCGTTGCGGACGCGGGCCAGTCCCGCGGCGCTGAGTTTCGTCGTGTCCCTCCCGTCCAGCTCGTAGGTTCCGCTCGTGCAGCAGTCTAAGCATCCGAGGATGTTCATCAGCGTGCTCTTGCCCGAGCCCGACGGTCCCATGATCGCGACGTACTCGTTGCGCTTCAGTTCGAAGTCCACGCCTTTGAGCGCATGGATGGATTCCACGCCCACCTTATAGACGCGCGTGACCGCGCTGAGACGAATCACCGTGTCATTTGCTCTGGTTTGGGTCATTGGCGTCTTTTGCGTCCGCTTTCTTCTTGGCCTCTTCCTCCGCCTTGGCCTCGCGTTCGTCCTGGATGAGCTGGTCGTGCTTCATCTTCTCCAGCTCCTTGTACGGCCCGACGACAATCTTGTCCACTTCGGTCAGGCCGGATTCGACCACCGTGTGCGTCGCGTTGCTGGCGCCGATCTTGACGGGGACCGCCACCGCCTTGCCGTCCCGACAGCAGTAGACCACCGAGGCATAGGCCTTCTTCTTCTCTTCCTCGGTGAGCTTGTCCCGAATCTCCACGGGCAACTCGTCCACCTTGCGTCCGAGGACCGCCTGACTCGGCAGGACGAGGATGTCCTTGTGCGTCGCCACCTCGATATCCACATCGGCCGTCATGCCGGTGAAGACCTGCTCGTTCGGATCGACCAGCAGGACCTCCGTCTCATAGTACTTGGAACCATCAGTCCCGGTCTTACGGCTCAAGGCGACCGTCTGCACGACGCCGGGGAAGATCTTGTCGGGCCAGGCCTGGATGTTGACGTGGGCCTT
>CAZDTD010000232.1:0-5698 GCA_964507995.1 uncultured Pirellulales bacterium | reverse complement strand
CCGAGGTTGGTCGTTATATGGGTAACAAAAATCATGCAACAGTTTTGGTTGCATGCAAGAAGATCGACGAAATGCTGCAGCGCGACGCCGAAGTGCACTGGGACGGGCCCAACGGCAACAAGGTCGCGAACGCCTGCGCGATTCTGACCCAGCTCGAAGAGAACATCACCCGGTAGATCGCGCAATGCGCCGCCCTCGTGGACACGAGATCACGGGAGCGGAACGCCAACGACGATGTCGTCGATGAACATCCTCCCGGTGCCGCCGGTGGTTTTGTTGCCCACGCCGATTGTCATCTCCTTGACCGAGGTCATTTTCACGCCGGCGGAGGCGAACTCGCTCAGCGGGATCTTCCACTGTTGCCACTCCGCGATCGTGGTGGCCGCAGCATCGGAGTGCGTACTTGTCGCGGACTTGGAGTTGTCCTTGATCGTCACGTACAGAGATTCCGGAGAGTTGTCCAGGGCGCCCTGGAAGAACAGGGACAGCGTGTCGGCGCCATGGGCGGTCCAATCCTGTGCCGCGTCGAAGGTCCGCGTGGCCTCGGAGTAATACGGCGACTTCGCGTTGTCATAGGAGATGGGCATGGACTGCCGCCCACCGTGCACGATGATGGTTTCGCCGAACGTGCCGTTGCTGGAGTTCTCGTAGCCGACATAGGAGCCGGTGCCGTTCGTGACGCCGTCGATCCAGGCGTCGTAGAGGCACCGGTCGCTGTCGTTATAGCTTTCGAAATCGTCCACGACCGTGAATTCCTCTGTCGTAAAGCTCCAGACGTCGCCCGCATAGGCGCCGGAATCGCCGGCCTCGTCGACCCGCCAGAAATACTGCGTCGCGAAATCCAGGGACTCAGGCGTATAACGGTGATCGGCCAGGGGGTGTGCGGCAGCGGTCCCATCGGCGACGACGGCCTCATCAACGTCGATCGAGACGGTGTGCGAGGTCATCTCCCGGCCGGGACGCCAATTCAGCGAAGTCTCGATGCTTACGCCCGTGGCGCCGTCGGCCGGATCGGGTCTGAAGGCCTGCGTCGGGACGTAGAAGAACCGCACCTCGCTGAGACTCACGATGCCGTTGGCGCCCCACGTGTTGTTGATGGTCAGTCTGACGTGTTTCGCGGCGACCCCGCCGAAGTGGATGGTTGTATTCGCCATGTACGTGACGGCGGCGGTTCCCTGCGCGAACTGGGGCACGTTCTCCAACGGATTCCAGGTCTGGCCGTCGACGGAGTACTCGATCGTGACGTCTTTGGCCCCGAACCCCATCAGGAGTTCGAGTTCGGAGTTGCTGTTCCAGACCCACAGTTCGTGCAGCTTGTACTCCCTGTCGAATGTGTACTCGATCCACGCCGGCAAGCTCTCCGGGCTGGCCCACATCTGTTTGAGATCGACGCCATGCTGATCCAGGTCGTCGAGCCCGGACCTGTCGATCGTCCTGATCGCGGGGGAATCCGGTTGCTCACTGGAGGCTTCGACGGTCAGACCGGTGATCGGATACGCATAGGGCTCGGTCGTGAAACTCCAGACTTCGCCCTTGAAAACGGTGTAATCGGGCGCCCCGTTGACCTCGTCGATTCTCCAGTAATAGGTCCGGTCGTATTCGAGCAGGCCGTCTGAATCATATGCGGCGTCTGCCTGGTCCTGGCTGGCGAGCACGTCCCTGGGATCGGTTCGTCCGGCCTCGTTGACATCGTCCCAGTTGGTCCCGAGGTATACGTCATGGGTTTGGGCCGTTTCGTCCGGCGTCCAGCTCAGGCCGCTGTCGCAGGGGACATCCGTCGCCCCATCTTCGGGCGCGGGCTTGGACGCAAGGCCTGTGACACCGAAGATGCCCCGCGTTTGGTACGCCCCGAGGTCGGCCACTTCGCCATCCGACAGGGCTGCGGCCACAAAGGCGAAGTTGTCCAGCTCGCACCCCGCGTACGCTGTGGCGTCCGCGTCCGAGAGGATCGTGAACTGCCCCTCGTCCTGTTGGGCATTCGTGTACAGGCTGCTGTTGTCGTCGAGGGTCTCGGCGCCCAGGTTGTCGAACACCTTGATTCCGTCGGCGTAGACGTCTCGGACCCAACTGCCGCTCTCCAGTCTACGCACCACGACCAGGCGAACCCACGTTCCCAGCGGGAGTACCCCGGGATTTGAATAGGACCCGGAACCCACGGACCCATCCGCGGCGGCCCAAAAATCGGCGGCATTGTAATTGTCGTAGCCCGTGTTGTAGATGGGAAGCCAGTCGGCGTCCACGGCCTTGACGTCGAAGACCATGGTGTACTCATTCACGTAACCACCCCCTCCGTTCTCCGCCAGGTCGTCAACATCCATGCGGAGATAATCCTCCGGACCGGTTTGAGCAAAGATCGCCTTCCCGCCGGAGATGCTGATCGCGGCGCTCGTCGGATTGCGGCGAATGAGACTGTCGGGATCGGAGGACTTGTCGGCCGGAATCTCGTGCGCCGGATCGAAATCCTCTGCGAATCGCCACTCGGCCCAGGAGACTCCGACGGGTTCTCCAGCTCCATAACCGGCGCCCGCCCACAGCATACTCACGATCAGTCCCAGATGAAGCAGTTGTGGTTTCATTGTCCCACCTCTCAAAATGCTCTTGCGATACGGTTAGACCCGAAAGGCCGTTATGGCCTGCTGCCTGCCTGCGAGTATGAGAACACCTCCTTTTTCGGCATCGAGAACGAAGGTGCCATTCACTATGCTAATCGATTCGGGTCGGCAAATCAAGATCGACTGCGCGGGCTGCTGTCAGTACGTGTCGCGGAAACCCTGCAGCCACTTCGGCCAATCTGCGTCGGCGCCGGTCATGGGGCCGTTCGTGTCGAACTTCTTGTGCCACTTGAGCTTCCACAGGGCTCGAAGAGACACGGACGCTGCCGAGCCGTCCAGAAACGCGGAATTGATCGTTCCGTTGTGGCGGTCGATGCAGACCATTCTCATCGCTTCGGATCCCCAGTCGCCCCAGGCATTGTTCCACTCGTATGGCGGCGGCTCCACTGCAAGAGGCGTATTGTCATCCTCGGGGAACATATCGACGTAAACGGAGTCCATGAACAGCGGGATGCGGTTCGCCCCCTTCGTGTCGATGGTTCGCCATGTGCGCTGGGTGGGGAAGCCCCAGAACAGCGTCGTGCCGGAGGGTGGAGACGAACACCACTCGTTGATTCCGTAGCTGCCGGTGTCGAAATCCGCCCACCAGTTGTCGGGTGTCGTTGGGTCGAAAGGTCCCCAGCAGGCCAGAGTCCCGCCGTGGCTTCTGTTCACCGGTTGATCTCTGACCACTCTGGTGGAAGGGCACAGACGGATTTTCTTCTCCTTGTAATAGGGCACTGTCGCGACGATCCAATAGGCCTCCTGCGCACTGAGCTTGCCGCCCTGGACGCTCTGTGGCAGTCTGTTCTCGTTGTCGGAGGCATAGAGGTGGAAGATCTGGCCCCACTGTTTCAGGTTAGCCCGGCAGACGACGGATTGCGCCGTCTTTTTGGCTTTCTGCAAGCTGGGCACGAGAATGGCCATCAGCAGCGCGATGACGGAAATGACCACCAGCAATTCGATGAGCGTGAAAGCCTTCGGATGAAGGTCCACGCCGCTCGCTGTGTTCCCATGCGCCATGCTGCTCTCTAAAGCGAATGCGATTCGTGTCCTTACACTGTCGTATTTATCCATCTTGACGGCCGATGCCGCGATCAGAATGGAATATGTCTTGGCTTGGTCTGTCCAGCGAGACCCGCGATCTCTGCGGGCGACAGCGTCTGACTGTAGATTCGCACGTCGTCCACCGCGCCGTTCCAGAACTCGTTGTACTCGTTCACCTGTTGGCCGATGCGAGCTTGGTTGCGGACCAGGTTCCAGGCGGTCTTGACGGCCGAGGCCACTTCCACGCCGTCCGCGTACAGTCGGGCGGTTGTGCCGTCGTAGGTCAGTGCGATGTGATGCCAGACACCGACCTCCCAGAAATTGGCGACATAGACGTCGTCGACGTAACCCCCGCCGTAAAGGGCGGCGCCGTTCAGTCCGATGAACATGGCCTGGGATGTGGCGCCCGTGCCATAGGCGGCGATCCAATGCCACGTGGCGAGGACATCCTCGGTCTTGGCCCAGGCGCACAGGCTGCGCGGCTCTTTGCCGGCGGGCCAGTCTGTAGGATTCCCGATATCCACGTAATCGCCGTCCCCGCCGAGGACGATAGCGCCGTTGGCCATTCCTCCGATCCAATCCACGCTGCCGACGATGTCGCCGTCGTGTCCTTTGCCGGAGGAGTCGACGGCTTTGGCGCCGGAGCCCTCGTCGAACTTATAGTGCCCCACGAGATTCGTGGATGCCGGTTGGGTGGGGGTGAAATACTGGGGGGCCTTGGCGTAGAGTCGGATCTCGTCGATGTAGAGCGTGCCGGTTGTCCCGGCGCCCTCGATGCCGACTGTCAGCGAGCGGACGCTGCCGACGTTGCCGACCGTGGACAGATCGAGGTTCCACGCCTGCCA
Organism: uncultured Pirellulales bacterium; assembly: GCA_964507995.1. Classification (GTDB taxonomy): domain Bacteria; phylum Planctomycetota; class Phycisphaerae; order Sedimentisphaerales; family Anaerobacaceae; genus PLanc-01. The sequence goes on along the minus strand of CAZDTD010000232.1, from coordinate 1,215 downwards.
GCCAGATCGCGTCAGGTCCGCCGGGTCGCCGTCGTAGACGACCTGGGTGTTGTTGATTTTCAGGTACAGTTGGCCGGTGTTGCCGGAGAGGCCTGCGAAGTGGATCGCGAGGGTTTTGATGCCGGAAGCGGTCCAGTCCTGGGGCTCATCGAACGTTCGCGTGGCTTCCGAGAAGGCAAATGACGTGTTGTTGTACTGGAGGGGCATGGACTGCCCGCCGCGGTAGACGGCGGTCGTTTCAGCGAACGGGGCGTCCGTGTATCCCACCTGCGAGCCGCTGGCTTTGTTGGTCACCCCATCTTCCCAGGCCTGCCAGATCGTCTCTCCGGCGTCTATATTGTCCGTGTAGCTCTCGAAATCGTCCACCACCAGGAACTCCTGGGTGGTGAAAGTCCACACGTTGCCTTCATAGACGCCGGTATCGCCCAGTTCATTCACCTTCCAGTAGTAGGCCGTCTCAAGATTCATGGCAAGGGGCGTGTAGCTGTGGTTCGCGATGGTCTCGGCCGCTATGGTCCCTTCGGCTACTGCGGCCGCGTCGGCGGCGAAGTAGACTTCGTGCGAAGTCGCCTCGCGGCCGGGTCGCCAGTTCAGCACGGCGTCGATGCCGACGCCTGTGGCGCCGTCGGCCGGATCGGGCTCGAACGCCTGCAGCGGAACGTAGAAGAACCGCACCTCGCTGAGGCTGACCATCGTGGTCGTGCCCCAGTTGTCGTTGACCGTCAGTCGGACATGCCTGGCCGGGACGTCGCCGAAGGGGATCTTCGTGTTTGCTGTGTACGTGTCCTTGCCGGTTCCCTGGACGAATTGGGGCACGTTCTCCAGTGGGGTCCAGGTCTCGCCGTCGAGGGAATACTCGATGGCGATGTCCTTGGCCCCGAATCCCATCAGGGCTTCAAGTTCCGAGTTGCTGTTCCAGACCCACAACTCGTGCAGTTTGTACTCCTTGTCGAACGTGTATTGAATCCAGACGGGCACGCCGTCGGCCGCGACCCACATGGTCTTCAGATCGATGCCGTGCTGATCGAGGTCGTCGAGTCCCGAGCCGTCGACGGTTTTGCTCGCCGGAGAGGAGGTTTGCTCGCTGGAGGCCGTGGCCGTCACGTTCGCGATTGGATAGGCATACGCCTCGGCGGTGAAGCTCCACACGTCGCCTTTCCAGGTCGTGTCGTTGACCGCATCGACCCGCCAGTAATAGGTCTGGCCGTATTCGAA
>CAZDTD010000231.1:0-5699 GCA_964507995.1 uncultured Pirellulales bacterium | reverse complement strand
CACGGAAGCCGAAGGCGACGCCGTCCTCGAACGAAACGCCGGTCAAGTCGAGCGTCGTCGAGCCGACGTTGCGCAGCTCGATGAACTCAAAGCTGTCGTTCTCGACGGCCAATTCACCTTCGCCGGCATTCGCCTCGGGCGGGTTGTACATGATCTCGGTGATGCGCAGGTCCTCGACGATATGCGACGGCAACGCAGCGCCCGTTTCGAACTGGACGGGCTGGGACCAGTGGCTCCATCGTTCGGTTGTGTCCTTCATCCGGCAGCGGACCCGATACGTATGACCGGACTCGACCGCGCTGGCCGGGATCGCCACGTCGATACCGTCGCGCGTATCGATTTCGCCGCTGTCCCAGAGCACATCGATCTCGTACTTTCCACGTCGTCCCTGGTACGCGGGTCCCGACACCACAGTGGATCCCGCCGGACCGGTTGTTTTCTCGCCGGTCAATCGCAGATCGGCAAAGCAGTCGGAACTGCCGCCGATCGAGGAATTCAGGACCTGAACGGCAATGACATTCGTGCCCTCCACAAGGACCTTGGCGGCTTCGCCCAGATCGTATCGGGCGAAGTCGGGCATCTCGATCGCCGACTCGGCCACGGCGTTATGAGCCAACTCAGTGGACGCGACGTTGTCCTGGAAAACCAGGCTGCCGTTGATCCAGACGTTGACGCCGTCATCGTAGCGCAGTTCGAGAATGAGCTTGTCGATCACATCGAGACTCGCCACGTTGAAGGTCTTGCGCAGGTAAATCGTGCTGTAGCTGCCCCGCATATCAACCAGACGTGTCACAATGAAAGTCTCGTCACCGAAGCCGACCGGCGTGCTGCCGACCGGCCACGCGGAGTCGTCGAAACCGAGAGTCCGCCACGCTCCCACAGTCGCCGAGGGCTCCTGGAGGCCCTTAAAGTATCGCCAGTTGTCCGAACCTACGAGACCGACGGAGTCGGCCTGCGTCGATTCGACGGGCGGCGTGATCGGCGTATTCGGCTCGACCTCCGCAATCCGCCACTGGATCGCCGCGAAGGTATTCGATCCCTGCGGATCGGCAAATGCCGTCGCCTGAAAGGTCAGGCCGTTCGGCGGGTATGAGGCATCGCCGGTGTACGAGGCAGCCGGCGTGTCCGGAATATCGGAATCCACGGTATCCGCCAGCAGAGCGTGGACGCCGTAACTGCCCGAGCCGACATCGGAGAAGCCTTTGGACGAGAGGAACGTCTTGTAGTACTCGACCAGGCCCGCCCAGTCCCGAGTCGTGAGGAACTCGTTGTTCGCGTAGAACTGTCCCTTACGGTTGGTCCGAGGATGGTAGTCCCACATGGCCCGGTTCGCCTCGACGAACGTCCGGCCGTCGTGGGGCGTCGCGATGACCGAGGCGATCTCGTCGATGACCTGTCCGGTCTGGTCGCTGCTGAGCAGCAGGTCCAGCAGCTCCCGACCCCGGTTGTCGCAGGCGATCTGGTACTGCGGATGAACCAGCACATAGCGAAAATGCTCCCAATCCGTATAATGCGTCGCCCACTCGAACGTCAGGTCCAAATCCCACGGCAGCACCCACCACAGGTTCGTTTCCGAGTCGCAGTAATAGATGCAGTTGGACTGGGGCCGGCGGTCGGAGTCGTTAACCGCGACGCCGATGGCCTTGGAACTGTAGTAGTTGGGCAGGTTGACGTTCTGCGACCACCACTCCGCATTCTGACTGGCGCTCAACCCGTTGATGAGACTCGACACGTCGGAACCGTTGGCGACGCGAGTCGGCCCCTGGTGCGTGGGGTTGGCGCCACCGTCCATGCGGTAGACGTTGCCGTCGGCCAGGTCGTGCTCGTCGAGGAAGGCGCCGTCGGGATGCTCGATGGCGAAATACAGGCCCCAGAAGTCCCCTTCGTACTGGTTGCTCGGATCGGCCTCGGCCGCCGCGTCGATGATGCGGAGCTGGAAGTAATTCGTGTGGCAGCTCGGCACGCCCGCCATGTTGTATAGACGAAACGCCAGGGCTTCGTTCATCACCATCCCGCGCGTGCCCACGTCCCAGCCGCCGGGGTGCGGGAACTGCCACCAGGGGCAGACGCCGGTGCCGACGTTCATCTTGTCCCATTTCTCCCGGTATTCCTGGCCGTAGTCGTCGCGAGCCTGGAAGTAGTGACCTCGATTGAAATCGATCTTGAGTTTGTCCTTGCCGGTCTGGAACGTGGAGGCCTGGCCGCGGACACGGTAGTGGATATTGTCGTAGACCGCGCCATCATAGACCAGGGTGCCCGAAAAGTAATAGGACGTGTTGTCGTAGGAGCTTTTGTCGAGACAATTCTGGACATCCGTCGCCCTGGATATCAGATGGTAGGCCGGCAGCGAGCGCATCAATTCTTCGCTGTAGGTGACGACCTCGCTCCGACTCGGGTCCGAGCTGCCCGGCTGAATCGCGCTGCGCCAGGCGGGGACGCCATCGTAGACGAAATACGCGAAATTCGGCTGCGGATCGTCCGAGTACGGCGCCTGGAGCAGGTTGCCTCGACCATCGAGCGCGAACAGGCGGTATCGCACCAGCCGGCGGTGCCGCTGCATGTCAGCAGGCAGTTGGACCGTGTAGACGCTGTCGCCCGCAACCTGGTCGCCGGCGGTCCCGTCGTCGCGCATCTCGCGCGTCTCCCAGTTCATCTCGTAGCTCGGGTTCGGGACGGTGGCCGGGTTGCTCGAAGGGTAGTTGGGAAGCGTCACGGGGATGTACGCACCGGGGTCCACAACCTGGCAGCTCAACAACACGGCGTCAATCCCGTCGGAGTCGGTCACTTTGGCGGTGATCGTGACGACCTCATTTGAACGGGGTTCCCGCGGCGAGTGCGCGACCTGGCGGATGTGAGGAGGCGCGTTCTCGACAAAGACCGCGGCGTTGCGGGCCCCCGGCGTGGGCGACGCGGAACGCCAACTGCCCCCGAGATCGTTGTCGAGCTGCGGATCGATCAATTGAATCGAGTGGGCGCTGCCGGGGACGTTGTCCGGAATGCGATCGCCTGCGGTCGGCCAGGGGAAACCGAGTTGGTATTCGACCGCGTCGACACCGACGCCGGTTACATCGCGCAGGACAAGCCGCTCGCCTTCACTGTTGAGCTTGCCACCGAAAGGGCCGAAGACCTTCTTCGCAGTCAGAGCAGTCCACTTGGTCAGGACGTCGACTGGGTCCTGGGCCACGACGACGTACCCGCCGGCGGGCAGCGTTGATCCCGCGTCGAACGTGAAGGAAATGCCCTCGCTGAAATACCAGCCCGAAAGGTCCACGGCCGTCGGGCCGGGATTGTAGAGTTCGATGAACTCGACCCATTCATATTTGAGGTCCGGATCGTAGTGAATCTCGTTGATAACGACCGGGCCCTGTTGCCCCCGGAGCAGGCCGCAGAATGCAATTGCGAGTACTACCGAAAATGCCGTCCGTCTGGTCCAAACCATTGTCGATCCCCGTCCTCACATTGCTGCCTGTCGCCCTTGCGTCGGGTTAACCCTACAGACGCTCCGCCGCGATGACAGTCCCATTATAACATAACTGCCATCTCGGAAAACGGCATTCGGTGGCAACGCACGCTGATTCGCCGCCCAATACTGCCGTAAGTACCACTGTACAAAGGCATTACGCCTGCCCGCGGACGGTCAACAGCGAATCAGATCGTGTACGGAGGGCGCATCGCGCGGGACCGCATCCGATTGGCCTCGGGATCGCCGACGAACTCGGCCTTTCTCAGGTCGAACTTCAGATTCCGCTGCAACTGCTCGCAGACGTCGGCCGCCAGGCAGATATTCATGGATCGGCACATGACCTCCGGACCGGCCGCCGTGGGCCGGCGAGATCGGATACAATCGAAGAAGTCCCGAACGTGGTCCAGGGACCGCTGCGTGCGGGCCGTATAGTCCGCGATGACCTTCTTGAATTCACGCAGCATCGCCGGCGACGAGACATCGGGCGCCGAGTAGCCATCGGCAGCTCCGGCCCAACCTTCCGGACCCTCGAACCGCTCGCCGCAGGCGCCGTGCCAGTACTCGCACGTCTCCCAAACCGAGCCGGCGACCCGATACAGAACCAGTTTCACGCCATTGGACAACTGCGTCACCATCGTCGCGTCGGGTCCTGTATATTCGAACTCGATGAAGGACACGTCCGTCATGTCGAGTCCGGCGAGGGCCTGGGCCACCGTGTGCGCGCCCCACATCGCGACGTCCGTGGCGAAATCGTAGAAGTGATACCACCCCGCGCCGTTCACGTAACCCGCGTTGTAAGGCCGCCAGGGACACGGACCGAGCCAGACGTCCCAGTCCAACTCCTCTTTCGACGGCTCCGGCTCGGCCGGCAGCCAGTCGTGGCGCAGGCCGTCGCGCCATCGACAGTCGGCGTAGACGGTGTGGATCGGGCCCAGCCGGCCGGACCGGGCCATCTCGATGGCAAACACATGATTCGGCTCGCTGAGCCGCTGGGCGCCGGTCTGGTAGACCCGGCCGAACCGCCGGGCGGTTTCCACGACTGCCTGGCCCTGCGCCATCGTCAGGCACGCGGGCTTTTCACAATAGACATCTTTGCCAGCCCGCATCGCCAGAATCGAAGCCAGTGCGTGCCAGCGGTCGCCGGTGGCGATCACCACCGCGTCCACGTCCGCCCGCTCGGCCAGGAACCGACGCATATCGCCATACGCGGCGCAGTCCTTGTTGCCGTACTTGTTGTCCACCGCGTTCTTGGCCGCTTCCCGCTTGCCTTTCACGACATCGCAGACGGCGACGCACTGCACGTCCGGCTGGGTCAGCATGTAGCCCAGATCGTAGGAGCCGCGACCGCCCATTCCAATGCCGCCCATCACGATGCGTTCGCTGGGCGGGACGGCTCCGCCAAGTCCCAGCGCGGAGGCCGGAATGTAACAGGGCATCGCCACGGCGCCCGCCGCCATCGCGCCCCGTGTCAGGAATCGACGCCGCGTGAGTGTCATACGATTGTTCTTGCTCATAGGGGCTGACCTTTCAATCTCATCGTTTTTATAGAGCTTACCGCCGAAGGCGGTTTGACTTCAAGTCTTCTCGGGAGTATATCCATCGCTATGACGCACATTGGTGATAGAGGTCGGCACGGTCCCCGGTGGGTCATTCTGCTCGTCGTGCTGGGTTGGGGCGCCGGCGCTTCGGCTCTGTCCGTGGACAGTCCGGAAGTTGTCCTGCGTTTCAGCGAAGAACAGGGACATCTTGTCTCCTTGCTCGACAAGCGAGCAGGTCACGATCACATGGCGGAGGATGCCCTCGACAGTCTCTGGACGCTGGAGTTGCCCCAGCAGGCGGGAGGCACGTTGCTTCCCGAACAAGCGCAACGGTTCGAATATCAACAGGAAAAGGACGATCCGTCTCGATTGCGTCTGGTCTGGAGCGGGTTCGGTCGGGAAACCATGCCCAGCCTGTCCGTATCCGTCCGCGTCCGCTTCGATCCCGCGGCCCAGGCTGTTCGCTTTTCCATCTCGGTGCAAGGTCTGGAGGGCGCAGTCCCCCTGGTGGTGCGTTTTCCACGCATCTGCGCCGTCACGCGACAGGAGTCGGAGGTTCTCGCCGTACCCTATTGGATGGGCGAAAAGACGACCCAGGCAAGGCAACTCCTCTCGCCCGCGCCGGGACAAGCCCATCGGAGCGAATTCTCCTATCCCGGCCTGTTGTCCATGCAGTGCATGGCGTTCTACCGGGACAA
>CAZDTD010000230.1:0-5797 GCA_964507995.1 uncultured Pirellulales bacterium | reverse complement strand
GGACCGTCACCCATCTGCAGGACGGGGTCTGGCCAAGGGATACCCGGATGAAACCGGCACAAACCGCCTGCGGGGTGCAGTTCACGTTTGTAGGTAGTTTCTGGTTTGTTGTGAAAAGGATCATTCGACGTTGACTTTGTCATTCCCGCGCAGAGCCTGCCCCCGACCCGATCGGGGGCGGGAATCCACTGCCCATGAAGGGCCGGGTCCTGCGGTTCCTGGATTCCTGCTTGGCGCAGGAATGACAGGGTCGATTCCCAAGGGTTGGGAGAATCTACCTACAAACACGAATCGCGCCCCGGCTGCCGGCAGCAGTCCGTTCCGGCGGTTTCCTTCTCTGTTCTCCTGCTATTGGCCCAAAGCCCAAAATGCCGGGGGGCGGGGGGCAGAGAGGCTGTGAAAAAATCGATTTGGCCATCCCAAAAACCGCATTTTTGCCCTCGCCGGAGAGGGTATTTTCCCCTGCCTGTTGATTTTTTCGCAGCCTCAGAGCCCCCATCGGATCAAGAAGTACGCTGAAACCGGATGAGCCAGAAAAAAATCTGTCGAAATCTCTTTTTCCCCTTGTCGCTTTCTACAAATGTAGTAGAATGGCTTCTACGATTGTAGAAGGGTGGAAGAAAATGAAGCTGACAGAAGCAGAATGGCAGATCATGAATGCGTTGTGGCACAAGCACCCGGCCACCGCGCGGGACATCATGGACCGGCTGGATCGACGGGTCAACTGGGCCTACACCACAATAAAGACCATGTTGACTCGACTGGTGGAGAAGAAGGCGGTCGGCGAGGTCAAAGAGGGCAACACGAGCGTGTACAAGCCGCTGGTCTCGCAGCGGAAGGCCAGGCTCAGCGCGTTTCGTTCGCTGCTGGACCAGGCCTTCGACGGGACCGTCGAGCCGCTGGTGCACTTCCTCGCTGAGGAGAAACAGCTCACGGCCACGGAAAAGGCTGAACTCATGAAGATCCTGGAACGCGAGGGCCAAAGCAGAGGGGAGTAACCATGGTTGAGCAACTGAACGCAATTGCCCGCCTGTGGTGGGAGTGGTCGGTTGGTATGTTCTGGCAGGTCGGTCTGCTGATCCTCCTGATCGCGGCCCTCGACCGGCTGATTCGCCGATGGGCCTGGCCGCAGTTGCGGTACGCGCTGTGGTCGCTCATCCTGGTGAAGCTCCTCCTTCCGCCTTCGCTGTCTCTGCCGAGCGGAATCGTTCCCGAGCTGCAGCCCGTGGTCCAGCGGGTCCTTGCCCGCTTGGATTCACAGGAGGCGCGTCCCGTCCAGAACAGGACTCTGCTGTCTCTCAATGAAGACATGCTTGGGGCTTGTCGTGCGCCTGTAGAGGCATCAGGAGTTTCAAGTGTGAAGTCGGAAGTTTCAAGCAACGAACCTGCACTTCACACTTCAAACTTCACACTTCAGACTCCGGAAGAAACGACTGACCAGCAGCCATTCGTTCGGGTTGCATGGCAGGTCTACGCAATGACGGCGTCCCTTCTGGGAACGCTGATTCTGGGAATATGGCTGTTCTTCAGGCTTCGCTCGCTGGTCGGCCGGAATGCGCAGGTCGCGGCAGCCGCTTCACTGCCGCAATCCTTCTACAATCAACTGGCCGACTGCGCGAGACGCCTGGAACTGCATCGTATTCCCCGGGTCGTCGTGACCAAGAAGCTCGCCACTCCTGCGGTGTTTGGCGTGTTCCGACCGGTCCTGCTGATGCCCAGGGACTACCTGGGCAAGCTCTCGCAACAGGGAACCGAGCACATACTCCTGCACGAGCTGGCGCACATCAAGCGGGGCGATCTGATCGCGCATGGTCTCTATATGCTGCTCCAGATCGTCTACTGGTACAATCCGCTGCTCTGGCTCGTGCGCCGGCAGGTGCACCATCTGCGTGAGCTGTCGTGCGATGCGACGGTTGCCGAGCTGCTGCGCGAGCAGACGGCGGCCTATCGCCAGACGCTTCTGGAGACCGCCCGGCGGCTGTTGACCTCGTCGGTCGAGCCGGGCCTGGGCCTTCTGGGCCTGTTCGAAGACTCGAATCGTTTACTTGTCCGTTTGGATTGGCTGACCAAGCCAACCTGGAGGCACAAAACTATGAAACGTATTGCAGTGACAATCGTTGCCGTCCTGATGCTGGCCTGCGTACTTCCCATGGCGCGGGCCGAAGAGGCGGCCTCAAATCAGGAAGAGCGTGTCGTTACAGCAGAAGAGATCCAATTGTCGCAGCAGATGAATCAGTTGCAGGCGCAACTTGATCAACTGAAGGCTCAGCAGGAGGAATTGCAGGGTCATCTGCGGGCCCTCGCTGAGCGGCGGGCACAAATCACCGGTCAGCGTCTGCCGACACAGGCTTCCGCGGAACCGGGAGGCATGGCCAGATCGTCCGTTCCCCAGGGGAACACCACTGGACCACAGCGGGACCTGAGAGCGGAGCAATTCCGCAACTGGGCGCAAAGTGAGCAGGTGCAGCAATGGACAAAGGACATGGAGCGGTGGCAGAAACAAATAGAGGAATGGGCCCAGACGCAGCGATTCGGACAAACTGCGGACGGGACAAATCCGGGCAAGCCGTTCCCTTCGAAGCCGAAGATGCCCATGCTGCCGCAAGTATCGAGGGGGCTGGTCGGGCACTGGAACCTGGATGAGACAGAAGGGACTGTCGCGATGGACAGCTCCGACTACCATCACAATGGGGTGATTCACGGCAGTCCTGTCTGGCTGCCTGAAGGCGGCCGCGTCGGCGGCGCACTCCAATTCGACGGCGTCAAAGACGGTGTCGATACCGGCTGGGCGGAGGATTTGCCGACGTGGACGGTGGCGGTCTGGGTCAAGAGCCCGGTATCTCCCAGGCCGGGGGTGCCCAATGGTCCAGTGAGTCGGGCCGCCAATTTCCAGATTGACTGGAACCACCATACAGAGGCATTCCGCGGTGCTGCCGGACTCCGTGTCGGGCAAGACTGGTATAGCGCCAGCTTCGGTCCCCTGCGGGCCGACACCTGGTATCACTTGGCCGCAACGTACGACGGCGAGACCCTCCGGGCCTACCGGGACGGCCTCCTGGTCACGGAGAATACGCTTCCTTCCGGTCGGCCGGCCCCGGAATCTCATACCCTCCAGTTCGGCCGAAACCCCGGAGACCCGAGGTACTTCTTCGCGGGGACGATCGACGAAGTCTACGTCTTTGCCGAGGTCCTCGGCCCGGAGGAAATCAGGGAGCTGTACTCCAGGTAGGAAAGGATGAGGTCGTAGTTGCCCGAATGCCTGTGGCAGCGGGCGGATGGGAAGACTTGTCACGGGCCGGAATTTGAACTCCGGCCCGTGTTCGTTTCCGCCGGACGATATGGAATCCGCCGGCCGCGGGATTCACGAATTCTCGGAGGATTCGCCGTTGCCCCGCCTGCGGGATTTGAAGAACGCCTGGAGCAGTCCGGCGCAGTCGTCGGCCAGGACGCCCGCCGTCACGGCTAAGCGGTGGTTGAGCCGCCCGTCCCGGCAGATGTCGTACAGTGTGCCGCACGCGCCGGCCTTCGGGTCGGCGCAGCCGTAGACGAGACGGTCCACCCTCGCCTGCACCAGTGCCCCGGCGCACATCGGGCACGGTTCCAGCGTCACGTAGATCGTGCAGCCGTGGAGCCGCCAGATGCCCAGCGCCGCAGCCGCCTGGGTCAGCGCGATGATCTCCGCGTGGGCGGTCGGGTCGTGGAGCTGCTCTCGTTCATTATACGCGCGGGCGATCAGGCGGCCCTCGTGCACGATGACGGCCCCGATCGGGACATCGCCATTCTCTTCGGCCACGTACGCGGCTTCAATCGCCTGCCGCATGTAACGCTCGTCGATCTGTTGCTGATTCAATTCCATCATGGGACCCGGATTATACCCGCCAAAGCACAATCTGCCAGGGCGCATAGCGAATTGCGAAGGGCAGACGCAAAGTCGTTTCGAAGCCCCGCCGCGAATGTCATTGCGAGCGAAGCGAAGCAATCTCCTATGCTGGGAGTTGAGATTGCTTCGTCGCGATGCTCCTCGCAATGACATCCGTGAGACTCGTCTGGGGACTTCGCGTCTGCCCTGACGAATTGCGGAAGCGGGCGGCATCCCGTATAATCGCCGCGACAAATGGATCCTTAAGGAGTTTACGGCATGGCGATCAATGACGCGGCGTTTCAAAAGTGCATCAACCCGGCCTGCGGGGCCGAATTCGACTGCAAGGAGTCGATCTTCAAGTGCCCCCAGTGCGGCGACCTGCTCGATATCCAGTATAACTGGGACAAGATCGCGGTGCCCAAAAGGCTCGCGGATTTTGCCAAGCGCTGGGCGAATCGGGACAAACCGCTGGATTTCTCCGGCGTGTGGCGGTTTCGCGAGCTGCTGGACTTCTGCCCGGACGAGCACAAGATCACGATCGGCGAGGGGCAGACCCTCCTGCAACAGAACCACGCCATCGCCCGGCATCTCGGCATGAAGCCGGACTGCCTGTTCCTCCAGTACGAAGGGCTCAACCCCTCGGGCTCGTTCAAGGACAATGGCATGACCGCCGCCTTCAGCCATGCGAAGATGGTGGGGGCCAAAAGCTGCGCCTGCGCCTCGACCGGCAACACATCCGCATCCGTTGCGCTCTACGCCCAAAGTTGCGGCCTGAAGTGTACCGTGTTCATCGGCTCCGGCCGGATCGCGTTCGGCAAACTCAGCCAGGCGATGGACTACGGCGCCCAGACCGTCCAGATCCAGGGCGATTTCGACGACTGCATGAAGCAGGTCCAGGCCGTCTGTGTTGAGCTGGGCCTGTACCTGCTCAATTCGCTCAATCCCTTCCGGCTCGAAGGCCAGAAGACGATCATGTTTCGGATCATCGAGGCCCTCGGTTGGCAGGTCCCCGACTGGATCGTCGTTCCCGGCGGCAACCTCGGCAATTCCAGCGCGTTCGGCAAGGCGTTTGCCGAGCTCAAGCAGCTCGGCCTGATCGACCGCGTCCCGCGCATGGCGATCATCAACGCCACCGGCGCCGACACGCTCACGGACCTCGTCAACAACAAGAAACTCGCCTGGAACGGCGCCCAGGTGGATCAGAAGATCATCGACGACTACTACGCGGATCTGACGGCCAAGCACTTCTCGCCGCACACGTGCGCCTCGGCCATCGAGATCTCCCGGCCGGTGAATCTGAAAAAGTGCCTGCGGGCCATCGACGTGTGCCAGGGCATCGTGCGGGCCGTGACGGACCAGGAGATCTGCGACGCCAAAGCCCTGATCGGCAAGTTCGGCCTGGGCTGCGAGCCCGCCTCCGCGGCGACCGTCGCCGGCCTGAAAAATCTGCTGGCGGAAGGCGTCATCGGCAAGGACGAGCGGGTTGCCTGCGTCCTGACCGGCCACACGCTCAAGGACCCCAATGTCACCGTCAATTACCACAAGGACAAACAGGGGCCCTTCAGCAATCCGCCGCTCACGGCGCCGAACGACCTCCAGGAAATCATCAAGCTGATTCATTGTCCAAGGAGCGTTGACGAACACCTTCGGTAATGGCTGAATGCAGGTCTCCAGGTGGACGTCTCTTCGTAGGTCGCCTCGGCGCGAAGCGCCGCTGTGCGTCGGGCCCGCACGACTTCATAGCATGGGCATCCCGCCCATGATTCAGGATCACAGGCAAAATGCCTGTGCTACGGCGAGCGAGGACGCTCGCCCTACGAAGACTGGCCATCGTGATTTCTGAACACCGAATATGTTCGTCGGAACCTATCAGGGGGTCATGGTCACGATTGTGAAGACGCAGGTTGAGCCTGCGACGGGAGAAATCATGAAACG
>CAZDTD010000229.1:0-5843 GCA_964507995.1 uncultured Pirellulales bacterium | reverse complement strand
CCATCGAGAGAACCTGCCTCGCCAGTTCCACACACCGCCGACAGACAGATGCATCCGCCGGCGAGTCAGGCAGTACCGAATCCAGGGGATACTTCGAGACGACGTAGATAGAATCCAGCAACTCACAATCCTCTTCGGACAGACCTGTCCCGAAACCGTCGCATGCCAAGTCACGATGGAGATCGCGAATACTGTGGGTTCGCCTCAACGACAACCCTCGACGCAGCCGAATCGCCTTCAGTGCCTTCTCGACAGCCTGCTGAGCATTCTGCAGGCATGGGTTCAGCAGATCAGCAGCCAAGGTCATTTCGGCGACCCGGAGATTCTCGTGGGCATACTGAAGCCACACTGATGTCTCATCGCTCATAAACGACCTCGCCCTTCTGAATCTCGGCGAGAAACTGGCCGGAGGCGCCGCTGGATCGTACCGGGATTACATCGATGGGAATCTGGTCGGCTACCGGGCGAAGCAGACGGCGGTATTTCGTCGCGAGCGGCAGATAGGATTCGTCGCTATCCTGGAAGATCGCCACATCCAGATCGTTCGGGGTCGGGCTCGTGAGAAATGATCCGAAGACGACCACTTTACAGACCTCCTTCTCCCGGCTCAGACAGCCGGCCACGTCCCTCTTGATCTTCTCTTTCTGCTGTGATGTAGCAACCATGATCTACCTCTTGTCTCAGTCGATTATATCCTAATGCGTAGAGCAAACAAGGCGTCGCGACTGTTATATTGGTGAGAACCGATGTTCTCGATGAAAGGGCCTTTTCGGTGATGGTGGAAGACAGGTTTCTGGTCTGGCGGCTCAACCGCGGCGACGCGGAGGCGCTGTCTCGCGTGTACGAGAAGTACCGCGAGGACCTCTTGCGTCTTGCGGCTTCGATGCTGAGCGACCGGGCGGCGGCCGAGGATGTCGTTCAGGACGTCTTCATCCGCTTCGCCGGCTTGGCCCGGACGTTTCGACTGACCGGCAGCCTGAAAGGGTATCTCGCGACCTGCGTCGCCAACGCGGCCCGCAACCAGATCGTCGCCTCCCGGCGCCGAGAGACGGCGGGACTCGATGAAGCCCTCGGGCTCGCGTCGGACGGCCCGCCGCCCGAGGCCTGGGCGATCTACAGCGAACAGTTCTCGCAGGTCGGCCGGGCGATGGCGGAGTTGCCCATCGAGCAGCGGGAAGTCGTGACGCTGCATTTGTATGGCGATCTGCCGTTCCGCGAGATCGCCGGCTGGCAGAAGACATCGATCAAGACCGTCCAGAGCCGCTATCGCTACGGCCTGGAGAAACTGCGGTCGCTACTAAACAGCGAGGTGGAAGAATGAAGCCTCTCAAAGACATAATCCGGTTCATCCGGAATGCACCAGTCAACACACAGGACACCGCGGACGCGCGCGTGCTGGCGCAGATGCATGCGGCGTATGACGACTCTGCTCATGGCTGCGTGCTGGGGCGAGTGGGCGGGCACATCGCCCGTCTGGCGGTCGCGGCGGCGATCCTGATCGCAGCGGGGGCCTTGATGAGTTACGTCGCCCAGTTCGCCGGCGGCAATGTCGCGTGGGCGGACGTCACCAGGCGGTTCCAGACAGTGCCCTTCTTCAGCGCCACGATCTACATGAAGGACAACGCGACCGCCGAGCCGACGCAGATGGAATTGTGGATGAGTCAGGACGGCCACATCCGCCTGCGGATCGCCAAGCATGTGATTTTCGCGTATGCGGGTCGGATCACAGCCTATGATATTGCCTCTCGACAGACCATCGAGCCGGACCAGATGGGCCGGGTCTTCATCGACAAGATCGGCCAGGCGGGCGAGTTCTCCTTGGAGGCGATCATCGAGGTCATGTTCGGCGGGCAAACCACCGAAGTCACGCCGCTGGTGAATCCGGATGTGGTGGTCTCGGAGGATATGATCGTGTTCGATGTGGCCCTGCCCGACACGCCGGAGTGGGTTCGGATCTGGGCGCTCCGCGAGAGCCGTCTGCCCGTGCGAATCCAAATGTGGGACCCGCGGGACGGAGCGAGCACCGATGCAGTCTTCACGTATTCCAAGGAGCAGCCGCCGGAGTTCTTCGATCCGAACGCCTTCCGCGACGTGCTCCAGACGCGTCACGCCGGCAACGCGGGCGTGGTGTACGCCTTCCAGGTCGATCCGGGCGGCAAGAGCATCACGCCAGAGGCGATGTTCAAACAGTCGGGCTACCACATGCCCGTGGTCAAGCAGGCTGGAATGACCGAAGACGGGGCCTTCTGGGTGTTGAGCGACCAGGCGCGCAATCAGATGCCCAACGGAAATCCGTTCTACGGCTTTGCCCGCATGCAGGACGATCGCGGTCGGACCTACGTCGGCGCCCTCGGCAGCCACCGGTCGCGTGACGACGTCTCTCTGAACGTCTTCATCCCGCTCGACTTCCCGTTCGACGGCAATCGGCCTTCGCGGATCACCCTGTTTTGTGAGGCCGACGTTCAATGGCCCGATACGACACCCGAACTCGTCGGCACCGTGGAACTGACGCAGTGGGATCGCGATGTCCCGTGCCCCGACCTGTCTTCCGGCGGCGACAGAAGCAGTCTGGATCTCAAGCTCTCGCTTGCCGACCGGCTCGGCGCGCCGCAACATGCGGACCGCCTGACGCGCCTCCTGGCGACCATTCCGAGTTGGACCGAGCAATCGGAAAACGAGCGACTGCTGACGTTCTGGATTCGTCGGGCGGGTCGGCAGGCGGATTTCGAGGAGGTAGTCAGCATCGGCCAAGTCCTCACTCCCCTGTTGCTCGCGACGCCGCGGGGCCAGTCGAGGTATTCCTTCACCGAACACATCGTCGCCCTGGGCGCAACGAACCGACTCGACGAGGCCAAGGCGCTTTTCGCACGGATCGACAGCCTGAGCGAACCGACCCCGAAGAAGGAGGAACGCTACTATGGCGGCTATGTGGAGGACCTGATCGAGTCGTTGGCGGAGAATGCCGGCCTGTCTGTGGATCAGATCAGCGAGGTGCTCGGCTTCGACATCAGCAGGAATGATGCGTACAGGCAGGCAGCCGAACGGGGCAAACGCGATGCAGGCTCAGCCGAATCCGACCGCCAAGCCCAGCAACGCCGTGCGGAACTGGCCGCCTACTACCGGACTCATCCACTGCCCGAGAAGGCGGAACTCATCGGACGGACGCGCGACGGAAGCATCTACCTGGTCGGCGAGAAGAACGCGCTGCCCGGACATCCCGGCTACCGAATCCTGCCGATCAATTGCGCAATCAGCGGGGTCGTATCGAATCTCAGGACCATCGGCGCCGACCAGACGGACGCTCGCAAGGTTCATCCGCACAAAGCCGCGATTCGATTCGCCGATGGATCGGAGGATCAGGAACTGAACGCGGATCTGGTGTACAGGGACGGAATCAAGCCGGCGGAGTGCTTCCATCTGGCGCTGGCCGCCCGCGGCCTGGAGTTGAGCACGGAGACGCTGCCGGCACAGGAGGTGTTCGTCGCCCGGTACGACGGCCGCACACTCAAGAACTGTCCGGAGGTCCAAGTCCCCTGGAACGTCGACACGGCGGACAAAGGTCTCCGCGCATGGCGGCTCGGCGATCTGCTCGAAGCCCTGTCGCGACAAATGCCGGCGGGCAGCTACGTGGTTGACCAGACGAATCTGGACAAGTTCGTGTGCGTCGGCAACGGCGATCCCACCTGGCGAGGAGCCGAGGGCATCGAGCAGGCACAGCGATGGCTCCACGAGCAATTTGGAGTCACCCTCGCCAAGGAAACCCAACCGCTGACAACCTACCTCGTTCAAAGGAAGGCGCAATGACTCGGAACGTTCATGGATCGGACAAAGCCCGTTGCGGATTCACGCTGATCGAGCTGCTGGTCGTGATTGCGATCATCACTCTGCTGATGTCGGTCCTGGTGCCCTGCCTGCGGAAGGCGAAGGAGCACGCCCGACGGGTCGCGTGCCAGAACAACCAGCACCAGGGCCTCGTCGTCGGGAACCTGTACGCAGGGGACTTCGACGGGTTCCTGCCGGAGGGGAACATCGTGGACAGGTCCGCCTCCGGATACAGCAAAGATTGGGACAAGGCCGACCTGCTGACCCTGGTCAGCTACAAGACGATGCTGGCCTTCGGCGGCTACGGCCTGACGGAGGAGCACGCCACCTGCGAGACCGCCCGCAAGTACTTCGAATCGACTCCCGACTGGCTCAGTCCCCTGCCGGCGACGCGTCCCATCGTCTCGACCGCCCACATCGGCTGGATCTATTGGGGCAATCGCGGCAACTGGACCGACGCGGACACCGGCCGCAAGTACATCACCCCCAGGAAGGTGACGGACAAACCCACCTCGAAGACGCTCGTTACGTGCTTCTGCTACAACCGCTACGATGCGGTCGGCGCAGGCGGCCAGTGGCCCGCCTGGTACGCTTCGCACGTCGGCGGGGCATTCCAATATGCGACGGACCGGCCCATGAAACCGACGCCGGACGGCCTCGTCGTCGGCTATCTCGACGGTGCCGCGAGGTTCGTCAAGTGGTCCGACCTGACCCCCAGCAATCACGAGGGCGACTACATTGTCTACTACGACAGCGAAACGTAGGCATAGAGATTTACAGGGTATGACCGGCATTCGATGGCGGATTCTATGATCCGCGTAGGGCGAGCGTCCCCGCTCGCCCATCTTCATAACTCATAGCAATTGAGGAATGTCGAGTGAGGGCGCACGAAATGAGGGGCGAGCGGGGACGCTCGCCCTACGAAGACCGTACGATTCGGACCTACCCAGCCCCCATGTCTCTTGCCATAATAGAGCCCCCATGGCAAAGTATATGCACAATGGCCTTTGTTGACGGAGCACAAAATGCCAGACGCCCGGCGGCTGTATTACCTCGACAATCTGAAGATCGCTCTCACGATCTTAGTGATCGCCCACCACGTGGGTCAGGCCTATGGCCCAACCGGCGGCGCATGGCCCATCCAGGAGGCGGCAAGGGCAGCGATCCTGGGGCCGTTCTTCACGGTGAACCGGTCGTTCTTCATGAGCCTGTTCTTCCTGATCTCCGGCTATTTCATGGTGGCGTCGTACGACCATCACGGACCAGGCCGATTTCTCAAGAGCCGACTCCTGAGATTGGGCGTGCCCCTGCTGGCCTTCTTCTTCCTGATTATCCCGCTCCAGCAGTATCTGTGCCACCTGTACAAGGGAGATCTTGGACCCCTCAGTTTCCGACAGTACTACACCACGCATTACTTCGCACCGGTCAACGCCGAGGCGAATTTCGCCCATCTGTGGTACGTCGAACACCTGCTGGTTTTCGCTCTGTGTTACCACGTTCTACGTCGGACGGTGTGGAAGCGGCGTAAGGAAGGTCAGGTTCCCACAAACCCGCCGGGACACGCAGCCATCGTCGTCTTTGCCCTGGCGCTGGCCTTCACCTCGGCCGTGGTGCGACGATGGTACCCCATCGACCGGTGGGTCGGGTTCCTCGGTTTCATCCAGGTGGCCTTTGCCGATGTCCCTCGCGATTTGAGCTGCTTTGTCCTCGGCGCTGTCGCCTACCGCCGGCAGTGGCTTGTCGGACTATCCAACAGAACGGGAGCGATCTGGCTGTCGGTCGGATTGACACTCGCGGCCTTGTGGTACGCCTTTTCCCTCGGTCACCTGTGGAGTGCCCTGCACATCAGTCGCGAAGTCTGGGGTTATATCTATCCGGTCTGGGAGTCGTTCCTGTGCTGCGGGATGTGCATCGGCCTGCTCGTGTTGTTCCGCGAGAAGCTCAACTTCCAGGGCCAATGGGGCAGGCTCATGGCCGAGAATCAATACGCCGCGTATCTGTTCCATGTGCCTGTGGTGGTC
>CAZDTD010000228.1:0-5848 GCA_964507995.1 uncultured Pirellulales bacterium | reverse complement strand
GATGCGCTGGAACATGCGCACGCCAGTGCAAGAGCTGCCAGGGAACACTTGAAACCACTCATTGGACACCCTTTCCATGTAGAACGGATGTACCGAGGGATACTGGACCCCGGCACATCATACAAATGAGAAACGCCGCGTCTTGACTGTCAACGGAGAATGTCCTGCACTCAGAATGGCTTGTGTATCGGCGCCGTGCGACCGGCCAGGCCGGCGATCTCCGCCGCGGACAGGACCCGCTCGTAGACGCGGACATCATCCATCATTCCTCCTGTGAAACTATACTTGTCCTTTCGCGTACCTATGCTGACCGCGTTGTCATTCAATATGCCGAACGGTTGGGTCTGGGCCGCAGTTCCCGCGGGAATGCCGTTGATGTAGAACCGGACCGCATCGCCCTCTGCCAGGGTTACGGCGATGTGCAGCCATTCATCGACAGCCAGCGCGCCTTCGGAGGTATAGAAGATGTACTGTGTTCCCTCGGCCGTCTGATGGCCGAGTTGGAGCCTGCCAGTCGCGGCTTCCGTTCTGAATTCGTAGTTGCCCGGATAGTTGTCCGGCGCCGATCCGCTGGGACTCTTCGCCACGAAGAAGGCCGTGGGGGCGATGTCCGTCAGGTTCACCCAGGCCGCAATCGTGAGGGCGTCCTCCAAGTCAAGAGACGGACTATCCGGTATTTCCACGAGATCGTCCGTCCCGTCGAACTTCAACGCGCCGCTGCCCACTTTTCCGGCGACCCATGCCGGTGAGCCAATGGCGCTACCGGTGTTGCCGTTGCTGGAACTGTCGGCGACCTTTGTGCCGGAGCCCTCGTCAAAGCTCCAGGCGCCGGCCAGATTGTCGTCGCCGGGCAGCGCCGGAACAATCAACTCGCCAACTCGCGGATAGACGCGGAGGTCGTCAATATACACCACGCCAGCGGCTCCGGCGCCTTCGACACCGATGGCAAGCGAAGCGACCTTGCTCAGGTTCCCGCCGACGGCGGACAGATCAATGTTCCAGGGCAGCCACAGGGCGGCCTCGATATCGCCGGCCTCGCCGTCGTAAGGCACCTTGGTATTGTTGATCTTGACGTACAGGTTCCCCTTGTTGCCGGCGTTGCCGCGGAAGTACAACGACAGACTCTTGATGCCGCGGGTCGTCCAGTCCTGGGCGTCGCCGAAGGTCCACTTGGCCTCGGCATATGTGGCTGGGCCGCTGTTGTCGTAGAAGAGCGGCATGGACTGACGGCCGCCGTGCACGAGGGTCGTTTCGCAGAACGTGCCGTTGACGGCGGGGTCGATTCCAACGATGGAACCGTTGGCCGTGTCGTCGTACCCGTCGAGCCACGTCTGGAAAACGGCTTCGTCGGCGTCCATGTCGTCGCCATAGCTCTCGAAATCATCAACCACGAGGAACGCCTGGGTCGTGAAGCTCCAGAGATCGCCCTCGTAGGTTCCGCTGTCGCCCACCTCGTCGACCTTCCAATAGTACAGAGCCCCGAGATCCATCGCGGGCGGCGTGTAGCTGTGGTCGGTTACAGTCGCGGGCGTGACGGCGCCTTCGGCCACGGCGTTGGCGTCGGCGCCCAGGTAGACTTCGTGCGAAGTGGCCTCACGACCGGGCCGCCAACTCAGCGTGGTTTCGATGTTGACCCCGGTGGCGCCGTCCGCGGGATCGGACCGATAGCCCTGCACGGGCACATAGAAGAACCGCACTTCGCTGAGGCTGACCATCGCCGACATGAGTCCCCACTTGTTCGTGATTGTCAGTCGGACGTGTTTGGCCATGACTTCGCCGAGATCGACGATGTTGTTGGCGGTGTACGTAGCCTGGCCGGTCCCCTGCGCGAATTGCGGGACGTTCTCCACCGGAGTCCAAGTCTCGCCATCGGGGGAGTATTCAATCGTGACGTCCCTGGCCCCGAAGCCCATCAAGCCTTCGAGTTCCGAGTTGCTGTTCCAGACCCACAGTTCGTGCAGCTTGTATACCTTGTCGAATGTGTACTCGATCCAGGCCGGCAGGCCGCCGGGAGCGACCCACATCGTCTTGAGATCGACGCCGTGCTGGTCCGCCGCGTCCAAGCCGGAACCGTCCACGGTCCTGTTCGCAGGCGAACCAGGCTGTTCGCTCGAGGCCGTCACGGTCACATCGGTGATCGGATAGCCATACGGCTCGGTCGCGAAGCTCCAGACATCGCCCTGGAAGACGGTGTTGTCGGGGGCAGCGTTGACTTCATCCACACGCCAGTAGTACGTCTGGCCATACTCCAAACGACCGGGGTCAAACGAACTGACGGTCAGACCGTCGCCGAGCAGCACGTCCGCTGAGCCGGCGTTCACCGCGTCAAAGGACGTGCCGAGATAGACCTTGTGCGTGGCCGCGTAGGTCCCCGGGGACCAGCCCAGATCCACATCACACAACACATCTGTCTCTGTGTCTGCCGGATAGGGAACGAAGGCCGTTGCCGGAGAGAACTCCTGGTTCGACAGGCCATAGAGGTGCCAGGAGTAGTTGTAGTTGTCCTGCGTCGCGGTGATCACCAGATCCTCGCCTGCGACCGCGGTGAACTGGTAGTTGATGTAATAGGCGTCGTTGCCGTTGGGGAATCCCACAGACGTCGCGTTGTCCTCGCTGATCTTGCCCGTGGAGTCGGACACCGGACCGGCCCCATCGGGATCGAACACGATGGTCACAAGGCGGTTGTCGTCCGCCCCCCACTGGCGCGTGTAGATCCGGGCTTGGTAGGTCTGTCCCGCGGTGAGCCCGCTGAGCGTCCACGTGGTGGCCCCACCCGGGTCGTTATTGCCGTTGTAGTACATATCCGTCAGCAGATTCGCCAGGCCGCCGGAGACGTTGTGATTGGCATTGCCGGCGTGATCGCTGAGAAGCCCCGTGGCAACCGCGCGGGTGAAGTTCAAGGTGCCGTTGGCCGCGTTGTTGTAGGCGTCGAACTGAACCCCATTGATCAATGCGCCCGGGGTGCCGGTTCCGAAATCCAGTTTGTGCGTGTAGACATTGTCGGTGCTGATGCCGCAATCGGCATCGTTCGTGATCCGGACGTAAGTGATCCCCCCTGCCTGGGCCGGGGTAACCGCCAGACCGAGGATGGCCATCGCCACCGCAGCGAGGGTCAACATGAGTCGGCTTCTGTTGTTTGCAGACATGGCAACTCCTCCCTATCCGATCAAAGTCAACAATCTTCGATGCTTCACATTCCCTCAGATCGCCTCACTCTACACGGACTGTTGCACCTCCTTCCTGCCCCCTCTTCTATCGCCGGAAGACGGGGCTCGATATCACAACGGCCGTACCCGGTCTCGGCGCAGCTCACAGGCCGTTTCCAACACGCGTCCTGCACACTCACACATCTATTATAAGCACAAGATCGGTCTGGCTGCTGTGAATTTGTGATTGCCTCCTGTCAGACGGATACCAAAACGGAATCCAGGCCTCCAATGCTCAGGGGGATCTTCCTGTCTTCCACCTGCAACTGGACATCTTCTTTCGTCTCGGCAAGATTCCACAGGAAGACCCTTCTGGCGGTGGGATACCAGGCACAGACAACGGGTTTTTCGTCGATTACATAGGGGACGTTCAAACCACGAGCCACCATTTCCGCCTTCACCTTCCACAGGGCGTCCAGGGTATCCGGGATCGCGCGAATCGGCTTCGGAATGTCTTTCAGTCCCGTACGACAGAAGCAGTTCCCTTTTGGCTCGCAATAGCGCGCATCCTGATCGGAAAGGAAGGTCCAGCCATTCGGGGAAAGCGTATCGACGACCTCGAAAGGAATGCCGCTTGCCAGGAAGATACTGAAGGGGTTGTCATCCCCGACGTAGCGTGAGGCCTCACCCCAGTAGTGTTTGAAGGGCCCTTGCGGCGTATGGCCTTTGATCGCCTCATGGAAAGCAGCTTGTTTTCTCATCGCGGGACCGAGCGTTTCCCAGTGGGTCTCGGGAAAGGGGGTCATCCCGGACATGTACATCGTATTCCGCACGTCGCAGATCGTCGAGACCACCAGCTTGGCGGCCATGTTCTTCGCGGACAATTGATCCGCGGGGAAAGCCGTCGTTTCGCTGTAGGCGAGATCGGGTTTTGCATAGCGACGATGGAAGAGGCAACTGAAGAGTTCTCCGGTCTTGCCGGACAGACTCCCAAAGCCTTGGTCATTGAACATCATCTCGCCCACCCGGAAGGGTGTATCCGCATAATCCGCCAGGCGAATTCCCGCTTTCTCCGCGCCAAAATACATGACCATGTTCCCCAGGGCCACCTCCGGCGCCACGGCTTGCTGTGCCTTGAAGCACGCGGTCAATTGGTCGCAGGTATGGTCCACCCAGTTGCGCAGGATCGGGGAGAAGTTCCGCGCGTTCACATCCGCCAACAGTTCTTCCCAACGCGATTCGGAGAAACCATGTTTCTCCAGAAACTGTTTCTTGTGCCAATCGCAGAAACAGCCCCCAATGACGCCCGGCCCTTGTGCGAGCCGGAAATCGTCGTCGAGGAAGATCGTCCCCGGCTTCAGCGCTTGAATCTGTCTCACGGCGTCCACATTCTCCTGCGTGGCGGGAGGGTGCAGCGAAGTGCCGGAGTACTGTGTGCCATCGAGTCTTTCCGCCATCCGCCAGCGCGTCGGCGGTGCAGTCGGCGTCGCCCCTGTGGCGTCGCCCAGCGCATCGCCCGGATGCCCCAGCGGCACGTTGATGATATTCCAGCCCAGCCCTTTCGCCTCCACCAGTGCGATGACCGGTTTGAGGCCTTCCGGCTTCTCATACCAATGCCCGAAGAAATACGACGGCAGCCAGACATCCGTCACGCCTGCCTCTCGTACGAGATCGAGCAATTCCGGGCGTTTGGCAATGATCTTGGAAGCCAGGCAGCAATGAAAACGCCGGGCGCCCTGTGCGGCCAGCACCGAAGCAGGCTTCAGCAATATCGAAGCGCCCGCAGCGGCGCTGATCGCCAGAAAATCACGTCTGGATAACATATTCGGGGGATTCCTTTCGGGCTACAAAAGACCTCTCACAGAAGTCACATGTCATCGGTTCACCACAGGCATCATACAGCAAGAACCGGCGGATTTCAAAGAAATAGAAGAGCTACCGCTGTCGCCCTGTCCTTGGGTCCGTTTCGGGGGAACGGGACGGTGTCAGGTACTCATAAGTACGACTTTCCTGAGGTTTTCGCGGTGAATGGAAGAACCGGTGGTCTGAACGGCCGCGTTGCATTTCATCTGTCGATGTGCCGGGGACGCACCCTGTCAAACACGGCTACGGATTCTTCCCGATCACGGACAGGGTCAGCTCCTGATCCCCTCTCTTGACGCTCACCACGACAGAGGTATTCGTTTTCCCCGTAAGTCTCTTGGCGTTTTCCATGCCGTTGTCTGACACAGGATCGCCGTCGATCGTGGTGATCACGTCGTCCGCCTGAAGGCCGGCTTTCTCTGCGGGGCCACCGGCGGTCACCGAGACGATCTTCCCAGCGTTGATCATCGCGCCGATGCTTTCCACGTCGATCATGGCATCGGCCGGTACGGCGCCCGCCTGATCGGCATAAGTATGAGGTCCCCGGGATTCCAAATCCGGCTCATCCGGTTTCAGCGTACTTCCTGATCCAGGCACGCCCGAAGCGGGCGTGCGGGGGAGATTTTCCGCTCATGTCATTGCGAGCGAAGCGCGGCAATCTTCTCTTTCGCCAATAGCAGGATTGGGGCAAGAGAGCGACGCCCCACGTGAGCGACGGCGCCATGCCGCTGAGCCGCCGCCCTCCCGCAACGCGGGCTCGTACCCGAGGGCAGGTTGCTTGTCCGCAGAGCGAGTCTCCCAACGCCCAAGACCAGAGACCGCCTGACGCCGTACCGCTC
>CAZDTD010000227.1:2930-5874 GCA_964507995.1 uncultured Pirellulales bacterium | reverse complement strand
GCACCAGCGGCGACGTGCTCCGACTGATCGACGTGATCCGCCAGCGGGTCCGCGAGCAGTTCGACGTCGAACTCGAGCTCGAACTGGAAGTCTGGAAATAGCATGTTTGATTGTGGATGGTTAAATACGGAAGAGGCCGGTGATGAGAGCAACATCCGAAATCAACAATCAAAAATCACACATCGTAAATCTCAGAGGGTGCGATGGTTTGCAGAGGCAAGAGCAGATGAAGGTGGCCGTATTACGGGGAGGCGTGGGACGTGAGCGGGACGTGAGCTTAGAGAGCGGGCGATGCGTCGCCGAGGCGCTTCGGGCCGGCGGTCTCGACGTGGTCGTTTCGGATATCCGGCCGGACGATATGAATGTCTTGGACAGGGCGGACATCGATGTCTTCTTCCTGGCCCTGCACGGCCAGTTCGGCGAAGACGGCCAACTCCAGCAGATCCTGGAGGATCGCGGTCTGGTCTATACGGGTTGCGGCCCGAACGCCAGCCGGCTGGCGTTCGACAAGATGGCGAGCAAGCGGCTGTTTCAGGCCGCGGGCGTGGCTGTGCCGGCGGTGGTGGAGTTCCAGCTCGGCGACGTTCCATCGGACTTGGACCGGCAGTTGGAGCCGCTCGGGAGCCGATTCGTGGTCAAGCCGCTCCGGCAGGGCAGCAGCGTCGGCGTGTATGTGGTCGCCAGCCGCGATGAGGCGGTCGGAGCCGCTCAGAAAGTTCGCGAGGAGTTTGGCGACTGCATGGTCGAGTCGTTCGTCGAAGGGCGTGAGGTCACCGTCGGTGTCCTGGGCCGCCAGCCCCTGCCCATCATCGAGATCCGCAGCAAGACCGGCTGGTATGACTATCAGGCGAAGTATCAGGACGACCGGACGGAGTACCTGTTCGACACGATTGAGGACGAAGCCGTGCGGGTCCGGCTCGCCGATGCGGCGTTGGCCTGTTTCGACGCCCTGGGCTGTCGCGACTTCTCCCGCGTGGATTTCATCGTGGATAAGGACGGGACGCCGTATGCCCTGGAGGCCAATACGATCCCAGGCTTCACCACTCACTCGCTGCTGCCCAAAGCTGCGGCGCGAGTCGGGATTCCCATGACGGAACTGTGTGTCCGGATCGTCCGGGCCGCGGCCTCCAGATCGACAGTCGCAAATCATAAATCATAAATCGTACATGCCAAGGGGTAGACGTGGCCAGAAAGTCACGAAGATTCAGTTTGAAGGAGCGGATCAGCTCCTGGAAGAGTAACCGGCGGGCGAGAGAAAAACGACTTGCCGCCATCCGGGATTGGAACTGGGTCGCCATCGCGAAGGTGACGGCGGTCCTCTGTTTTCTCGTGGGTTCCGGGGCGTTCTTACAATACGCGGAGGCATACGTCAAGACCGCGGTTCCCGCCCGGGAGGGTGGCCTGATCCTCGTCGACGTTCCCGATTGGGTCCAGTTGGATCTCCAGAATCGCGTCGGTCAGATCGCGGGCGGAACCCGGTTCCCGCTGACGGAGGAGACCGCCTCGGTCCTGGCCCGCAACCTGGAGCTCATGCCCTGGCTCCACGACGTCAACATCCGCGTGACTCACGATTCCGTGCTCGTCCGCGCCCAGTGGCGCAAGCCCGTCGTCACGATCCATATTCGGGAGACGTCCTCGAAGATCTACGTCGATGAGGACCTCGTGGTAATGGACTACATGCCGATGCCGCACCTGCCGATCGTGGAGGCCAAGGGCGTGTCGCAGAGCATTGTTCCGCTGCCCGGGCAGAAGTTCGATCGGGGAGAGCTGGCTGCGGCGGTCACGCTGGCCCTGCTGTTGAACCGGGTGGACACCGCAATGCTGGAGCAGATCACGAGCATCGACGTCTCCAACTTCAAGGGCTTCAAAGACGCCCACGCGCCGCACATCACCCTGCGGAGCAAGGACGACGTGGAAATCATCTGGGGCGCGGAGTTCGGCGAGTACGCCAAGTTCCTCGAGGCCAGCGACGAGGAGAAGCTCGCCAAGCTTTTTACGCACTACAAGGAGTTCGGCTCGTTCGGCGCCGGGGGCAGCGTGAAGTATCTCAACCTCCGCAATCCCCAGGACAAGGTGCCCCAGCCGATCGACAAGTATCGTCGTTGAGGGCCGTGGGCAGGTCCTGATAGCGGTAGGGGATCTGGAACTCCTCGCATAGGGTCTTGAGCCGCTTCAAGGCCGCTTCGCTCAACCCGCTCTGGAAGTCGGGATCGCCGCGGCAGGTGAAGATCCGGCAGCCTGCGAAGCGGTACTCGTGAATCGCGCACCGGTTGTCCTGCTGGTAGGGACATCGGCCGGTGGGCATCGGTTCGAGCCGATCCACGTTCAACTTCGCGGCCAGATAGATCAACTCCGGCGTCGTGACGTAGAGCCGGTGGCCGTAGGCGGGAAAATCGCAGCACGCGCCGCAGGCGTTGCATCGGCCCGCCTGGTGGGGGGCGCATCTCTGTTGCGATTCGATCCACTCGTAGACGGCCGTCACTTCCTCGACGAGTCGGCGATGTCTTGCGGGTTCTCCCACCATCTTCTGTTCTTCCGGATTCTCTCGAGTTCCTCGAAACTGTAGAACCGGCCGCGATTGATGCCGGGACATCGCTGGGCCGCCCGGTTCCACGCGTCCGAGTCCGCCAGGTTTTCCGCCCAAAACGGCCAGGTCCGGCACTGCCCCGGCCGGACCGGGTAGATCGCGCATTGCTTGACGCCGTCGATCATCTGGAGAAAGATGCAGTCTTTGCTGACGGGTTCCTCGATGATGGACATCCGCACCCCGACGTGTCGCATGTACTTGCGGCACAGCTCCTTCGATGTGAGGTTCAGGTGCTTGGCGATCATCTCGACCTCGGGCCTGGCCACCCAGATATACCCTTCTCCCGGCCCGGAACAGCACCCGCCGCACCCGCGGCACTCGAAGTGCAGCCCCGCCGCATACCACTTTGTCGAAATC
>CAZDTD010000227.1:0-2830 GCA_964507995.1 uncultured Pirellulales bacterium | reverse complement strand
GCTTCGGGCCGACTGACGCTACCACTTCAAGACCGCGCCGGTGTCGGCGCTGGTGGCCATCGTGGCGTACTTGGCCAAGTAGCCCTTCTTGATCCTCGGCTCGGGCGGCTTCCAGTTCTTCTTGCGGGCGGCCAATTCCTTCGCGGTGAGCTGCACCTTGATCTTATTCTTCGGGATATCGATCTCGATGATGTCGCCGTTCTGGAGCATGCCGATGGGGCCGCCGTTGGCCGCCTCGGGACTGACGTGCCCGATGCAGGCGCCGCGGGTGCCGCCGCTGAAGCGGCCGTCCGTGATGAGGGCGACCGATTCGCCGAGTCCTGCGCCCATGATGTAGCTGGTCGGGCTGAGCATCTCCTGCATGCCGGGACCGCCCTTGGGTCCTTCGTAACGGATGACGACGACATCGCCGGCCTTGACCTTGCCGGCCAGGATGCCTTCGCCCGCCTCTTCCTGGCTGTCGAAGATGACGGCGGGACCCGTGTGCGTCAGCATGGAGGGGGCCACGCCCGCGCTCTTGACCACGCAGCCCTTCGGGGCCAGGTTGCCGCGCAGGACCGCCAGGCCGCCCGTCTTCGAGTAGGGATTCTCCAGTGAATGAATCACCTCGGCGTTCTTGATCTCGGCGTTGGCGATGTTCTCGCCGAGCGTCTTGCCGGTCACGGTCGGGCAGTCGAGGTTCAACAGGTTCGGGATCTTGCTGATCTCCTTGAGGATGGCGCTGATTCCGCCCGCCGCGTCCACGTCTTCGACGTGCACCTTGTTCGTCGAAGGCGACACCTTGCAGATGTTCGGACACTGGGCGGAGATTGCGTTGATCCGGTCGAGGTCGTACTCGATGCCCGCTTCGCTGGCGATGGCCAGCGTGTGCAGGACGGTGTTTGTCGAGCCACCCATGGCCATATCGAGTATCAGGGCATTGTCCATCGACTTGAGGCTCACGATGTCCAGCGGCTTGATGTCGTTTCTGACCAGTTCCATGATCTGCCTGCCGGCCGCTTTATAGAGATCGTCGCGCTTGGGATCGACCGCGACAATCGTTCCGTTGCCGGGCAGGGCCATGCCGATCGCCTCGGCCAGGCAGTTCATCGAGTTGGCGGTGAACATGCCGGAGCAACTGCCGCAGGTCGGGCAGCCGGTGGCTTCGAGTTCGTCGAGCTGGGCCTGGGTGATCTTGCCCATCTTGAATTGGGCGACGCCCTCGAAAATGCTGATCAGATCGAGCGCCCGGCCGTCGGGGGCTCTGCCGGCCTTCATGGGCCCGCCGGAAACGTAGATCGTCGGGATGTTCAGTCGCACGGACGCCATGAGCATGCCCGGCACGATCTTGTCGCAGTTGGCGATGCAGACCAGGCCGTCGAAGCAGTGCGCGCGGGCCATGGACTCGACCGAGTCGGCGACGATCTCTCGCGAGGCCAGCGAATACTTCATGCCGGTGTGGCCCATGGCGACGCCGTCGCAGATGGCGATCGTATTGAACTCGAAGGGCACGCCGCCGGCGTCGCGGATGGCCTGCTTGACGACCTCGCCCACCTTGTTCAGATGGACGTGTCCCGGCACGACCTCGCAAAAGCTGTTGGCGACCCCGATGAAGGGCTTGTTCATATCCGCATTGCTCAGACCGCACGCATGGAGCAGCGCCCGGTGCGGCGCCCGCTGGAAACCTTGTTTTACTGCATCACTTCTCATTGTCGATCAACTCCGAACCATGAACAGAAGGAAGGATAGATTCCAAGGCGTCCAGTGTAGCCACGGAGGCGGGATGAATAAAGGAAAAACTCAATGGCTTGGCCAGGCCGGAGTGCGACGGGGTGCGCGACATTCGTAGTACGCCGTCCACCTTAAAATGGTGTGTAGCGTAGGAAGTGAGCCTGACCGGACCACGCGACGAGGTATGCCTCTTCGTAGGGCGAGCGTCCCCGCTCGCCTGAAGAGAGTCGTGCGAGGACGCACGACCTACGAAGAATGTTCTCCCCGATCTGCCCACCCAATTAACATGGACGGCGTAGTAGGGTGCGTATCACGCACCATCTTCTACTGCTGGAGGCTCCAACGCGATAACCTCCCGAAGGGCGGGCTCCGGATCAGTCCGTTCCTTCCTCCGTCCATCGGGAGAAACCGCACGGGTGCCAGAAAAACTAGTCACACCCGGCCGAAAGCCGAACGTGTCAGCCGTAGCCGTAGGGTGCGTATCACGCATCGGGACCTCTACGAAGAAGTGCTCGCCTCCGAAGGGGTCGGAGCTTGGTGTGAGTTTCGTCGGAGCGTGGCTCCAGGGCATGAATGGGCCCGGCAGTATCACCGTCTTCCAGCGGAGACGGCTTGCGCCCTCTGGCGTCTTGGCGCGTTCGCTGCCGTCGCCTGGCGAGAACTCCCACTCGCCGTTGAGGGAAGCCGAGTTTGCCCGTCATCCCTCCCACATGCGATGCGTTCCGGCAGCGTTCGGCGTCTCTGCGGCTGCCGTGGCGACCACGATCAGGATTGACCATGCGACCGCAAGGGCATGTTTGTCGGCTCTGCTTTTGTGAACCATTCTGGTTTCTCCTTTGACGACGGTCATCACGGAGCTTGGCTGTTCGAAGAGTCTACTACGTGGCCGAAGGAAAGGGAATTCGTACTTTTGCTGGGTCGTAGTACGCGGTATACTACCTGGGTCTGGAAGAGTCATTCGGGTGCGGGACGCGCCTGGCTTTATCAGGAGGTTACAGCAACATGGCGGATCGGACGGAAAGTTATATCGACGCGAATCAGCAGCGGTTCATCGAGGAACTCAAACAGTTCATGCGGTTTCCCTCGGTCAGCGCCCAGAAGGCGCACGACGAGGACACGC
>CAZDTD010000226.1:0-5919 GCA_964507995.1 uncultured Pirellulales bacterium | reverse complement strand
GACATCGAAAACTACCTCCAGGACAAGCCGTTGCTGGCCGGCCCGGAGTCCGTGGCCTACCGCGTATCGAAACTCATCCACAGGCACGTTGTGCCGCTTGCGGCGGCGGTGGTGGTAATGGTTTCTTTGGTTGTCGGCTTGGCTGTCTCCACCGTCTCGCTCATCCATGAGCAGCAAGCCCGTCGAGTCGCTCTGGCGGCCCAGGAAAAGGAGACCGCTCAGCGTCAGAGAACCGAAGCACTAGCCTACGCGTCCGACATGAGCCTGGCGCAGCAGTCGCTGGCGATGAACGACTTGGGTCGCGCTCGTCGACTCCTGGAATCGCACCGGCCCGCGCTCGCCGAAGTCGATCTGCGGGGCTGGGAGTGGCGTTACCTGTGGCAGGAGTGCCAAAGCGACGCCCTTGGCGAGCTTTGCCGCTATCCGGATTCGCCCTTCTCAGTAGCGTATAGCCCCGACGGTGGAATGCTCGCCGTGGCCGGATATTCTCAGGGTTTCGTTGAGATCTGGGATGCGCCCGGTCGTAAACGGATTGCCACTCTGCAGCCGAACGAAGGGCGTCTCGTGGCATTCTCACCCCTCGCCGACCTATTGGCGACTGGTGGCGGGAACCAAATCCGACTCTGGCAAACGGCTGCCAGGAAGCTTGTCCGCCAGAGTGTCCTTTCCGACCTCATCTGCGTCCTCAGGTTCTCGCGAGATGGGACCCGCCTTGCCAGCCTGAGTTATCCGGATGAAGTCACCGTGTGGGACGTTGACCGATGGACCATCGTTCGGCGTATTCGTGGCGCAAGAAACGAGCCTCCGGATCTGGGCTCCCTGGACTTCTCGCCGGATGGCAGAGCCCTGGTCGTCGGGGAGTTCAGTCATCGTCTCCGGGTGGTTGATCTCGCCAGTGGAAACACAGACGTCAACATCCCGCAGGCGCACCCAGAACCGATAACTTCTGTGGCTTGGTCGCCAGACGGCTCCATTATTGCCAGCGCCAGCGGCTATACAGGCGGTCCCATCCAGCTTTGGGATGCTACTACCGGGAAACCTCTCGGTGCCCTGGAAGGGCATACCTCCTGGATTTCCGAATTGGTCTTTTCTACGCACAGTCGACGCTTGTACTCGGCTGGCGCCGACCAAACCATTCGGATCTGGGACGTGGGGCAACGCCAGTGCCTCGCCACTCTTCGGGGCAGCAGCGATGAGCTCTGGGGACTGGCGCTTTCGCCGGACGGCGCCACGCTGGCCAGTTCCGGCAGGGACGGCGTGGTCGCCTTCTGGGATGCCCGCCCCCGCGAGGAGGAAGAGTGGCCCAGACGAATCGCGTTGGGGGGATCCTCGCTGTGGGTCTTCGCTCCGGGCGGCCGGGTCTTGGCGCTGTCACGTGCGGGGACCGTCCGCCTGCTCGATTTGGCAACATCTGAAGAGACCGAGCAGATCCCCGCGCTGAGCGCCGACGTTTCGACGCTCACCTATTCACCGGATGGGACTCTGTTAGTCAGCGGAAGTGCAAGTGGAGGAATCCGGGTATGGTCCTGCAGCGAACGCCGCCTGCTGCGTGAGTTGAACGACGCCAATGCCCCAGTCTACTTGCTCCGCTTCCGGGCAGACGGCAGGCGGTTGTTCTCCGTTAACACCAGAGGACAGGCGATCTGGCGGGACACCCTTACGTGGCAAGCCGTCCGAACCTTCGACGTGGGACCTTTTCAGTCGGTGGTTGTATCGGCGGATGGTCGCCGCTTATTGGTTGGTGACGTGGGGGCTGTGCGCTGGCTGAACGCGGAGACGGGAGGACTTCTGGCTACGACGAACGCCGGCCACCGGCATAAGGTGATGGCGGTTGCCTTTTCGGATGACGGCTCGCAGGCTGCCAGTGCCGCCATAGACGGCACACTGGCGATTTGGGATGTGTCATCATTCCAACCGGTTGCGGCGTTCAAAGGTCACATGCAGGGTGTTCACGCGGTGACGTTCTCCCCCGATGGTCTCCGATTGGCTACCGGTGGCACCAGTCAAGAGGCTGTCAAGCTCTGGGATCTGTCGACTTTCCGTGAGCTTGTGATGCTACCGGGACAGGGTTCTGGATCTGCAGCTATTGCCTTTTCTCCGGATGGACGGTGGCTGGCCGCTTCTGACGGCGAAGGCAGGTTCCGCCTCTGGCGAGCCCCATCGTGGGAGGAGATAGATGCTGCGGGGAAGAGACTGCCGAACGGACAATCACCATGACATCGCCAAGGTCGCAATAATGGGCGACATCTCACGCGTCACCGCTCGCCTTTGCCTCCTGGCATGAAAATATCGCCTTCCGGAACAGATCAACGAGATCGCTCGGCATCCAGGGCCGGCGGGCGAAGAACTCGAAGAAGCGAGCGGCATCCGCGTCGGAGTGCTCTGTGATCCGGTCGGAGTGAAAGAGCCCCGCGGCGGCGATGGCCGCGAGATAGACGGCCAGGAATGCATCCTTCTCTGCTTCCGACCCAGCCTTCTGTCCCATCGTCTTGGCGCACTCCTTGATCCTCCGCAGCACCGCGATGTCGGTCTTGGGGTCCAGGAGCAGTTCCCGCAAGGGCGGCCCAGCGACCGCCCGAAAGGGAGGGCACGACTGCCCGAGGATCGAAGGCGATTCCCGCGGCGCGAGCCCATCCGCCGGGATCGGACGCCGCAGGAGGTCGCAGAGCAGGTCGCCCCGCTGCTCATCCTCGTCGGGCACCGGGACCGGCCGGTCCGGCTCCAGACCCAGACCCAGCAGGCGGGTCTTCTGCCCGTCGTTCAGTTCCAGGTTGCCGTCTTGTCCATCCATCGCCAACAGTCTCCGGCCGCAACCAGGAGGTTTCTACCACGAAGAACACGAAGGATACACGAAGGCCGGAAATGGTCTCGTCGATGTGACAGGCGAGTCTACCTTCTCACTTCGTGCTCTTCGTGTCCTTCGTGGTTTCGATCTTTACAGACCTTTCAAATGCGTCTTCGTGGTCTGGTGTATAGGATATACGTAGGAATACTCATTTTCTCGCCGGACCGGCGGAGAAGACATCGATGAATCTGCCGATTTCCTCCTCCACCTCGCCTCCAGGACCGGCCAGGGGTTCCAGGCGATCCCGCAAGATCGCGCGGAACCGTCGCTTGAGGTTCTCCACCATGTGGTAGGCGGTGGACGTGTCCGCGACGCCGTGCCTGGCACAGATGGCGTCCATCCGCCGCCTGTCCTCGTCTGTGCCCGGCTCCAGGAGCCAGTCGCGGAACACGCACCAGTGCGTAGACTTGCCGCGTGCAGAGCACTCCAACTTCAGTTCCTTGAGAACCTCCTGAAGGAGCTGGTCCGCCCAGGCGCGGTCGAACGCCGCCTCCGGATCGCCCGCCGGACTCGGGCACTCGCGGTCCTCGTCGAGGGATCGGCAGGGCTTCTCGGCCCTTTGTACGCTGATCGCATAGTTGTGGACAGCACACAGCAGGAGGCTGCGGAACCGCCCTCGTTCGGGGTCCGCGTTGCGAAGGAGTTCCTCGCCCAGCACCTTCTCGCTGAAAAACCCTTGCACGAGGTCCTTCGCCTGCTCGTTGCCGAAGCCTTTGGTGCGAAGATAACAGTAGATGGGCTTCCAATACGCTTGGCACAACTCTGCCAGCAGGGCGTCCCGTCTTTCACCACTGAGTATCCGCGTCCACTGCGTGGGTGGAAACTCCCGCGCCGCCCCACCCATGGACGTATGATCGTATGGCTTGGCCATCTGTCTGGTCCCTCCCGTCATCGTCTGCCAATCTCCCGATGAGCCGGCGCCTCTGCCGGTTCACCACAGCGACCATTGTACCCTGTGACGGCCGTAAACTGAAGATACGCGACAAATTCTCCAGATTTTCTCGGCCCTCGGCGAGATTTTGCCCTCATCCGCGTATTGCATACGGCACGCGGAGATCCGGTACGGGCTCCGGGTGTGACTCAGAACCCCGTTGGATAAGATTGCGCGGTTGGGCTTTCGGTGGGACCTCCGCGTTCATGAGGAGTGCATACGACGACGTATGCAGACACGAGATTTTTGTTTGAAGAAAGGAGAACAAGATGAACAGATATGTGGGAGGAATCATTGTGTGCGTACTGTGTGCCGGGACAATATCGAAAGGAGAAATGGTCGAATACGCCCTGGACGTTGACGACTATGGCACACTGACAATCGATGGTACGGAAGTGCTGCACATTGATTCAGGCGGAGAGGCCTGGAACCGCACGGGGGTTCTGGATCTGACTTCCGGATGGCATGACGTCGAGATCGTATTCAAGAACAGATGGGGCACCAATGTCATTGCGTTCTACGAGATGACAGACACATTCGTAGTCATAGGCCTGGATGACATGCGTTATTTCGATGATACCCTGGGCGACTATGCAAGCGGGCTCAAGGCTGACTATTACAGGCTCAATGCGGACTATTCCACGGGGAGCTACGTGACAACGGTGTATGGGGAGGGCCCGATTCATCACGGGTCCACTCCTGTGTCGCCTTTATACACGATGTATGAGAGCGTGCCGAACACACTCTGGGCAGGCATCTATGATCGGTGGGGGAAGTTCGAAGAGAGACTCTCTGGGCAAGTCTACGTGGCCCCCGTCCCGCTCCCCGGCGCGGCCTTGCTCGGCTTCCTGGGTCTCGGCGCTGCGGGAATGAAGCTCAGACAAAGTGTGTAGTACTTGCGTTATCGAATCGGGGACACGAAGGTAAGGAGGAATCGACATGAGGAAGTACAGAATATGGTTCTTGATGTTTCTGGCGGGTGGAGTGTTGACGCCGTGTGCCGCTGCAGAGCCCGTACCTTTCGCCGACTACGGATCGGGTGCAACCCTCGAACTGGTTGCAGGAAAGTGCACCTGGCAGATCAACTGGGGACAGGGGCCCTGGACGTGGAGCGCAAATGAGGGTGAGCCCATACTGGGTTCTAATGTGTCAGGCGTTTGGGCACTCCGCACAACGGCCGCCGCCACAGTCAGCGCCGATCTGGTCGCAACCCTCCCGCTCGCAGGTACGCTGACCCTCACCGCCCGTGACAAGAACAATGCCAATGTTGCGATAGGGACGATGGTTCTCAGCAGCGTGGGGCAGAATATCGCTGATATCAACGCATCGCGTGTCCTCGTGGATGAGGGCGTCGGTATGTTCCTTGTGCCCTTCCGGCCGCCCGGCCCCGAGCTCGCCATGACCCTGACTGAAGCAACCGGGGTCTTTGCCTACATCAAACAGGCCGGAGACTGGCGGATCGAATTCGGCGGATTGTATGCGGCGCCTCTGATGGAGGGGGTCGAACTCCAGACGAACATCATGTCGGCCTTGGGGGGAAAAGTCGCGCTGATTGGAGGCGTTGGCGATTTCGCGTTCAGCGGGCAGTACGAGCCGGTCGAGAGCATGAAGCCGCAGTCCTTCTGCGAGTACGGAACGGGTGTCGCGACGAGCTTCGGCGCTGCCGGCGGCGCGTGGGAACAGACGTGGACCGGCGGTCCGTGGCCGTGGCGAGAGTGTCCGGCCACTGTGAACGCAAAGTTCCTGGGAGAGAACGTGTCCGGGAGACTGGAAACCGTCACGTCCGGCGCTCCCAGCGTCGACGAGGACATGGTGTTGAGGTCCCCGTTTGGCGGCCACATCACCTTCACCGGCTACAGCGATGCCACCGAGACCGAGATTGCAGGTCAGATCAAGGGCGATGTCTCGGGCACCTTCGTTGGCGATGTCAACGCGGCCAATGCGACCTTCGACGCGGACGGCAACATCGTGTGTTCCTTTGGGGTCGCGGTGAACGACGGTCCCGATGCCCTCATTACCGTGACCGAGGCGACCGGGAAATACGCCGACATTCGCCAGGCGGGCCAGTGGGGGTGGTATGTCAATGGCAAGATGACCATCGCCAGAGTTGCCGACCTGCCGGTGCAGCAGAACATCCTGGCCG
>CAZDTD010000225.1:2147-5935 GCA_964507995.1 uncultured Pirellulales bacterium | reverse complement strand
TCGGAAAAAGGCAGATCGGGCCTATATTCTTCAACGAAATCTCTTGGTTCGATTTCGTTGAAGAATAGAGAGGCTGAGACTCCCGAGGTATGACAAAGACTTTGGGGGGGAAATCGAAGAGGGAGATTTCCCCCCCAAAGCAGGCCCGATCTGCCTTTTTCCGATCCCGCGTCCTGTGTCACGCCCCGACTTTGCTGATCTCGTAGACGACGGTTCCGCCGCCGGTGTACTGGCAGACGTCGGGGCATTGGAAGTAGGCCTTGCTCTTGTCCTGCTTGCCGTCGAGCCCCCACGCCTCGGGCTCGGAGACCCGCAGGGCGTTGTACCAGGGCATCAGGGACGCCAGGCCGTGCATGCAGAGGGGGATCTCGCTGACGAGCTGGTAACAGGCTTTCAGGGTGAAGGAATCGCCCACCTTGTGGACGGGGCAATGCCCCTTGACCTCTTTGACGGTAACGACCAGATCCATACGTCCCAAACTCCTTAAAGAATGCGGATTTCCTGCTATTACGGCTGGACTTGCGGCTGGTTCAAACTGCGTCCGGCGCACATCCCATATATTCCCTGAGTCCGATTCGCCTTTCCAGGATGACAGCCGGGAACTCAGCCGCTATGATGGCCCGTCAGAAAGGAGTGATTCATGGCAGGTGAGTTGGTTGGCATCATCGGCGGCACGGGCCTGGGCGATACGCTCGCGGGTCAGTTGACAGGGGTCGAATTTCGGGAGGTTGAGACGCCGTTCGGCAAGCCGAGCGGGCCCATCCTCCTGGGCACGCTGGGCAGCCGGCGGATTGCGTTCCTCAGTCGTCACGGCGAGGGGCACACGCTCTCGCCGAGCGAAGTCCCGTACGCCGCGAATATCTACGCGTTGAAGTCGCTGGGCGTCCACGCGGTGATCGCCAGCGGGGCAGTGGGCTCGCTGCAGGAAAAGATCGCGCCGGGACATCTCGTCCTGGTGGATCAGTTCATCGACAAGACGTTTCGACGCCGGAGCACGTTCTTCGACAAATTCGGGGCCGTGCATTGCGAGATGTCCCAGCCTGTCTGCTCCCGTTTGAAAGAGACCCTGTTGCACGTCGCTCCCACGCTGGACATCACGACCCATTCGGACGGCACGTACGTCTGCATGGAGGGTCCGCAGTTCTCGACCCGGGCCGAGTCGTTGATGCACCGCATCTGGGGCGGCAGCCTGATCGGCATGACCGCCATGCCCGAGGCGAAGCTCGCCCGCGAGGCGCAGATGTGCTATGCCCTGATCGCGCTGGTCAGCGACTACGACTGCTGGCGTCCGCACGACAAGACCAAGGGCAAGCAGGGACTGCTCGAAGAGATCATCTCGAACATGAAGACCGCCACGAACAACTGCCTGGCGTTGATCCAGGCGCTGCTGGCCAGCGAGGAGACGCTCGTCGAGGAGGACTGTCCCTGCCGCAAGAGCCTGGAGCTGGCGGTGTGGACGAACCGGAACCGTATCGGTCCGCACGAGAAGGACCGTCTGGCGGCTCTCTTCAAATGAGGATAGAGATGAAGAACGCGATTGTGGCGGTCATCGCAGGGGTCGTCGTCGCGGTGATTGTCTCCGGATGTTCGCAGCAGAAGTCGCAGGTCCCGAACGAGAAGCAGGCGAGACTCCTGGCGGCCCAGAGCGCGGACCTGCAGAAGGAACTGGCTGCGTGCCAGGCCGAGATCGAGGCCCTTCGCGAGAAACACGCTCGGGAACTCCAGGAGCGGGACGAGGAACTGGCTCGCTGCAAGACTCGCATCGAGGCTCTCCAGAAAGACCTCGAAACCGGGATCGCCGAGCGGGTCGCCGGTGTGACGACCAAGCTCATGCACGAAAACGCCCGGCTCCGACAGGAAGTCGAGCAGCTCAAGACGCAGATCGCAGGTTCGCCGGATGAGAATGTCCCATAGGTCCTATGAGTCCGATTTGTCCGATAGGACCCATAGGACAAATCGGACCGAGAGGACGTTTTACGCCTCCGCGGAGGCGTTGACCTTCTTCGCCGCCTCGACGCTGTTCGGCAGGTTGCCGTCCAGGTGGCGCCTCTTCATGGCGGCCGCCACCAGGCCGACGAACATCGGTTGCGGTCGCAGCGGCCGCGAGGTCAGGCAGGGATGCGCCTGAGTCCCCATGAAGAACGGGTGGTTCGGCAGTTCCAGGATCTGCATGATCGGCTGATCGGGCGCTTTGCCCGAGAAGA
Organism: uncultured Pirellulales bacterium; assembly: GCA_964507995.1. Lineage (GTDB taxonomy): Bacteria > Planctomycetota > Phycisphaerae > Sedimentisphaerales > Anaerobacaceae > PLanc-01. The sequence goes on along the minus strand of CAZDTD010000225.1, from coordinate 3,731 downwards.
CCAGGCCGTTCTTCTGCAGGAGATCGATGTACTTCGGATCGACCTCATACCGGTGTCGGAACCGCATCCGCACGGTGTCCTTGCGTCCGAAGAGGTCCCAGGCGATGGTCTTGGGCGCGATCTGGATGTCCCGGCCCCCCAGGCGCATGTTGCCGCCGAGGCCCTCGATCTTCTTCTGTTCGGGCAGGATGTCGATCACCGGCTCCGGCGTGTTTGCGTCCAGCTCCGTGCTGTTGGCGTTCTTCAGGCCGCACACGTTCCTCGCGAACTCGATCACCGCCATCTGGAACCCGAAGCACAGGCCCAGGTAAGGCAGGTTGTTCTCGCGGGCGTACTTCACGCAGGCGATCTTGCCCTCCGACCCGCGGGCGCCGAACCCGCCGGGGACGATGATGCCGTCCACGCCGGCCAGGTGCTTGGCGGCGTTGGCGTCCGTGATCGAGGTCGTCTCGATCCATTTGATCTTCACGTCGCAGCCCAGCGCGATGCCCGCGTGCTCCAGCGCGTTGATGATCGACGCGTAGCTGTCGCGGACGGAGGTGTACTTGCCGGTGATGCCGATCGTCGTCTCATACTTGGCGGCCCCGATCTTGTCGGTGAAATCGCACCATTTGGCCCAGGCCTTCCGCTCGTGGCGCAGGTTGATCCGGTCCTCGATCTTGAGCAGTCGCAGGACCTCGAAATCCAGGCCATGCTCGCGGAGCATCGCCGGGATTGTGTAGATGCTGGTCGAATCGTGCAGGCTGACGACCCGCTCCAGCGGGACGTTGCTGTAGACGCTGATCTTCTGGCGGGCCTTCTCGTTGACGGGGTTCGTCGCCCGGCAGACGATGATGTCCGGCTGGATTCCGAGCTGCATCACCTGCTTGATGCCGAGCTGGGCGGCCTTCGACTTCTGCTCGCCCAGAGCCGGCGGCTCGAGGATGTAGGTCAGCGCGACGCAACAGGTGCTGTTGGGCCCTTCTTCATAGGCCAACTCGCGCATTGCCTCGATGAAATAGGCGTTTTCCAGGTCGCCGACAGTGCCGCCGATCTCGACGAAGACGACGTCCGCCTTGCTCTCGGCGGCCAGTTGCCGCAGGCGGAACTTCACTTCGCCGGTCACGTGGGGGATCATCTGCACGTCCCGGCCGAGGTAGTCGCCGTGCCGCTCCTTGTGGAGCACGGAGCTGAAGATCTGCCCGCTCGTGGCGAAGTTGGCCTTGCCCAGGTCCTGGTCGAGGATTCGCTCGTAGGTGCCGAGGTCCATGTCGGTTTCCATGCCGTCGTCGAGGACGAAGACTTCGCCGTGACGGAAGGGGTTCAGCGTGCCGGAGTCGATGTTGAGATAGCCTTCCAGCTTGATCGGCGCGACCTTCAACCCCTTGTCCTGCAGGAGCTTGGCTAAGCACGAGGAGAAGATCCCCTTGCCCAGACCGCTCATGACCGTGCCCATGACGAACACGTAGCGGGTCTTGCCCTTCTTGTAGTTCGCCGGCATCGGCGCGAAGAATTCGCTGTCCGTCGATGTGTCGGTGATCTTCGTCAAAAGCTCTTTGCTATCCACCATCTGAGAACCAACCTCAATTTGTACCATGCTCTACA
>CAZDTD010000225.1:0-2047 GCA_964507995.1 uncultured Pirellulales bacterium | reverse complement strand
AGCTCTTTGCTATCCACCATCTGAGAACCAACCTCAATTTGTACCATGCTCTACAGTTCTATTCTACCGTCCAGGTGATCCTACGTTCTCTGTGATATCATTCGGCAAAGGCCAACGTAGTACAGAGACTCTGTTTCCGTTCGGCCAATACCGACCCTATTGTCACCACGTTACTGACTCATCCGAGTTCATCCACTACTCATTGACTCCTTGGGGCTCTGCCCCAAACCCCGGCATTTTTCGCTTTGGGCCAATAGCATGGAGGCTGTCTTTAACTTGCCGCTTGCCACGCAAAGCCATCGTGAGTAGTCTGGGTGTGCTGCTGCGGAGGATAGGGCTCTGCTGGCAAGCACCCCGAGCGCCGTAGCAGTCCAGTGGCATGGGCGATGCCGTCGGCATGGTGGCATCGCCTTGCTCTCACGCCATGCTGCTGGCGTAAAGCGAAAAATGCCAGGGGTCCGGGGACAGCGTCCCCGGTCATGGGTAATGTCTTCACCAAAAAATGAGCGAAAGACCCAATGCCCCATGCCATTATTCCTTCTCCAGGACGAGTTCGCGGATAGCCAGCGTATCCATGAGACTGGATTCAGACTGAAACAGCGAGTACGCAGTAATATTCATCGCGTCCAGTTTTCTGAGTACCTTTGCCTGTTCAGATGCCGGAATGTTGTATTTGATCAGAACGTCCTGTTCGTCTTCGTTTCTGACGTCCTCGTAGTCGGCAAAGCATATTTCTCCATTATCTTTGCGGACACAGATTGAATACTCGCTTTGCTGGAGATAATGCGTTGGACAGGTCGCTATACAAGGCCCCAGACCATGAATATGAGGTCTCTGCGAAATCCCACTCTTTCCCTCCCCACAGTATTCCCTGAACATGAAGATTGAGACACTGTCTTCATTACCTGTCGGATCGTGGTATATGTTTCTGAAAGCGAAGAAGGCGGCAATATATGGAGATCTGGTCCAGTCGAGCAAGGGCGAAGGAAAACCATTTTGCCTCAGGTACGCCATGAACTCATAGGCTGGCAGAACGAACTCCCCAAGATGTACACTTGTATCCAGATGCCATTCTTTGCCGGTCACGGTTTCGACGTGTCTATGAACTACTTTGATTGTGTGATGATATGCCGAAAGAGTCGTAACCTTTCCTAATCTGTCAAGTGATGACTGCAAAGGCTTCGTGGAATCAGAGACGCCCCTAAAGAGGGGGTGGCTGACATGACCCCCTTTCCGCTCTTCCAACTCGGCAGTGCTGGAAATCGCTCGCAAGGCGGCTTCCTCGAAGTCCTCCCAGCACTTCAGCGTCTTGCCTTCCATCTTGGTCTGTGCGTCAGCCATAGTAATGCGTTCTTCGTGTCTCCCTGCACTCAGCGACTTCTTCTCCATTGTTTCGCAAACGCTGCATATTGCTCGGGCGTGTCGATGCCTTCGCAGGTGCGCTCGACCTTGCCGACGAGAATCGTGTAGCCGTTTTCGATGGCCCGGAGCTGTTCGAGCTTTTCGAGCTTCTCCAGAGGCGTCTGCGGCAACGACGTGATCGTCAGCAGGAAATCCCTGCGATAGGCGTAAATTCCGATATGACGCAGATAATTGCCCACATCGCCCACGCCCGCCCGGTCCCGGTCGTAGGGAATCACCGAGCGGGAAAAGTAGATCGCCTTTGCGGTTTGGTTAGTGGTGAGATGTGGCCCAGCCGCCCTCGGCTGGGTATCAGTCACCCCCGAGGGCGGGGGGGACACATGAGTAATGACTTTCACGGCATTCGGGTCAGCCACTTGATCCGCCGACGTAAATGGAGCGGCCAGGGTCGCCATAGGGCAGTCGGGGTGGTCGATCAGCAGGCGGGCGAGATAGTCGATATGGTCGGGGTCGATTCGCGGCTCGTCGCCTTGGACGTTGACCACGATATCTGCGTCGCTGTGGCCGACTGCCTCGGCGATTCTATCCGTCCCGCTGTTATGTTTGAGCGAGGTCAGGACGCACTCGGCCCCGAACTCCCTGGCGGCCTGGACGATCTTCTCGTCGTCGGCCGCGATTACAACCC
>CAZDTD010000224.1:0-5960 GCA_964507995.1 uncultured Pirellulales bacterium | reverse complement strand
TGTTTCTCGTCAGTCCGGCCCTGTCGATGTACACCATGGACGACGACAACAAACTGCTGCGAGAGCTTGGGCTTTCTACGCTCCTTATCACGAGCTTGTTCGTGGCCATCTTTTCGGCCGCTGGGGCCGTATCGATCGAGATGGAGAATAAAACCATCCTGACGGTGCTGACCAAGCCCGTGCAGCGTCCCATATTCATCCTCGCCAAGTTCCTCGGCGTCGTCGGCGCCGTCGCGCTGGCCCACTATCTGTGCACAATCGCCTTGCTGATGACCATCCGGCACGGTGTCCTATCCACCGCTTCGGACACCCACGACTGGACCGTCGTCGGTTCGGCCGCAACGGTTGCGGTCGCGACCGTCCTGCTAAGCGCGTTCTTCAATTACGCCTACGACTGGAAGTTTTCGTCCACCGCCGTAGTCATCGCAGCCCTCCTCGGTACGCTGGCCTTGATCTTCCTGGCGTTGATCGACCGAGATTGGCAGTTCAACCCGACCAAGAACAGCATCAGCCGATTCGACATCTATGCCTCGATCCTGCTGTTCCTGGGGGCTGTGGTCATCGCGGCCATCGCGGTGGCCATTTCGTCCCGCTTCAACATCGTCGTGACCCTCTCCGCCTGTATCGGCGTGTTCCTCCTGGGCCTGATCAGCGACTGGGTGTTCGGACGATTCGCCGATGCGCACCTATGGGCCCAGATCGGTCGTTTCCTCGTCCCGAATCTGCAGGTCTTCTGGATCAGCGACGCCATCTACGAGGGCAGCGTGGTGCCCTTCCGCTATCTCCTCATCGGCGCATCGTACGCACTGTGCTACACCCTGGGAATCCTTGCACTCGCAGTGGCTTTGTTCCAGCGAAGGCAGATCGCATAAACCGGCCGGCAACAACCTGGAGATTTCACCGACCCGTTGTTAGATCCCGGATCACGGCGATTTCGTCGCACTCATCCTGCTTCGGACACCGAGCGCAGTCGCTCCAAACCTTCATGGGCAGCTCTTCCTTTGTCACGATCCGGAACCCGACCCGCTCGAAAAACTTCGGTTCGAGGGTCAACGCGAAGACCCTTGGAACCCCAAGCTGGCGAGCCTGTTCGACGGCCGCGGAAACCAATGCGGTGCCCACGCCGGTTCCCCGGTCCTCCGATCCGACGGCCAGCGACTTGATTTCGGCGAGGTCCGACCAGATCACTTCCAGGGCGCAGCAGCCGATCAGTTTGCCGTCCTTCTCCACGACGGTAAAGGTCTGAAGGTTCTCATAAACGTCGGCCAGGGCGCGAAAGAGCATCTTGTCGTGCTCGGCATAGTAGCTGATGAGCGAGCAGATTCCCTTGGCGTCCGCAATTCGTGCGTTTCTGACTATCATGGAGTCAAGTATACTCGCGTTTCGCCCCTTTTCAATCTCGTTTGCCCGCGGCTCGGGTCCTCGATCCGCGCAAAAAACGAAAAAACAGTGGAAAAACAGTCAGGAGCCACTAAAATGACGCGGGTTTGCATTGAGTGGCCTTAAGGTATATAGAATACCAAGTGCATGAAGTACATACTGATAGATAAGATCGTTTCGTTTGAAGAAGGCAAGACGCTCACCGCGGTGAAATGCGTGTCGTTGGCCGAGGAGTATCTGGGGGACCATTTCCCCACGTTCCCGGTGCTGCCGGGTGTGCTGCTGTTGCAGGGACTCGTGGAATCGGCGAGTTGGCTCGTCCGCAAGACGGAGAACTTCGCTCACAGCATGGTTCTGCTCGAAGAGGCCCGGAACGTGAAGTACAAGAGTTTCCTGACGCCCGGATCGCGGATCGAGTACACGGTGCAGGCCAAGGTCATCGAAGAGAACGTCAGCAGCTTCACCGGCCTGGGCATTGCCGATGGAGAGAAGATCCTGGATGCGAGGTTCGGCCTGAGGCATTTCAACCTGGCGGACCGCACCCCAGCGATGGCCGCAACGGACGCCCAGGTGATTCAAGCGATGAAGACCCGCTACAGCCTGCTCACGCAGCAGAGTTGATCGCGGTCGTGAAGAAGGATTTTCAAAGAAACACAGACCGGAGGTAGTACCAGCCATGGCCATGAGTCGGGATGAGGTTTTCCAGAAGGTGAAAGAGGTTCTCGTAGACGCGCTCGGAGTGGATGAGGACGAAGTGACGCCCGAAGCCACGCTGATGGGCGATCTCGGCGCCGAGAGCATCGACTTCCTGGACATTGTCTTTCGCCTGGAGAAGGCGTTCGGGATGAAAGTGCCGCGTGAAGAGCTGTTTCCGGTCGAGGGGCTCATGAACGATGCGGAACTCGTCAGCAACGGCAAGCTCACGGACAAAGGGCTCGCCGAGCTTCGAGCGAGGGTCCCGCACACTAACCTGACTGAATTCGAGAAGGACCCGGACATCAACAAGCTCCCGAACTTGTTCACAGTCAATGCCATCGTCAATTACCTGGACAGCCGTCTGAACCCCGCATAACCGGGGCGGTTGGAACAGAGATTCTGCGGCGGGATCATGTCCATCCCGCCGTCCGTTTTCATATGAGTTCTCATGCGTTGGATCTGGATCGACAAGTTCGTTGAGTTCGAGAGCGGTCGGCGGGCGGTGTCCGTCAAGAACGTCTCCCTGGCCGAAGAGCATCTGCACGATAATTTTCCCGGCTTTCCCATCATGCCGGAATGCCTGATGATCGAGGCCATGGCCCAGACGGCCGGCATCCTCGTGGGCCAGGCGCGGGACTTCAAGGAAAAGGTCGTGCTGGCGAAGATCAGCAAGGCGGTCTTCTTCGACTACGTCGCGCCGGGCGACAGCCTGCGACTCGAGGCCTGCATGGGGGCTCTCACGCCGGAGGCCGCGAGCACAACAGGACGAATCACACGCGGCGACCAACTGATCGCGGAGATCGACCTGATGTTCAGCCACATCGACCAGAACCTGGCGGGGAAGAGATTTCCCGAGGAGAACTTCGTCTTCACCGGCTTGTTCACGACCCTGCTTCGGGAGGTCGTGAACAGTCAAAGGCAGGCCGGAACGCAATCAAAGGGGCCCGACGCATGACGACGCAGCGTGTAGTCATCACCGGGCTCGGGGCGGTCACCCCCCTCGGCTTGACCGTCGAGGAGACGTGGGCGGGCCTGTCCGCCGGACGTTGCGGCATCGCCCGAATCAAGGCCTTCGACCCCACGGGATTCCCCTGCGAGCTGGGCGGCGAGGTCCCGCCTTATCGGATTCAGGACCACGTCCCAAAGAGTTTCCGCAAAGCGGTCAAACTGATGTGCCGGGACATCGAGCTGGCGGTCATCGCGGCCAAAGAGGCCGTCGCCTCCAGTGGCCTTGTCACCAAAGGCGTCGATCCGGAAAAGGTGACGGTCGATCCGACGAGGATCGGGATCACGCTGGGTTCAGGAATGATCAGTTGCGATCTGACCGAGCTGGGTCCCGCCGTGGGCGTCAGCACGACCGACGGACAATTCGACCTCCACAAGTGGGGCAAGGACGGGCTTTCGCACATCACGCCCCTGTGGCTGCTGAAGTATCTGCCCAACATGCTGGCCTGCCACATTGGAATCATCCACGACATCCAGGGCCCGAGCAACACGATCACCTGCGCCGAGGCGTCGGCCCATTTGGCGATCGGTGAGGCGGCTCAAATCATCGCTCGCGGCGGCGCCGATATCGCGCTGGCGGGAGCGGCCGAAGCGAAGATCAACATGATGGTGCTCGTCCGCCAGAATCAGCTTTATAGAACCGTGCGAGGCCGCAACGATGCGCCGGAGACCGCGTGCAGACCGTTTGACGTCGATGCGGCTGGAATGGTCTGCGGCGAGGGCGCGGGAATCCTCGTACTGGAGTCGCTCGACCACGCCCAGTCCCGCAACGCGAAGATCCTGGCGGAAGTGGAGGGAATCGGGCAGAGTCACAGCCTCAATCCAGCGTACGAACACTTGGAGCCGGACGGCACGGGGATTCGAATCGCCGTCGAGAAAGCCCTGGCCGACGCGGGCATCGGTCCCGAGGACCTGGACCTGATTATCCCGCACGGCACGGCGATTCCGCAGGACGACCTGGCGGAGACCCGAGGACTGCAAGCCGCTCTGGGATCGGCGACCGAACGAATCTCCGTGTGGCCCACCAAGAGCATGTTGAGCGCCACGGGCGCAGCGGCCGGCGCGATCGATGTGATTGCGGCGGTGCGTGCCATGAACGAATGCGTCATTCCGCCGGCCAGAAACTTCACAAAGCCTGCGGCCGGCTGCGATCTGAATATTCCGACGGAGCGGCGGGAAGGCCGGATTCGCCGGGCTTTGTGCTGCAGCTACACCCACGGCGGACAGACCGCAGCGGTGGCGCTGAAGGCTTTCGAGGGGGACGGTGCAAAGTAGATGAAGACTCCGACCACACAAGAACGCGTCGTCATCACGGGAACCGGCATCGTCTGTCCGCTCGGCAATGACGTGGACACCTTCTGGGAAGGGATACTGTCCGGCCGCAGTGGTATCGACTTCACAACGGTCTTTGATGCCTCGACGTTCCCCACGACGTTCGACGCGGAAGTGAAGGATTACGATTTCCGCCAGTGCATCCGCCAACCACAACTGCACGAAAAGTGCAGCCGCAGCTCGGGGTTCGCTCTTGGCGCAGCGGCGCAGGCCTGCAAACAGGCGGGCCTGGACGTGGAGACCGCCCATCCGAACGACGGGATCGACCGCACCCGGATGGGAATCTACCTCGGTGCAGGCGAAGGCTCGTTCGACAACGATGCGTTCTTTGGGTCCCTCGTCGCCGGATGGAACGCACAACAGCAGCAGTTGAACTGGCCCCAGACCATCCGCTTCGCGATGGAACACATGAAGCCGGCCAAGGAACTCGAACAGGAGCCGAACATGGCCGCGGCCCACCTCTCGCTTCTGACCGGGGCCAGGGGTCCCGTAAGAAGCTGCCTGACGGCCTGTGCCGCCAGCACACAGGCGGTGGGCGAGGCGATGATGCTCATCCGCCGGGGCGATGCCGACGTCATGATCGCAGGCGGAGCCCACTCGATGATCCATCCGCTGGGAATCACCGGCTTCAACTTGCTCACCGCCCTGTCGCGTCGCAACGACAGCCCGCAAACTGCGTCCCGCCCGTTCAGCGGGAGCCGGGACGGGTTTGTGATCGGCGAAGGCGCGGCAATCCTGATCCTGGAATCGCTGACCTCCGCCCGTAAACGCAGGGCTCGCATCCTGGCTGAAGTCGTCGGCTACGGCTCCAGTTCCGACGCCTTCCGCGTGACGGATATGCACGAGGAGGGCCGGGGCGCAATCCTGGCGATGCAAGCCGCCATCGCGGACGCCGGCTTGACCCCTGAGGACATCGACTACGTCAACACGCACGGCACCAGCACGCAGGAAAACGACTCGATCGAGACCCTGGCCATCAAGGCCGTCTTCGGCGACCGGGCCAAACAGGTCCCTGCCAGCAGCATCAAGAGCATGCTGGGCCACCTGATCGGCGCGGCGGGCGCCGCCGAGCTGGTCGCGGCGGTCCTGGCGATTCGGGACGGCGTCGTGCCCCCCACGACGAACCTGCACGATCCCGATCCCAAGCTGGACCTGGACTACGTGCCGGACGTGCCGCGGAAAATGCCCGTTCGCGTGGTGATGAAAGAGTCCTTCGGTTTCGGCGGCCAGAACAACGTCGTGATCCTGAAACAATACAGTGAAGAGGGCTCGAAGCGAGTGTCATAGGGTCTGTCTCTGCGGCAGCCCTCTGCGAGGCGAATGGCTATGATCGACATCAAACTGATTCGAGAGAATCCAGATCTGTATATCCAGGCGGCGAAAAACAAACGAATCGACGCCGACATCCCCCGACTGCTCGAAATCGACAACCGGCTCCGGGACATCAAGGCCCGGCTCCAGGAGATCGCGACCGAGAAGAACCGGGTGGGCAAGTCGATTCCCAAGCTGTCGGGAGCGGAGAAGGAAGCCGCCCTGGCGAACATGGC
>CAZDTD010000223.1:0-5986 GCA_964507995.1 uncultured Pirellulales bacterium | reverse complement strand
CCATGCTTACGCTTGCGTGGGCATGTCTTCTCCACCTCAGGAACATGCTTACGCAAGCGTAAGCATGGCACCCACCGCCATCGACGACAGCAATTTCTCCTTGGCATCCATGGCACGGAGCCTCGTTTTGCCATTCCTGTACTGCAAAGAGGGTGTATAATGGCACTATCTTGCTACGGTTGGAGCGTCGGAATGGCTGAACAGTCGAAAAGGTTGGAAATCCTCACGCCGGAGAAGTTCGGGCGGATCGAGCGGGAGTTCCGCAGGCGGTTCGAGCTCGGACTGGAGACGACCGGGCCGGACGGCGCGCCGGTGGAGAGCCTGTGCAGCGGGGATTGTCGGCCGGGGTTCTGCCGGCTCGTGCAACGCGATCCCGAGGGTTTCCGGCGGTGCGACGCGGAACGCAGGCGGGCCATCGAGATGGCCGCCCAGACCGGCCAACCGTTCATCACGATCTGCCACGCGGGGATCGTGCTGGTGTGCGTGCCCATCGTGGATCGGGACCTCGTGTGCGGCGGCGTCTTCTTCGGCAAGTGCCTCTGGGAGCCGGCGACGCAGATCCTGGTCGAGGACGTGGCAAGCCGACTGGATGGCATTCCCCTCGCAGGGCAGGACCTGGCGCAAGCGCTGGGCGATCTGGCGGTGGTGCGAGGCCGTCCGATCCACGCCGCGGCGGAATTCCTCTTCGACCTGCTCTACGAGGTCGGCGGCTTCGACGCCAAGGTGATCCGCTGGCGGAGGCAGCGATCCCGTCAGCAATCGGAGCTCGGCGAGTTCATCCAGGAGCGGAAAAAACAGGGAGCCCAGTGGAAGTACCCGCTCGAGAACGAACGGGCCCTGCTGCAGAAGGTCAAGATCGGCGACCGCACCGGCGCCCGAGAGATCCTCAACTCGATCCTCGGCACGATCCTGTTCAAGGACCTGGGCGACCTGGGCATCCTGAAGGTCCGTCTGCTGGAGCTGCTCAGCGTGCTGAGCCGTTCGGCGGTCGAAGGCGGCGTGGACGTCAATACGATGCTCGAAAAGAACCTCGCCTACGTCAACCGGCTCATGCAGATCGACACGCAGGAGGACCTGTGCGCCTGGCTCAGCACGGCGTTGAACGAGTTCATCGAGCTGGTGTACGCTTCGCAGGACGCCGGGAAGATGACGCAGATCCGCCCGGCGATCAGCTACATCGACGCCAACTTCGACAAGCCGATCTCGCTGGCCCAGATCGCGCGGTCCTGCCACCTGAGCGTGTCCCGACTCGCGCACCTGTTCAAGGACCAGATGGGGGTCACGCTGATGGACTACGTGACGGAGGTGCGGATCGAGCGGGCCAAGGAACTGCTGCTGGGCACGGACCAGAGCTGCACGGACATCTGCTTCCAGGCGGGCTACAACAACCCGAGCTACTTCACGCGGACGTTCAAGTCGCTGGCGGGCGCGACGCCGCGACAGTTCCGCGTCCAGAACCGTCGGGCCAGGGTGCCACCGATCGGACCGTAATCCCGCGGGCACACGGTCACGTCACGACCCGGCGTCGCACGCTGCGGACCCGACGGCGACACAGCCCTCGGGCAGTTCGTTGATCGTCCAATAGAGGTCGATCATGCGGATGGCTTCGACGAATTTCCGGTAGTCCACCGGCTTGACGATGTAGCCGGCGACGCTGAGCCGGTAGCTTTCGACGATGTCGCGGTCGTCTCGCGACGTGGTGAACACGATGACCGGGATCTTCCGCAGGACGGGATCGGCCTTGGCGACCCTCATGAACTCCACGCCGTTCATCCTCGGCATATTCAAATCCAGCAGGATGACACAGGGCTTCGGATTGTCGTCGTTGGCCAGGTAGGCCAGGGCCTCCTCCCCGTTCGTCGCGTGGGCGAGCGGATTGGCCAGCTTGAGGTCTCGAAACGCACGACGGACCGTCATCGCATCGATGGCGTCGTCTTCCACGAGCAACACCGGCTTAGCATTTCTCATGCGGAGTCCTTTCGTCTCGCTTGGGCAGCGTGAAGAAGAAGGTGCTTCCGCGTCCCGGCTGCGATTCGACGCCGACGTCTCCGCCGTGCATCCGCACGATCTTCTTCACGACGGCCAGGCCAATCCCGGTGCTGTCGCCACCGGTGGAGGGCCCGAGCGTCTGGAACATCTGGAAGAGTTGGTTGAAGTGTCGCGATTCGATGCCGACGCCGTTGTCGGAGACGGTGAATCGCCAGAAGTCGCCCTCCTCGGTCGCGGCGATCCGGATCTCGCCCTGCGGCTTGTCCATGTACTTGACCGCGTTGCTGATGAGATTCTGGAACACCTGCAGGAGCGAGACTCTCTCGCAAGGCACCGACGGAAGCGGCCCCTCCACGTGGATGGCGATGTGCGCAGGCGGCGCGATCTGTTCGATGACCTCCGCGACCACCTGGTTGGCGTCCACGCTTTCGACGAGCCGGTCGCTGTGCCCAATCTGGGCGTAGCGCAGGATTCCGTCGATCAGATGGATCATCCGCTCCACGCGTTGCCGCATGAGGCGAAGGTTCTCTCGTCCCTGGTCATCGATCGTGTCGGCGCAATCCTCGGAAATCCACTCCGCCAGCGTGGCGATTCCGCGGAGCGGCGCCTTGAGGTCGTGCGCCGCCACGTGGGCGAAGTCGTGCAGCTCCTGGTTGGACCGCTCCAGGTCCCGGATCGTGCCCTGCAGGTCGCGGTTGAGGCCCTCCAAGAGGATCTCGGCCCGCTTGCGCTCGGTGACGTCGTGGAGCAGGACCACGAGCCCGCGGACCCCCGCTTTCTTCCGAACCACGGACGTGGTGCACTCCAGGAAGACCGTCTCGCCCTGCTGGTTCCGGATCGACAGGCTCAGGGGCTCGACGGTGCCCATGAGCACCTGCTGAAAGTGACTCATGTATCGTGGGACATCTCCCGTGTCCAGGATGCCCAGCTCGATGAAATGCTTGCCCACCGTCTCCTCTTTCGTACGCTGGAGGATTTCCAGCGCCTTCTTGTTCACGTCGAGCACGCGCCCGACCTCGTCGAGGTAGCCGATGCCCTCGTGCGCTTCCTCGAAAATGACCTTGAACTTCTCCTCGCTCTCCCGGAGCGCGTCCTCTGCCTTCTTGCGATCGGAGATATTCCTCGCGATCCCCAGGATGACGTTGTGTCCCTCAATCCGAACGGGATAGGTCCGGACTTCAATGTGGACGCGGGCGCCGTCGCCGCGATGCAGGCAGAACTCGACGGGGCCCACCGGATGCCCAATCGCGTTTTTGGCCAGGTATCCGGCGGCGCGGGGCAACTGCTTTCTTGGCAGGAGGTCCATCTTGAGGAAGTTCTTGCCGATGAGCTGTTCCCGCGGATAGCCGACGAGTTCTTCCGCGGCCTTGTTGCCCTCAAGGAAGGTGCCCATCAGGTCGCTCAAGTAGTAGGCGTCCGGCGCGTGTTCAAAAAGGACATGAAGGCGCTCCTGGGAATTCGCCAATTGCTCCCGGGTCCGCTTCAGTTCCGTGACGTCGGCCGGATTCTCGATATACTCTACGCTCGATTGTCCCAGATTCTGACTCATATGCGCATTCCATTCAAACGACGGATGGTTGTTTCTCAATCTGCATTTCCCCCGCCGCGCCATCGCATGCACAGACCACCTCCTCGGTGGAAGGCATCGGAGCGTGCGTCTCGCCATTCCTCGGGTACGTGAAGAAGAAAGTGCTGCCGGAACCGACCTGCGATTCGACCCAGACCCGTCCTCCGTACATCTCGACGATCTTCTTGACCAGCGCCAGGCCGACGCCGGTGCTCTCGAACTCGTCCCGCGGCGCGAGCGTCTGGAACAACTTGAAGATCCGCTCGAAGTGCCTCTCCTCGATGCCCGGCCCGTTGTCGGCGACGTGGAACCGCCAGAATTCGCCCTCCTCGACGCATCCAATGCGGATCTCGCCGACGGGTTTGTCCATGTACTTGACCGCGTTGCTCACCAGGTTCTGGAAGACCTGCAAAATGCGGGTCCTCTCGCACGTCACGACGGGTAGTTCCGAGTCGACGGCGACGCGGATGTGCTCGGGCACTGCGAGGCCGTCGACGACGTTCGGAATCAGCGAGTTCAAATCCACCTGCACCGTCTCTTCCCTGATCCGTCCCGCGCGGGAGTACTGCAGGATGCCTTCGATCAAGTTGTGCATCCTGCCGACGCGGTTCTGGAGCAGATCGAGCTGCTCCTTCGCGTCGTCGCCGAGCTTGTCCCCGTAGTCGGCGCACAGCCATTCCGCGATGAGCTTGATCCCGCGAAGCGGGGCCTTCAGATCGTGCGAGACCACGTAGGCGAAATGGGTCAGTTCCTCGTTGATCGCGTGCACCTGTTGCAGCAGGGATTCCTGTTCCCGCCGGGCCTGACGCTTCTCCGTGATGTCGCTGGCGACGAGGAGGATGTGACGACAGTCGCCGTCGTCGCCGATCAAGGGCACCTTGGTGGCGGTGAACCAGCGCATTGTTCCATCCGGGTATACGACCGGCTCCTCCGGGAGCACGACGCACTCCTTGGCAACCATCATCTTCTGGTCGTTCCGGCACCAGCGATCGACCTGTTCCGGGTGCAGAGAGAAGATCGTTTCGTGTCCGCATTCCAGATCCTGGGCGGTGCAGCCGCAAGCTTGGGCCAGGGCCTGGTTGGCAAGCACGAGCTGGCCGTCCTGCGATTTTACAGAGACATACTCCGGAATGGAGTCGATCACCAATCTCAGGAAGCTCCTCTGTTTCTCGACAGCGATCTCGGCGCAGCGACGACGCCTGGCGTCCGCCCAGATGAGAAAGGCGATTCCCGCGAGGAAGACGATGCACAGAACCAGGGCGATCAGCATGTGACGCCAGACCTGCGAGTTGGCTGCGAGATAGGAGGCGTTCACCGGCACCGCGGCCAGATCGACGGAGACCTCGCCGACCGAGCGGCCGAAGCCGGCCACCGAGCCATACCGGGCCAGCAGCGACGCCGGCGCATCTTCCGGCCGGCCGTGGCACCGGAGGCACCCGTCATTGAACCGCCGCGGAACAGCGCGAACGAAGTACTTCTCCTGTGTCCCGAACAGTCGCATCACGCCGGACCAGATATCGGCTTCCGGATGCGCCTCGAAGTATCGTATGAGCGACGCCTCGGAAGGCGTGGCCATGTTGGCCGGGTTGCGGGGGTTCGTCGAGGGAAGACGCAGGATCACCTCCGGGACGGTCTTGTGGAGTCCGTCGAAGATGCTCCGAGCCACGAAGGGAGGCAACATGACCTGTGGTATGAACTCCCCTTCGACCCGTTTCTCCACTTCGGGACGAATTTGCGTGTCGACGTAGTCCCCCAGGGCCCTGTCCAATTCGACGGCCAGCCGGGCCTCCCGTTCCGCTGTAGCGTCGATCTGATTGTACGTCCAGCGGCAGGTCTGCAAGAGCACCACAACCAGGAACACGATGCCCAGGGCGCCCATCCCCACCAGAAGGCCTGCATCGACGAGCCGGCCTGCGCGGGGAGCCGTCCGCCCCCAATCGACGCCGTCGGCGGACAGGCTCGTCGATCTGGCGTTCTCGGGTCTGCGACGACGCCTGCGCCACCGCATGACGCCGATACCGGTCGGCAAAGCCACAGTTACAATCAGGGATCCGACCCACGGCACGTGTCGGGCCGTGCGGAGGGCGGCGTTCCAGTTGTCCGCGGGGGCATCGATCCCGACCACCATCAGCACCTCGTCGCTGACGGGATCGAGGACTGGGGCCAGGGCGCACACGAAGACGCCGTATTCATCCGTGATGGGCCCGAACGTGATCGGTTCGCCCGTTTCGAATATCCGGAAGTCCTGCGGTGAGGACTCCTCATAGACCGTGCCCGGCGGGCTGGCCATCGGATCGTCGGTCGAATAGCTCTCGGGTCCGAAGACCAACCGGCCGTCTCGCAGGGCCATGCTGTAGATGCCGCGGTTGGGTATGTACGCGGCCAGAGCGGTCATCTGCCTGCGGATGAACTCGAAGGCCGGGGTTCCGT
>CAZDTD010000222.1:0-6003 GCA_964507995.1 uncultured Pirellulales bacterium | reverse complement strand
CCGGGCTGCGTGAACTCGTCGCTCGGGACGTACTCGATCTTGCGGGCCAGCAGGGTGGCGGCTCGTCGCTGGTTGATGATCCGGTGGACGGTGGCTCGGCTGCGGTCGAACCGTTTCATGAGCTGATGAATGCCGACTCCCTGGTTGTGAAGCCGGAACAGTTCTGTGGCCTCCCCCGGCTGGATGCGTCCCAAGGGCCGCCGAAACACCGGTTTTTCCGGGTGCTTCTTCTCATACTGTTGGAGGATCGTCCGTACCGTCTCGCGGGCGATCCCCTGTTTCTCGGCGATCTGGCCGATGATCTGGTGGCGGGACTGTGTGGTTTTCGTCGCCAGACTGCGGGCCTGGCGGATGACCTGCTGACGCTGAACGTCGGTCAATCGTCGGAACTGGCCTGCGGAGGCGACGAGTTCCGGGTTCTTGCGGGTGAATCGCTCGACGGCCGATTCGAGGAAACCGAGGCGGCGAGCGCCGCTATCGAATACGAACTTCCTCGCAAGCAGGCCGCGAGACCGCCACCGGTTGATCGTCTTCGTCGAGACCTTGAACTTCGCCGCCAGTTCCTCGACCGTCCAGACTTTCTCATTCTCCTGGGCGACCGATACAGCCAGCCTTCCGCTGAGCTTGGCGATAAAGATCTGCAAGTCGGCCTGGAGGTCGCTGCCGGAGACGATCTCCTGTTCGAGCGCGCCCTTGGGCTGAAATCCCGTGATCTGGAAGCAGACGAAATCGTACGGATACTGTCTGTCCTTGTCGATGAGCCCGTAGAGCCTCTCGGCCGCATCGAGCTGCGCACGACGTTTCGCCTCCGGCGTAAACCGAAGCTGCATCAGCAACTGCGCCAGGTTGTGACTTTTGATCTTTCTCATGTGGCCAGATGTCCATTCTACTGATGGGGACGCGGAAGGCAAAGATATATCTTTGGCTTTCGCCTACGCAATGCGCTGCAGGAGTTGCCCCTTGTCTACGACACCAGGTAACGATAGAATCGCCGGCTGCAGATGGTGACCGAACGTGGGAAAGGGGACTCCAACGCGAAGCCTCGCGTTGAAGAGCCCAAGCCTCGATTCTGAGAGCCGAACGGCGAGTGAAACTGCGTAATGGACGAGCGTCAGAAAGAGAAGATGGAGGCGGAACGGCCGGGGCTCCCCGATGCGGAAGACCGCGTTTTGGCGAATCCATCGCCGGGCAGCGGGGGCCGTTGCGGAGTGCTCGTGAAGGCATCCATCTCATTTGTCATTCCGTGTCTGAATGAGCGAGAGACGCTGCCTGATGTCCTGAGCAGGATCGACAGAGTCCGGCGAACCGTCTTGAGCGACCGCGAGACGGAGGTGATCGTCTCCGACAACGGCAGCAGCGACGGGTCTGTGAAAACGGCGGAGGACTGCGGAGCCAGGGTTGTGCACTGCGCGCCTCCTGGATACGGCGAGGCGCTCTTGTGCGGCATTCAGCACGCCCACGGCGACCTCGTCCTTTTTGCCGATGCGGACGGCACATACGATTTTCTCGAGTCGCCGTCGTTCGTGGAGCAGCTCGACAAGGGGTTCGATCTCGTGGTGGGTTCGCGGCTTGACGGACACATCGTCCCCGGCGCAATGCCCTTTCTCCACAGATATATCGGGACGCCGGTCCTGACCTCGATCATCAACTTCCTGTACGCGAGCAAGGACGGCCGGATCGCAGACTGCAACTCCGGTTTCCGTGGATTCCGCCGCGAGGCCTTTCTCTCGTGGTGCGTTCGAAGCCGGGGTATGGAATTTGCCTCCGAGATGTTGGTCAAGGCCCTCAAATCGCATGCCAAGATCTCGCACGTGCCGATTTCTCTGTATCCGTGCCAAGGAAAGAGAAAGCCCCACCTCAGGAGGTGGCAGGATGGCATGCGGCATTTGCTGCAAGTCTTTCTGGACTGCCCGCGGTTCTTCCTTCTCACCGGCGCAGGTCTGTTCCTCCTGAGCTGGCTGGTGATTTTTCTGGGTTTGTTTGTGGGGCCGGTCTGGATCGGCCCGGTGTCGTTCCTGGGGCTGCACAGCATGATGTTTGGCCTGGTGGGGAGCCTCTTCGGCATCACGATCTGTTCGACGGGTCTGTTTTTGGCCGAGCGGATCGGAGCGGACATTCGACTGTATCGGTACGTGACGTCCTTGTCTGAAGGGAGGCTGTTCTGGTGGGGCGTCGCGATCATGGCGGCCAGCTTCGTCATGTTGCTGATCCCCGTGATCTATTGGGCGTCCCAGGGATTTCACTTCATTCACATCGAGAAGGCGACGCTCCTGGCGGTGGCTCTGGCCTCCAATGGGATTCTGCTGGTCTCGAATGCGATCACAGCGCACATGCTCAAGAGGCTATGAATGGCGTCTCCTCTCATTCGAATAACCGGAACGCTGCACGGATGGCTTGTCAAACCGCGACAAGCGCAGCGGATTGTGGATTACCTGCTTCGGCTTTTGCCCGAGGAAGGGCGCGTGCTCGACGTCGGCTGCGGGACCGGCAGAATCGCCCGCCTGCTGGCGGAGCGCAACCCCCGACTGCGGATCGAAGGCCTCGATGTCCTGGTCCAGCCGCGGGCCGAGATCCCGGTGACTTGGTTCGATGGCGCGACGATCCCGTTGGAGCGGAACGCGGTGGACGCCGTCATGCTCGTGGACGTCCTGCACCACACGGATCGGCAGGCGCAACTGTTGCGTGAAGCGCTGCGGGTGTCCCGCGGCCCCGTCGTGATCAAGGACCACGTCAGCGAGAATCGTTGGGATCACGCGGTCCTGTCGTTCATGGACTGGGTGGGCAATCGGTCCCTGGGAATCGCGTCCATCCACAGCTATTGCTCGAAGGCCCGGTGGCAGCGGCTTTTCCAGGAGGTCGGGGCGGATGCGTTCGAGACAATCCCTGTGACGGGCCTCTATCCATTTCCATTCTCCCTTGTCTTTGAACGGCACAAGCAGGTCATTTTCCGGATAGCAGGCTGGGAGGACGACCATGCCGGGTGAGCCGGAGGGATTCCACGATGCCGTCGGTCGGGACACCGGCAACGTCGCGAGGACGAGCGGGGCGGCCCTGAGACGACAGGTCGTCTACGGCAGGGGCACGCACGTCGCGATCTTGCTGCTGGCCCTCTGTGGGATGATCCTCGTGCTTCTGTGCACCTGGCCCTATGGGCCGGGCACGTCTCCGGATTCCGTCAACTATCTATCCGCGGCCAGGAGTCTGTTGGCTGGACAGGGGTATCGCTATCCAGATGGCGGCGTCTTTACGCACTGGCCTCCGCTGTACCCGACGCTGCTGGCCGCTCTCGAGTTCGCGGGGATCGATGCCCTTCGGGGGGCGGCATGGGCCAACAGCCTGGCGTTCGGTTTGACCATCCTGCTGTCCGGATGGCTGCTCGTGAGGTGTGCCGTATCACCGGCGTTCGTCGTCATCGGCGTTCTGGCCGTCGTGTTGTCCGGCCCCTTGCTGGACGCGTTCGTCATGGTCTACTCGGAACCGGTGTTCGTGTTGCTCACGCTCGTGTTCCTGCTGTCTATGACGACGTATCTGCGTGTGAAGAGCGCAAAGGCTCTCTTGCTGGCGGCCTTGGCTGCGGGCCTGGCCTGCCTTCAGAGATACGTGGGCGCGACCCTCGTGCTGACGGGTTGTCTCCTGATCGGGCTGGGGCCGTCGAGAATTCCCCTCAGGCGGAGATGCCGCGACCTTGTGTGTTTCTGCCTGATCGCGGTCGGCCCGATCGCAGTCTGGTTCCTCCGCAATTATATCCACACCGGCGGAATCGCGGGACCACGCGAGTTCTATTCCTCCGCCGGCCTGGGAATTGTTCGGGCCCTGGTCGCGGGCATGAACGTCCTGTCGGAATGGTTTGTGCCTGGCAGCGGGTCGCTTCAAACGAAGGACGTGTTCCATTTCCACACGACGCAGTTCGTGAAATGGTTTGGCGCCGGGAGCCTGTCCTCGCCGGTCCGTGTGGTTGGGATGGCCATCGTCGTCCTGGTGGCGGCGATTGCGGTTCTCCGTTCCCGCCGCACTCGCGGCGGCTCGAACCCCGGCGTCCTGACGGCGATCGGCCCAGCGGCTGTCTTTGCGCTGACCTACTTCGGATTCCTGACGATCTACAGCATGCGTGTGTCCTGGGATCCCTTTACGGGCAGGCATCTGACGCCGATCTTCATCCCCATCGTACTTCTGCTTGTCGCAGGGATGGAAGAGACGTTCGGACTTCTGGGTCGGCTTGTCGGCCGTTCGGCGGGGGGGAAGGCCCTGGGCCTGGCGATGTGCATTCTCTGGCTGGCGTATCCTCTCGATATTGCCCGGACCCATGTTTGTCACTGTCATGCCCAGGGGCCGGGCGGATACAGTACGCCCCAATGGAAGAACTCCCCCACGATGGAGTGGCTTCGGAATCACCCTTTACCGGGCCGGGTCTACAGCAACGGTCCCGACGCCGTGTATCTCATGACAGGGGCCCCTGCGTCTCTGTCGCCGCGGTATCCCTGGGTCTTGGCGGAAATCGGACGCCGGGAGTTTGCCTCTCAGCCGACTTATGTCGTCTGGTTGGACAACGTGTACTGGAGCCTCCTGTACCTATACGATCTGCCGGAGCTTCTTTCCTCCTATCAGATGGAGAAGGTTGCAGCGTTTGCGGATGGCCGCATCTACCGATACCTTGGCGAGAGAGGTCCGGGAATCTCGGGCGTCTACCGCTTCTGGTCGACCAGGTTGGGCAGCCACTTCTACACGATTCAGAAGGCCGAGAGAGACAGGCTGATTACCCAGGAGGAGGCCGTATGGTCGTATGAAGGGGTTTCGTTCTATGCATTTGCGCCAGACGGCCCCCGACCGGAGGGCGTTCTGCCTGTCTATCGCTTCTGGTCGGCCGCACTTGGCGCGCATTTCTACACGATCGACGAGGCCGAGAGAGATCGGCTGGCTTGTGACCGCTCCGGTGTCTGGACTTGCGAAGGGATCGCATTCTACGCATGGCCCCGGTCCGGCGAGGAGGGAGGCGTGCCCGTATACCGGTTCTGGTCGGAGCGTCTGGGCCACCACTTCTACACGGCGGACGAACGGGAGAAGGCCCGGATTCTCAACGAATTCTCCGAGACGTGGACCTATGAGAACATCGCCTGGTACGCATACCGGCCATAGTCTTCAACGGGACAACATGGACAGGGACACGCCGGGCCATGTAGCCATCTGGTGAAAAAGAAAAGGGCAGTGCAACATGCACCGCCCTTTTGATGGTTGAACAACAAGAGCCCGTTTTGAGTTTGAAGCGTCAAGCGCCAGGTTATCGAATAAGCACGTCCCAGTTCATGCTTTGCGCTCTCTGTGTCTATGCCACGAGGCTCTTGGCCATATCGACCGCGGATGCGGCGTCGGGGGAGTAACCGTGCGCGCCGATCCGGTCGGCGAAGCTCTGGGTCACCGGGGCGCCGCCCACCATGACCTTGGCCTTGACGCCTGCGGTCTGGAGGGCCTTGATGGTCTTTTCCATGCCGGGCATGGTCGTGGTCAGCAGGGCGCTCATGCCGATGAGGTTCACGTTCCTGGCCTTGGCCTCGGCGGCGAACTTGTCCGGCGAGACGTCCACGCCCAGATCGATCACCTCGAACCCGGCTCCCTTGAGCATCATGGCGACGAGGTTCTTGCCGATGTCGTGCAGGTCGCCCTGGACGGTGCCGATGATGAGTTTGCCGATGGGCTGAACACCGGCCTTGACCAACTCGGGTTCGAGCACTTCCATCGCCATCTTCATCGCGCGGGCCGCGATCAGGACTTCTGGGATGTAGATCTCGTTGTTCTTGAAGCGGGCGCCCACCACGTCCATGCCGGCGATCAGGCCCTGGTCGAGAACCTGCTTCGGGGCTGTGCCTTCCCCCAGTGCCTGTTTCGTGACGTTTACTGCCGTCGCCTGGTCGCCGCGGATTACTGCATCAGCCAATGCCTTCAGGTCTGCCATTGCAACTCACCTCAAATTCAAAACCCCTTTATTTCTCCCGAATTCGTCAAGGCCCC
>CAZDTD010000221.1:0-6037 GCA_964507995.1 uncultured Pirellulales bacterium | reverse complement strand
TGGGCGATATCGTCATGGCGCTGCCGGCGTTGTCGTCGCTGCGTCGCAGCTTTCCGCAGGCGAGGATCACCTGGCTGGTCCGCCCGGAGTTTGCGTCGCTCATCGAGGGACATCCGCACCTCGACGAGATCATCCTGTTTGACCGCAAGTCTCTGGGGAAGGCGTGGTGGAATCCCGCTGCGTTCGGGCAGTTGCTCGACCTCATCCGGCGTCTGCGGCGCGAGCGGTTCGACGCGGTGCTCGATTTGCAGGGACTCTTCCGCACGGCTTCGCTGGCGTGGCTCTCCGGCTGCACGCGGCGTTTCGGCCCGATCTGGCGGCACGAGTTCGCGCACTGGTTCTACACGACGGCCGTGGCGCCCCGGGCCGAATGGGTCCATGTGATCGACTACTACCGCAAACTGCTGGAAGCGATGGGGGCGCACGACCTGGGTGTGGAATTTGTCCTGCCGGAGAAGCCTGCCGCTGCGGCAGCGGTGCGGGAGCTGCTGTCGCAACAGAAGATCGATGCGGATCGCTACGCCGTCATTATCCCGGGCTCGGCCCAGGTCAGCAAATGCTGGCCGGCGGATCGGTTCGCCGCCTTGTCGGACCGACTCGCCACAGAGCACGGCCTGGCCGTCCTCGCCACCGGCGGCAAATCGGAAAGCCCGATGATCGAGCAGATTCAGAGCCTCGCGAAACATCCAATTACCAACCTTGCGGGCCGGACCTCGCTGCCGGAACTGGTGGAGACGCTCCGTCGGGCGAAGCTCGTCGTCAGCAACGACACCGGCCCCGGCCACATCGCGGCCGCCTTGGGCAGACCGCTGGTGATGATGTTCAGTTGGTCCAATCCGCTGCGCGTCGGACCTTACGGCCGGCCCGAATGCGTCGTCGGTCGGGACATCGAAAGCAGGGGCCTGGCGATCAGGAGCCGCACCCCCCAACACGCGATCCAGCACATCGCCTTCGACGAAGTCTACGCCAGGGCCACGAAGCAGCTTAGAGGCTGTAGGCTGTAGGCCGGAGGCTGGAGGGAACGCAGATCTCTGTGAAGCGTGTTCCTGCCGGCATGTTCTTCTGGCTTGTGTCTGCTGTGGGCTCAAGTTTCTCGGCCGGCTACCCGATGCATATCACAGTCCGAGAGCATCGCGAGTGAAGTGTGCAGTTTCTGAAACAACCGTTACGATACAGGCGAGGGCTTCGACAATGCGCGACCACACAAAACTGCGGGCGTTTGAACTGGCGGACAGATTGGTTCTCGATATCTACAGGGCAACGAGGACTTTTCCCAAGGAGGAGATCTTCGGCCTCACGTCACAACTGCGTCGGGCGGCTGTTTCCACGGCCTCGAACATCGTAGAAGGCTGTGCACGGAGCTCACAGGCCGACTACATTCGGTTTCTGGACATGGCGTATGGTTCGGCCCGCGAGGTCGAGTACCAGGTTTCACTCGCGTCCCGTCTCGGCTACTTGGGCAAATCTGAATTCAAACCTCTGAGCGTTCTGTGCGCGGAGACATCCAAGGTACTCAACGGTCTACTGCGTGCGCTGCGGGCTGTTTGACCTACAGCCTGCGGCCTCCGGCCTACAGCCTCTCTTTGACCACTGCGGCGCAGCGCTGGCACAGGTCGGGGTGCTCGTTAATGGTCCCGACGCTCGGCCAGTAATTCCAGCATCGCTGGCACTTGGGGTGCGTGCTCTTGGTTGCCGTGACGGTCGTCTGGTCGAGGTCCTCTTCGAGCTGGATCTCGCTGACGATGCACAGGGTCGCGAACTGGCTCAGGCCGAAGGCCTTCAAGGCTGCGGCGTCGGTCGCCGTGCAGTACATCGTGACGGAGGCCTCCTGGTTGCTCGCGATCACCTTGTCTTTTCGCAGGCCTTCGAGCACCCGCAGGACCTGGTCTCGCAGGGCCATGAGCTGGGCCCATCTCATCTCGTCGCCGGCGTAATCGATGGCAGGATTGACCTTGGGCATGTGGGCCAGGTGGACGCTTTCGCAGGCCTCCGGCTTGAACTTCATCGCTTCCCAGGCCTCTTCCGCGGTGTGGACGAGGATCGGCGCGAGCATCCGCACCAGGGCGCTGAGGACCTCGTACATCGCAGTCTGGCCGCTCCGGCGGGAGGGGCTGTTCGCGCCGTCGCAGTACATCCGGTCCTTCAGCACGTCCATGTAGATGCTGCTCATCTCGACCGAGCAGAAGTTGTAGATCAGCGAGAACACGCGGTGATAGGTGAATTCGTCGTAGGCCGCGGTGACCTCGGCGATCAGCTTCTGAAGCTGCTGCATCGCCCACTTGTCGATCTCGACCATCTGCTCGTAGGGGATCGCGTCTTTGCCCGGGTCGAAATCGTTGATGTTGCCGAACAGGTACCGCAACGTGTTGCGGATTTTGCGGTAGGCGTCCTGGGTCCGGCCGATCAGATCGTCGTTGCAGCGGACGTCCTCCTGGTAGTTGACGCTGGAAACCCACAGACGCAGGATGTCCGAGCCGTACTTGGTGATCTCGTCCTGCGCGTTGACATAGTTGCCGAGCGACTTCGATTGCTTGATGCCCTTCTCGTCGACGGTGAAGCCGTGGGTCAGCACACGCTGGAAGGGGGGCTTCGAGATCATTCCCAGCGCCGGCAACAGCGAGAGCTGGAACCACCCGCGATGCTGGTCGGAGCCTTCGAGGTACAGGTCCACCGGCACCGGCCAATGCTCGCGTCTGGCGCAGACGGTGTACCAACTGCATCCCGATTCGAACCAGACGTCGAAGATGTTCTCTTCCTTTTGCAGCTCGTCGAGGTTGAAGCCCTCGGGCAGCTTGAAGTCGTCGCCGAGGATCTGTCGCGGCGTATGCGTGAACCAGCTATCCGAACCGTGCTGGCCGACGTGTTTCGCTACCGCCAGGACGGATTCCTTCGTCAGCAGGACCCGGCCGTCGGGCATCGTGAAGACCGGGATCGGCAGGCCCCAGCTTCGCTGACGGCTGATGCACCAGTCGGGTCGCGATTCCAGCATGCCCGCGATCCGCTTCTGGCCCCAGGCAGGGATCCACTTCACATGATCCAGGCCCTCCATCGCCATCTGGCGGAGCGTCTTGCCGGTGTCGGGCGATTCCTTGTCCACGCCCACGAACCACTGCTCCGTCGCGCGGAAGACCACCGGGTCCCGGCTGCGCCAGCAGTGGGGATAGCTGTGCGTGATCTGGCTCTGTGCGAACAGCCACCCGTGCTCCTGGAGCCAGTCGTTGACGGTCTTCTCGACCTTCAGGACGCTCTGGCCGCGAAGCCACTCGGGCACGGTGTCGTCATACGTGCCGTCGTCGTTGACGGGCGAATACACCGCCAGGCCGTACAGTTGGCCGGCCATGTAGTCTTCGAGGCCGTGGCCGGGAGCCGTGTGGACGAGGCCGGTGCCGTCTTCGGTCGTGACGTAGTCCGCCAGGATCACCATGTAGGCGTCCTTCTCGGTTGGATTGGTCTCGACGAAGGGATGCGTGTATCGCAGATCGTCCAGGGCGTTGCCTCGTACGGCCTTGCCTGCGACGGTGTACTGTCCCTCGGCGAGCCCGCCGGCCTGGACGACGGCTGCGATCCGGTCCGTCGAGACGACGGAGACGTACTTGCGCCCGTCCTTCTCGTAGCGGATCGTGGTGTAATCGAGGTGCGGATGGACCGCGATGGCCAGGTTGGCCGCGAGCGTCCAGGGGGTCGTCGTCCAGATCATGAAACAGACGCGGGCCTCCTGGGCCTGTTCCGCGGTGACCAGCCCGAGCTCGATGAGACGCTGTACGGCCTCCTGCGTTGCCGGGAAGTTGACGAAGATGCTGGGCGAGGCGATATCCTTGTATTCCAGTTCCGCTTCGGCCAACGCGGTCTCGCACCCGACGCACCAGTGGATGGGCTTGAGTTGCTTGTAGACGAGGCCTTTGCCGACCAGTTCCGCGAAGACTTCGAGGATGCCTGCTTCATAGGCGGGTTTGAACGTCAGGTAGGGCTCTTCGAAGTTGCCGAAGACGCCGAGGTCCTGGAACTGCTTGCCCTGGATCTTGACGTACTTGCTCGCGTATTTCATGCAGTCCTTGCGGATCTCGGGCTTGGACAGCTCGCGGGCTTTGGCTCCGAGGTCCGTCATGACCTTCGACTCGATGGGCAGGCCGTGACAGTCCCAGCCGGGGATGTAGGGCGCGTCGAACCCGGTCATGGTCTTGTACTTGATCACGAAATCCTTGAGGACCTTGTTGATGACGTGGCCCATGTGGATGTCGCCGTTGGCGTAGGGCGGCCCATCGTGCAGGATGAACAGCGGCGACCCCTTGCGGGCCTCGCGGATCTTCTCGTATATCTTCTGCTGGGCCCAGCGTTTGCGCATCTGGGGCTCTCGCTGCACCAGGTTGGCCTTCATGGCGAAGCTGGTTTCCGGCAGGTTCACGGTGTTTTTATAATTGTGCTTGCTTTCATCCGACATCTGATGGTCCTCGAAATCTGCGAAAGAGAATCACGTATCATACGAACTGGGCCGGTTTCCGTCAAGGCTTCTCGCAGCCTACGACAGGGCAATCGCAGCGGTATCAGACGAGTCTCACGGATGTCATTGCGAGGAGCATCGCGACGAAGCAATCTCAACTCCTGTCGCAGGAGATTGCTTCGCTTCGCTCGCAATGACATTCCAGAGTTCACTGCCTGTTCGGCTCGGCCACTCGCAGATTGGAATGGTGAATCAGCCAGTAGGGCAGCAGGGCGAACATGCCCCCCGCGAAGAAGAAATGCAGCACAAACGTCAGCCCGAAGAAGAACGCTGTCCAATCTGCGTTGTTACCCATGCGAAGGTCCCTCCCGAATTATCGCTCCAGTTCCATGAACAGGGTCAGCGTGTAGGGTTGGAAGCCCATCTTGGGCCAGAACTGCCCGGCGAGGTCGTTGAACGTCGAGTGGCGGACCTCGATTCGGTGAAGGCCCTCCTTGCGGAACCATTTGCACAGGGCCTCGAACATCTGGCTGCCGATCCCGGTGTGGCGGTGGCTTGCGGTCACCGCAAAATCGAGGATCTGGCCGTAGTCGGGCTCGGCGACGACCTCGGGGTGATGATCGATCATGGCCTGGCAGTAGCCGACGATGCCATCCTCCGCGACGGCCACGAGCACGCAGGCGGCATCGTTGCCCACGTTCTCTTCGACGAACCGACGGAAGAGGTCCGACCCGTTGCGGGCCCGCGTGAAGAAGGGGTCCCGTTCGCGGTGGAAGTCCATCAGTTCCTCCCAGAGCCGCACGATGTCGGGGATATCCCGCAGGGTCGCCGATCGGATCACCGCGGTGGTTTGCGCCATATCTGCTCCGAACGAAAACAGTCGTTTCCCGCCTGTTCGATCCAGGCGGCGTCGAAGCCGCCATTGTACCCGATGTGCGGCGCAAGCCAAGATTCCCTTGGCGGGTGAATCCGGGTATACTGTTCGCCTGTACCGGGGTGGGCGCATTCCGGCTTTGAGATGGTCGATGTCGATTGAGAGAGAACCTGGATGCCCCTGTATCTGGACGTCTTCACGAAGGTGTTCTTCATCCTGTCGCCGTTCTTTTCGGTGTCGATGTTCCTGTTGCTTTCGGGCGACATGGACGTGCGGACACGCAATCACTGCGCGATGCGGACGAGCCTGGCGATCTTGGTCATTTGTCTCGCCGTGTATTTCTTCGGGAACGTGATCTTTCGCATTCTCGGGATCACCGTTCCAGCCTTCCAGGTTGGGGCCGGCACGCTGTTGTTCCTCACGGCGATCCAGATGGTCAGCGGCAAGCGGGGCGAGATCGCCCAGGACAAGGGGGAGGATTTCGCGGTCGTGCCGCTGGCGATTCCCATGATCGTCGGCCCTGGGACCATCGGCACACTCCTGGTCCTGGGAATGGAGATCAGCAGCGCGAGAGAAAAGATCGTGGCTGCCTCGGCGATTCTTCTGGCCGTGCTGACGATCTCGCTGTTCCTGTTTCTGGCCATGCCGATTGCCCGGCTGCTGGGGCAGAAGGGCCTGCAGATGATGATGAAGCTCACCGGCCTGATCCTGACGGCCATTGCGGC
>CAZDTD010000220.1:0-6037 GCA_964507995.1 uncultured Pirellulales bacterium | reverse complement strand
AACAGGGGCACGATCTCGTTCTCCAGCACGTTGTACAGCGCGTGGGATTCGACCGTGTCCTGGTAATCGACGTTCTCATAGTTTTCGCCGCCGCCGATCACCCAGCCGCCCTCGGGAATGTAGCCTTCGCACCACCAGCCGTCGAGCGTGCTGAGGTTCAGGACGCCGTTGGCTGCGGCCTTCATGCCGCTGGTGCCGCTGGCCTCCATCGGACGACGCGGGTT
Source organism: uncultured Pirellulales bacterium (assembly GCA_964507995.1). Classification (GTDB taxonomy): domain Bacteria; phylum Planctomycetota; class Phycisphaerae; order Sedimentisphaerales; family Anaerobacaceae; genus PLanc-01. Next base: position 5,813 of record CAZDTD010000220.1, on the reverse strand, counting down.
GTTCAACCACACGTCCACGCCGCGAACGAGGAATCGGGCGACGTCGATATCGTAGTCCTCCAGGAAGACGATCCGCCTTCGAACCGCGTCCTGCGACGCGAAGTGCGCGATGTTGCGAATGATTTCCTTGCCGGCGTTGTCCTTCGGGTGCGCCTTGCCCGCAAAAATGATCTGCACCGGGCGCTCGGAATCGTTGAGCAACTGGATGAGCCGTTCCACATCCCGCAGGAGCAGATCGCCGCGTTTGTAGGTCGCGAACCGCCGGGCAAAGCCGATCGTCAGGGCCTTCGGATCGAGCACCTCCTCCGCCTGACGCAGCTCGCCTCGGCAGGTGCCGCGGCGCTCCATCTGCATCATCAGCCGCTTGCGCGCGAAGACGATGAGCTGGTCCTTGCACCGCTGATGCCCGCTCCACAGCTCCTCGTCGGGAATGTGATCCACCTGCTCCCAGACGGACTTGTCGTAGACCGTGGACGACCACGTCGGTCCGATGTACCGCTCGTAGAGCGAGGACACCTCGTCCGACAGCCAGGTCGTCAGATGAATGCCGTTGGTGATCGAGACGATGGGGACTTCCCGCGTCGGCAATCCCGGCCACAGCGAGCCCCAGACCTCGCGGGAGATCTGGCCGTGCAGCTTGCTGACGCCGTTGAGATAGCTGCTGAGCTTGATCGCCAGCACCGGCATCTTGAACGGCTCGCCCTCGTCGTCCGGCAGGATCCTGCCCAACGACAGGAACTGCCTGCGGTCGATGCCAAGCTGCGGATAGTAACCGCCGAAATACTTGTCCATCAGGTCCACTTCGAACTCATCGAGGCCGGCCTTGACGATGGTGTGCGTGGTGAAGACGTTGCCCGCCTTCGTGGCCTCGACGGCCTCCTCGAAGGCGATATTCGTCGTGGATCGGATCTGGCGGATGCGTTCGAGGGCCATGAACGCCGCATGTCCCTCGTTCATATGGCAGACCGAAGGCGTGATGCCCATCGCCGCCAGCGCCCTCAAGCCCCCGATGCCCAGCAGGATTTCCTGGCGAATCCGCAGCTCGCGGTCGCCGCCGTAGAGACTGCTCGTAATCATGCGGTCGCCGGAGGAGTTCACCGGGATGTTCGTATCGAGCAGATACAGCTTGATCCGACCGACCGTGACGCACCAGACCTGCGCGTAGACCACGCGGCCGGGGTACTCGACGCCAATCGTCAGGGGTTCGCCGTTCGACTGGCGCACGAGCTCGACCGGCATGTTGAACGGATCGTTTTCCAGGTAGGACTCCTGCTGCCAGCCATCAACGTTCAAATACTGGCGGAAGTAGCCTTTCTGGTACATCAGGCCGACGCCCACGAGCGGGATGCCGAGATCCGATGCGCTCTTGAGGTGATCGCCGGAGAGAATGCCGAGCCCGCCGGCGTAGATGGGCAGGCTCTCGTGCAGTCCAAACTCCGCGCTGAAGTAGGCAATGACCGCATCCGGGTTGTCGCTGCACACTTTCCCATACCAGGTCGATGCGCTCAGGTACTCCTGGAGCGACTCGGACGCGCGCCGCAGCTCGTTGAGAAAGCCCTCGTTCTGCGACAGGGCTTCGAGCCTCGATTGCGAAACCGTGCCAAGGAGTTTCACCGGATTGTGTCCGCACGCCGACCACAGGCCTGGATCGATCCTCTTGAACAACTCGACAATCTGCGGACTCCACGACCAAACGAGATTCCTCGCAAGGGCATCCAGCTCCATCAACGATTCCGGCAGCGCGGGCAAGACCGTGAAACTTCGAACACTCGGCATCTTCACTCCTCACTATGCAACGTCTATCGACAAAGGCCCCCGCCAGCACGCGGGCAAGCCCTGTGGTGTCATCGGCCGTTCGGCGATCTCGCTTAACCTCAAAAGAAGCAACGATTTGCGGATTGCGGCATGTCCCTGTGCCCGATAATCCCACTGCGGAGTGCGTCGGTAGAAATGAAAAAAGGCCTGCGCAAACAGGCCTTTTTCTTTGATGCAGCTCACCTCCACCTGTGCCGTAAGAAAGGCGATTGAAGGGAACCCATTACTATCAAGTGGGCAGATCGTTGCTTGCGTCCGAAGATCCTGCGAGGCAGGCTTGTCCGGCCCGTCAAGACCTGATTGCCCTCAGTACGGGTATCGGTTCCTTCAAATACACGCCTTAGATACGAACACTGCAGGGGTCAGCCCGCAATCTACATATAACAAATGGCCGGCCGTCGGTCAAGCAAATAAGCCCGACGCGTCAGGCCCGCGAGGCTCTTTATCGCAGCGCTCGCCTCTCTCTTATCGGTTTCGAACGGGGCTTCTCTGTAGAAAATCGCGACGCATCGGGTGTCATCGCGAGCAATGACATCGCGTTCGCTGTCGTGACACCTTCACTGCGTCCGCAGCTCGGCGCCCACCGCCTTGCCCAGGCTCTCGACGATGGCCGCCTGGTGGCGATCCACCACCTCGTGCGTGAGCGTGCCGTCCTCGTCGCGGAAACGCAGCGAGAGCGTGACGCTCTTTTGGCCCGGCGCGATACCCTTGCCGCGATAGATGTCGACAAACCGGGTCTCCTCCAACTCGGCAGGCGCAACGCGCTCGACCGCCTGCGCGATCTGCGTCCAGGCCGTCCGCTCGGGCACGAGGATGGACAGGTCGCGATCGATGGCCGGGAAGCGCGGGATGGGTCGGATCTGGATCGGCCCGCCCTGGAGGCTCATCAGCTCCTCGAAGTCCAGCTCGGCCCCGCACGGCGTGAGGTCCTTGAAGTCGAAAGTCCGCCGGACCGCATCGGAAAAGACGCCCGCCTGGCCGATCTCGCGGCCGTTCGCCAGAATGCGGGCTCCCACCTGCGCCCAGACAAGCTCAGCGGGCTCGAATCGCACGTCCGCCGTGTGGTTGAGGCTCTTGATGAGCCCTTCCACAGCGCCGCGAAGCTCCCGCAGCGAGCCGTCCGTCACGAGGGCCACCTTCGTCCGCTCCTTCGGCAGCGTGTCCTTGGCGTCCGACGGCACGAACGTATCGGCCATCTCATAGACGCAGCACGGCAGGTTCCTGGCGTTCACGTTCGTCTTGAGCACCGCCAGCAGCGAGGTCAACAAGGTCTGTCGCAGCAGGTTGCCCGTCTTGCGAGTGACATCGCGGACGGACAGGTGCCCCGCCCCCGGCGCGACGAACAGGTCCGCCGCCGAACGGTCCACGAACGTCACGTTTACCGTCTCGTAGTAGCCGCAGCCGTTGAGGAAGGCCCCGACCGCCTCGGAGAGCTTCTGCCTGGCGTCGGCCGACTGGGCCTCGATCTGAATCCGCCGGCGCGTGCCCACCTTGTCGTACCCGTACACGCGGGCGACCTCCTCGATGAGATCCACCTCGCGGGAAATGTCGCTTCGCCAGGTGGGCGAGGTGCAGACGATCTCGCCGCCCTCCTGTCGCGGGTCGAACTGCAACGCCGCGAGGATCTTCATCGCCGTCTCCTGCGGCACATCGATCCCGAGCAGCTTGTGGAGCCGAGCCAGGCGCATGCGGATCTGCTTCGGCTCGGGCCTTCGCGGATACGCGTCCACCACGCCTTGGGCGATCCGACCGCCCGCGAACTGCACAATGAGCTGCGCCGTCCGCTGCGAGGCCCACTCGATCCGCTCGATGTCCACGATCCGCTCGAACCGGAACGACGCCTCCGACGGCAGCGACAGCCGGCGCGAGGTCGTGCGGATGCAAACCGGATTGAACCAGGCCTCTTCCAGGAGAATCGTGGTCGTCGCGTCCGTCACTTCAGTCTTCAATCCGCCCATCACGCCCGCCAGCGCGACCGGCCGGTGCGCATCGGCGATCACGAGCATCTGCCCCGTCAACTCGCACTGCGTCCCGTCGATGCTCACGAGCCGCTCGCCCGGCACGGCCTTTCGCACGATGATCTGCTTGCCCTCGATCGTCGCGTAGTCGAACGCATGGGGCGGCTGCCCCGTCTCCATCATCGCGTAGTTCGTCGCATCGACGACGTTGTTGACGCTCCGCATCCCGACGGCTTCGAGCCGCTTGACAACCCAGTCGGGCGAGGGGCCGACCTTCACGCCCTCGATCACCCTCGCGGCGTATCGTCCGCAGGCGTCCGGATCGCGAATCTCGACCTGGATGAAGTCCGACGCCGGACGGTCCATCTCCTGGAGCTTCACCTCGGGCAATCGGAGCGTTTTGCCCGTCGCGGCGGCCAGCTCCCTCGCGATCCCGATATGACTGAGGCAGTCGCCCCGGTTGCTCGTCACCTCGACGTCGATCACCGCGTCGTCGTCCAGTTGCTCGATCCCCTCGCAGGGCAGACCCAGATTCATGAGGATCTCGGCGATCCGCTCGGCACTGAGGTCGATATCCACATAGTCGCGAAGCCAGTTGACGGAAACCTTCATGTCGCACACCCTTATAGATGAGGTCCCCGACGCCGTCGTCGGCGCTGCGAGGACCCGAGCCGATCAAAACATGTAAGGTTACCCTCGCAGAGCGGCCCTGTCAACAGTCGCAGATGCATCCGCGATTGCCTGCGGTCCCGAGCGGCCTTCAAGCCGACCCCCAGCGGCACGGTCGCAACGGTCTCTGACAAAAGGATTTACGACATCCACGAGGGCGGCGGCGACCGGCAAACGACCAACGCCAGGCCAACAGACGACCAACGCGCGACCACTAACAAGAATGAGAAGAAGGAAAAGAATGAGAAGAAATATTGGAGCATCAAGGGCGTCAAGGGTGTCGCAGTGAAGTACTTGAGGCTCTTGTGGCTCCGAGGGAACAATGGTGCTACATGGCTGGTTCCAGACTCCAGGAGAGCACGCCCGAGGCGGTCGTGCAAGGGGGAGGTTTGCGCTTTGGGGCCTCCGGCGTGTACGCGAGCGAGACGCTCGCTTGCAGGGTTGTCACAGCACACAAGACGGTACGTACTGCGCACCCTGCGACGCCGTCCATCTGAAAATGGTGGGCAAACGCCGCGGACACCGAATCCACGGCGTCCAACCCTCGCCATGAACCACGTCATCCGCCGGAATCCAGCGGGCGGATCGTCGGCGCGTTTCTTCGTAGGGTGGGCGTCCTCGCCCGACCCTCTTTCCGACGAGCGGGGACGCTCGTCCTACGAAGAGCCGAGTCTGCGCAGAGGGCGGGCCGCTCCAGACGGTCAAGGCAGTCAAGACGGTCAAATAAAAATACTTGGCCGTCTTGACCGTCTTGGCGTTCTTGACGATCTTGGCATTGCCCGTCTCAGAGGGTCGGGCGAGGACGCCCAACCTACGAAGAAACCCCCACCTATCCGTCTTGCCGACGACGGGTATTTGCGATAAGCTGGCGACAGGTCAGAACCTCGGCGATGATCGCCTGGGCTGGCCGAGGAAAGATGGATGAACGACTTCGCGGAATGATAGACAGGAACGGACGCCCATGTCGAAAAGTGAAGAGTCAAAAGTGAAGAATCACAAGCGATTCTGGCCTGTCTTGTGCCTTGCGGCGGTCTTGCTGACCGGCTGCGTCGAGCGGACGCTGACGATTCACACGGAACCGCCCGGCGCGGTGGTCGTGCTGAACGATCAGGAGATCGGGGTCTCGCCCGTGACGGTCCCGTTCAACTGGTACGGCGACTACTGGGTCCGCGTCAGCCGGGAGGGCTACGAGACGCTGGACACGCATCGCAGGCTCAAGCCACCGATCTACGACCATCCGCCGCTGGATTTCTTCGCCGGAGTCCTCTGGCCCGGCCGGATCGTGAACGCCTACGAATGGACCTTCGACCTGACCGTCAAAGAATACCCCACCCGCGACGAATTCATCGAGCAAGGCCAGGCCCTCCGCAC
>CAZDTD010000219.1:0-6078 GCA_964507995.1 uncultured Pirellulales bacterium | reverse complement strand
AGAGCATCGAGCATCCGGACAATTTCCTCGAGTGCGTCCGGACCCGCAAGCGTCCCGCCTGCGACGCGGACGTCGGCTACCGCTCGATCACCGTATGCCACCTCGGCAACATTGCCTACTGGCTCAAGCGTCCCCTACACTGGGACCCGGCCAGGGAACAGTTCGTCAACGATCCCGAGGCCGACCGTATGCTCCGGCGCGAGATGCGAGCGCCCTGGCAGGTCTGATCGATTGATGATGGATAATGGATGATTGGGAGTGGATATGAACGTTCTACGTGTTGGATCGATCTGTGGCCTTGTTCTGGTCTGCTGTGCGGCCGTGGCGTCTTCCATGTCCGTCGATGAGGCGCTCGGGCGACTGAAGGCATACAAGTTTGGCCAGGAAGATGAGGCAATCAATACGATCCGCGAGGCGGCGGTGGCCTCCTTCAACGATCCGGTGACCCGGCAGAAGCTACTGGCCGGACTGACGACCGTGCTCGAATCGAACGCCCCAGACGATGCGAAACGTTTTGCCTGCCGACAACTGGCCTCGATCGGGACCGAGCAGCAGGTTCCGGCTCTGGCGGGACTCCTCGCGGACGCGGACCTGTCGCAGATCGCAAGATACGCCTTGGCTCGCATCCCGGGCGACGCGGTTGACCGCGTGCTGATCGATGTCCTTGGCCGAACGGACGGAGCCAACAAGCTGGGCATCATCAATACGCTCGGGAACCGTCGCGCCGTCGCGGGCGTCGCGTCTCTGACCGCGTTGCTCCGGTCGGATCAAAAGGAGGTCGCGGCAGAGGCAGCCAAGGCCCTCGGGCGGATCGGAACGCCTGCAACCGCCAAGGTGTTGGAGCAGGCCCTTGCGGCTGGCGGCGTGGACCGCGAGGTCGCAGCCGATGCGTACTTGGAGTGTGCAGATCGTCTGCTCACTGCCGGAGATCGACAAACCGCGGGCACGATGTATGAGCGAATCCTGGCCTCGGACCTTCCAGGCTATATTCAGGGTGCGGCGCTGCAGGGGTACGCACGGGCGATGCCTGCGGACGAGGTGGTAACCGAGGTCATCTCCGCATTGAAGCGAGGCGACGTGCAGTTGCAGGCGGTGGCGGCCCGGATCGCCCGGGACATCCAGGGGCCGGCGGCCGGACGACGCTTCGCCGAGGCGCTGCCGGACCTCTCGGCCCGCGCCCAGGCGTGGCTGATCCGTGCAATGGCGGACCGGCGTGAGAAAGCAGTGGCCGCCGCCATCGGGAAGGCCTGCGAAAGCGAGAACGACAGTGTCCGTCTTGCAGCATTGGAGACGCTCGGCACGGTTGGTGACGCGGACTCAATCCCGGTGCTGCTCAAAGCCGCGACGACCGATTCGACGGACGAATGCGCGGTTGCATGCGAGGCCCTCGTCTCTCTGCCCGGCGACGATATCAACAAGACGCTGATCGCCAGGCTCGGCGATGCGGACTTGCAGGAAGGGCGGGTCCTCGTCGGCGTGCTGGTCCGACGCGATGTCGCGGAGGCGGCGCCGGCCCTGCTGAAGACCGCTCGGAATCGCGAGCTTCAGGACGTTTCCTTCGCAGGCCTGCAATCGCTGGCGCGAGTCGAGGATGTCCCGGCGATCATAGATCTGCTCGCAAAGAGCGGCAACTACAGTCGGGTTCGCACGTTGCTCGTGGCGCTGGCTCAGCGATGTGACGCGAAGAAGAAGGTTTCCGAGATCCTGGTGGCTAATCTGGATACCGGCAAGGACGAGGCATTCCGCGGAGCGGTCTTGGTGACTCTCGGCGAACTGGGCGATGATTCGTCGGGCCTGCCGGTCCTCCGCAAGGCCCTGAACGACAATCAGGACGTCATTCGGCGGGCTGCGATTGGAGGACTTGGACGGTGGCTGAACGGGGCCCCGTTGCCGGACCTGCTGCGAGTCGCTCGCGAGGACGCAAGCGGGACCCAGGTTCGCGCGTTGCGGGCATACATCGGCCTCGCAGGGACGGCGGGATCGATGCAGCCCAACGAGAGAATCCAGTGCTACAAGACGGCCCTGGGCATGATGCCGGACGCGACCAGCAAGAAGATGGTGTTTGCCGGCCTGCAGAGGGTCAGGACACTCGAATCGATGCAACTGGCCGCATCGCACATCCAGGATGAGGACGCCCGGGAAGAGGCGGCTCTCGCGGTGGTGACCATCGCCGAGGAGATCTATGCCGGCGATGCGAAGGCGGCTGGGTCGGTTCTTGAACTGGTGGTTGCCGCCCATGTCGCCAACAGCACGAAGGATCGGGCGAAAACAACGCTCGACGAGATCAAGGGGATTCAGAACTATCTGACGGCGTGGGAAGTGGCCGGGCCGTACGCGGAGAAGGACAAGAACTACTCGCAATTGTTCGACATGGCGTTCGGGCCGGAGTTGCCCAACGCCCAAGTCGAGTGGCGTAAAATCCCAATCTCCAAGTACGAGCAGCATCCGGCGTACGCCGATCTGCTCAAGGAGTTCGACGGTGGCGAGCAGGAGGTCGCCTATCTGCGGACGCAGATAGAATCCTCGGACGCCAAGCCCGTGACGCTGGAGATCTTCAGCGATGACGGCGTGAAAGCCTGGCTCAACGGCAAAGTGGTCCACGCGAACAACACCGCCAGACCGATCCCGGCCGAACCGGACCGCGTGAACGTCACGCTCGACAAGGGCGTGAACACTCTGATGCTCAAGGTGACGCAGAACAACATGCCCTGGGGCGCGATCGTCCGTATCCGGGACGTCAAGCCGATCGAACCCAAGCTGGGTGAAGGCTGGCTGCTGCACACGATCAACGCGGATTCCCGCTTCGAGGCGGCTGGCGTGCTGGACGTGAACCGGGACGGCAAACTCGACATCCTCTCCGGCGGGTTCTGGTACGAGGCCCCTGACTGGAAACGACACTTCGTCCGGGAGATCAAAGAAGAAGGGGACTACTTCTACGATTTTGCCAACCTGCCGATGGACGTGGACGGCGACGGCTGGGTGGATACCGCCGGAGCGGCCTGGCATAACCAGATGGTATACTGGGTTCGCAACCCTGGCAAAACCGACGAACCCTGGCCGGTGTACGAAATCGATACGCCTGGGAATATGGAAACCGCGATGTCCTACGACATCAACGGCGATGGACAGCCGGACGTTCTGCCCAACATCATGAACGCCGCGGCGTGGTATGAGTTCCATGGCGACGCTTCGACGCCCCAAGGCGTTCGCTGGGAGAAACATCCGCTGCCGCAGGAGGCAGCCGGCCACGGCCTGGGCGCAGGCGACGTGAACATGGACGGTCGCTGCGATGTGGTGACGCCCAAGGGCTGGTTGGAGCAGACGGCCGACGGTGGCTGGACGTGGCGCCCGGAGTTCGATCTGGGCTACGCGAGCATCCCGATCCTGGTGCACGATACGGATGGCGACGGTGATTCGGACATCCTGTGGGGCCTGGCCCACAACTATGGCGTGTTCTGGATGGAGCAGAAGAACGTCAACGGCCAACGCACCTGGGAGAAGCATCTGATCGACGATTCCTGGTCGCAGCCGCACTTTCTGCTCATGGCGGACCTGGACAACGACGGGCGTGATGAACTCGTCACCGGCAAGCGATACCACGCCCACAACGGCCACGATCCGGGCGGCAACGAGCCCTGCTGCGTCTACTACTACGACCTCGACATCACGGCGAAGAAATGGACCCGGCACGTGCTGCACGAAGGCGGGACCGTTGGCTTCGGGATCAACACGATGACGGTGGACATCGACGCCGATGGCGACCTCGACGTCGTCGCCCCCGGCAAGAGCGGATTGTATTTGTTCGAGAACCAGTTGAAGTGATTGATAATGGATAACGGATGATGGATAATTGGCGATGAATTGCGGCAAAGCCCGCGATGTCGTTCGATCATCAATAATCAATCATCCAGAATCAATTGGGAGGCCTTTGCCATGCCGAAGCCGAAGATCGCGATGATCGGAGCGGGAAGTCTCATCTTCTGCAAGACCCTGACCATGGACATCCTGGCCACCGAGGCCCTGCAGGACGTCGAGATCTGCCTAATGAACCGCACGAAGCCCAAACTCGACAAGATGGAGGCCTTCGTCCAGGAAGTGGTCAAGACCAACCACCTGCCGGCGAAGGTGACCGCGACACTCGACCGACGCAAGGCCCTCGACGGCGCCAAGTACGTTATCAACACGATCCAAGTCGGCGGCGTCGACGCCTTCCGAATGGACTACGAGATCCCGCTGAAGTACGGCGTCGATCAGTGCATCGCGGACTCCATCGGCCCCGGCGGCGTCTTCCGCGCCCTGCGGACGATCCCGATCCTGGCGGAAATGTCGCGGGACATGAACGAGCTGTGTCCCGACGCGATCCTGCTGAACTACGCCAACCCGATGGGCGCGAATTGCTCGGCCCTCGGGCGGGTGGCGAAGGTGCAGTTCATCGGCCTGTGTCACGGCGTACAGACGACGCTGGACCTCATCAGCCGGTATGTGGACGTGCCCAAGGACCAGGTCGATTACGTCTGCGCCGGGATCAACCATATGGCCTGGTTCCTGGCCCTGCGGGACAAACGCGACGGTCGGGATCTGTATCCGATCCTGCGTCAACGGTGCGAGAAACCCGAGTACTACGTCAACGAGAAGGTCCGCTGCGAGGTCATGCGGCACTTCGGGTATTTCATGACCGAGAGCACGGGGCACCTGTCGGAATATGTCCCGTGGTTCCGCAGCAGCAAGCGGGCGCTGGACCTCTACTGTGACCAGCCCGGCTTCGGCGGCGCCTCGGGTGCATACTTCAACTACTGCAACATGTTGGCCGAGAAGTACAAAAGCGTGGACTACCTGGCGACGGAATCGAGGAAGATCGAGCGACGCAGCGTCGAATACTGCTCGTACATCCTGGAGGCGGCCGAGACGGGACGCACGTTCCGCCTGAACGGCAACGTGCGCAACGACGGCTACATCACGAACCTGCCGCAGGGCTGCTGCGTCGAGGTGCCGGTCTTCGTCGATGCACGAGGACTCCACCCGGTGCGGATCGGGGACTTGCCGATCCAGTGTGCTACGCTGAATCAGAGCAACGTCACCGTGCAGCAACTGGCGGTCGAGGCCGGCCTGACGGGCGACCCGGAGTATGCGATGCAGGCCATCGCGATGGACCCGCTGACCTCGACAGTCTGCACGCTCAGGGAGGTCCGCGAGATGACCCGTGAAATGCTTCAGGCCGAGCGCGAGTGGCTGCCACAGTTCCAGGGCAGGGAACTGATCGCCAAGCCGGTCATCGACGTTCCGCGGGACGTCACACCCGTCGATGTCCCGCTCGATCCGGCTCTGGCCATCGCCAACCGATTCGGGGAATTGGCGAAATAGGAACCTCCGGCTCTCCCGCGTCTCCGTCGTAGTCAGGGTCCATCACGATTGGGGTAGTGCCGAATGGGGCAATCTGCACCCTGGGATGTGTTGTGTCCCATGGTTTCTGGATTCCTGCTTTCGCAGGAATGACAGGGTCGTTGCCGGCAGTCCAGGAGGTATTCCCACGCGCATTCCTGCTGCCGATTGTCATTCCCGCGAAAGCGGGAATCCAGTCCACAGGACGTGCCAAATTGCGTAAGGTGGGCTCCCGACCGGACGGCTGCGAGGTGGCCGCCTATGGACGACGCTCGAACGAATGCCGGCCTGGAGCCACATCGTCGATCACGACGAAACCGCCGTCCAGCGTGCCTGTGACGATCTTGCCGTCCATTCGGATGTCGCGGCTGTCGCTCCCGAGACGAGGCAGATAGACGACCGCCTCCATGTTGGCGGGCAGCAGGACGTTCAGGACGAACGACTTGCCCGGCTCGCACGCGAACTTCATGCCGAGTGTACCGCGGATCGTGGGCAGATACAGTTTGCCCGTCTTGAGATTCCCGACCTGCGGCTTGATTCGGACCTTGGCAAACCCCGGCGAGAGGGGCTGCACGCCCATGAGGCATCGTGGGATGATGTTGGCGGGGGCCGCGCCCCAGGCATGGTTCCAGTCCTGGTTGGGCTTGTACTTGTTGTCCCAGGCCTCCAGGGTGATCGTCGTGCCGACGTCGTAGACCA
>CAZDTD010000218.1:0-6123 GCA_964507995.1 uncultured Pirellulales bacterium | reverse complement strand
TTTCTAATCCGTCGGTCGGGGGTTCGAATCCCTCCGGGCGCGTTGCCGGATCGGGTGTGGAGTAACTGGCAGGGTGAAAGGATTCCAATGTTCGAACGGTTCACCGAGCATGCAAGACATGTGATGGAGTTGGCGGGGCGCGAGGCGCAGCGGTTTGGCAATGAGTACGTCGGGACCGAGCACCTCCTGTGGGGGTTGGCGAAAGAGGTCCAGGGGGTCGCCGCGATCGTCCTGGAGCGTTTTCACGTCGATCTGAAGCCTTTGCGTCGAGAGGTGGATGAGATGCTCAAGAGTCGGCCTCGCGTCGAGCACGTCGAGAAGCTGCCGCAGTCTGTCCACGCCAAGGAAGTCATTCAGTATGCGATCGAGGAGGCCCGGTCCCTGCGTCATAACTATGTGGGAACCGAGCACATCCTGCTCGGCATGATGCACAACAGCCAGGCTGTCGCCGCTCAGGTCCTGGCGGACTTCAACCTCGATCTCGACGCCGTACGGGAAGAGGTCCGCCGCGTGGCCGCCTCCGGGACCGGTCCGTCCGAATAGGGACTGGCTCAATCGGCGGACGCGTTCGTTTCGGACCGGCCGCAGCATTTCTTGTACTTTCGTCCGCTGCCGCAGGGGCAGGGGGCGTTGCGAGCGATTTTCGCTCTGTGCTCGACAATCGGGATCGGCGGTTCATCCTGCTGTTTCTTCCCTCGCGGCGCCAGGTCTGACAGAGCCTTATCGGTTTCGCGGAACAGCTCGTCCTGGAACGCCTGCATTCGTTGCGGGTTCGTAGGGTCCAGACCGGCCTCCAGAGCCTCCATCACGAACTGCTTGTTCGGTCCCCAGTTCTTGCGGTCGTAGCCCGCCGCGACAACCCGATCGGTCCAGTCGTGGATGGTCCGGGCCAGCGCATCCTTGCCGGTCATTCCCCCCTCGAAATGAAGCCAGTAGAGCAGCGCCTCGGTGATCGGAACGAGCACTTCGATATCGCCGAAATCCGTGAGGAGTTTCCTTGGCATGATGTCCAACAGGAGTTCCCGCATCGCGGATTCATCCCATTGGTGGGGCGACAGTCCGAGTTGGACGAGCGAGTTGTAGATCAATTCCTGCACGAGGAACGGCGCCTTGTTGCGGAGTTCCCGCGGCATTGCTTCGGCCACGGCGGACTTGCAGAACTCGGCCACCATGAGACGGGCGTCTGCCTTGGCCCTGTTGTCCTCGTCGAACTCGTCCTCCTCGTAATCGTCCTCCTCGTCCTCCCATTTGTAGACATCCTCGTACCGGGGGATAAGCCATTCCTCGACAGGCTCTTCCCAGAGTTGCGGCGCCGGGACGAAGTCCAACCGATCCTGGAGGAGTTGCAACGCGTCTTCATAGTCCCCCATGTCGAGGGGGTCTTCGGATTTCGCGATGATCTGTTGTATCAGATCGGCATATTCGGTGCATTTGAGCGTGGCGAGCGTCCAAGCGGCCTGGATGCCATCGGCAGGATTGGCCGGGCCTTTTTCGATGCATTCGAGTTGTTCGACGCACGCACGGATGACCCGGCCGCGAAGCTCCTGGTCGTCGGTCTTGGCGGCCAGGAGGGTCAGATCCCACAGGAAGGGCCATGCCTCGTTGGTGTTCGGCTCGCGGTGGACGGCGTCGAGCGCGGCCGGCAGGATGGCCGGGCCCATCGTTCCGGCGGCGGCCGTCAGGACCTCCATCAAGGAAAAATCGTCGTCTTGTCCGGCCTGCGCGATGCGTTCGATCAGGAACGATCCGATCTCTTGACGCCTCGGTTCGTCGAGTTCGCGGGCTGCCAGGGCGAAGACGCCCGGCACGAGGATGTCCGCGGCGCCTCCCCCGGGCAGATTGTCAAAGGCTCGGTCGTAGAGTTCGAAGAGCTTGGGAGTCAACTCGCGGTCTGCGACGACGGCGTTGGCGAACGTGTGCAGGGCGGACCACGGAATGTCGTCCCGGCGGCTCAATTGATCCCACGGCAATGATGCGTGCAATTCGCTTCCCATCGCAGCAGCTCCTTCCTTTCAGTCGATCCGCCATTCGAGGATGCCGGCGGAATAGTCGGCTTGCAGTTGCACCTCGATCCGCAGGGCGGAGGTTGTCACCTTGTCGAAGGTCGTCTTATTGAACTTGTCCTTCGCTACGCCGCCGCCGGAGAAATTGGCGACTCCTTTCCAGTCATCGCCTGCTTTGTAAAGCACCTTCCAGGACTGTGGCACGCGGCAGCCGCCCCCGGTGGCGGCGTCGTCGAACCAGTAGACCTCGACTTGGCTCAGCGCGCGGGGCTCGGCAAAATTGTACTGGACCCACTCCGTCGTCCCTTTGTGCGGCCACCATGTGAACCGTGAGATTTCCTGGTCGTTTGAGCTGGTCGGCGTGTCGCCATTGCTCAATGCAGCGGTCGTGTCGGACTCGCAGCAGTGCGAGGCCTCGGCCGGAATCTTGGCCCTGCCTTGGCGGGGCAACTGCCATTCGCAGGCGTTCGGGCCCTCGCCGATCCAGGGGAAGGCGGAGATTCGCAGTCGGGCCGCGCCCATCGGGATCAGCGTGACGGTCTCGACGGGCTCTTCGGACCGGACGGGACTGGCCTGGACTTCATCGATCAGATTTCGTTCATCCGCCTGCCAGTTCGGGATCTTCCGGGCCTTGGCCGTGATCTCGATGGGGGCCGCCTCGGCCGCGAACGGCTGACCGTCCGCGGGCCAGCCCTTCGTTCGGACCTCGAACTGCCTGGTCAGCGGCTTGGCCGGATCGATCACGAGGCCGTAGTTCCATGCGGTCGTCGGGTAGACCTCGAAGGCGGGCCATGCGTCGGTTCCGCCGTGACGGACATATTTCTCGCCGATCTTGAGCGAGTAAGTGAGCGGGCCGCGGTCCACGCAGACGCTGTTGCCGTTGCGAATCCAGTAGCGAAGCCGCAGTTCCATCGGGAAACTCAGCTCCAGCGAGTCCCCGTCCTTCCACTGTCGCTCGACGACGATGAAGGTCCGCGGTCCGGCGTGAACGGGCGTGTTCTTGCCGTTGATCCGCAGGAGGGGCTTCTCGCACCAGCCGGGCACGCGCAGGTACAGCGGGAACTTCGCCGGCTTGTCCGCTTCGAAGGCCAGTCGGATCGTGTCCTCGAACGGGTACTGCGTCTTCGCGTGGATCGTGACTTGTTTGTCGTCGCCGACTTGGGCGGTGACCTCACAGGCCGCGTAGAAGACGGCGGCCAGCCCGTTGTCGGGCGTCGCCATCCACAGGTGTTCCGCGAAGTATGGCCAGCCGTGCGACACGTTGTGCTGGCAGCAGCGGTAGCTGTGCGGATTGTACGAGAACATGTCCCCGCCATTCTGGATTCCGGGGGCCTTGTTGCCGCTGTCGAGCTGGCACTGGTTCGGGCTGACCAAGTAGTGCAGGGCCTTGAGATCGGCCGTCATGGCCGGCGGGAACGTGTTGAACGCGACGTCCTCGCAGCGGTCCGCCCAGGTCAGGTCGCCCGCGATCTTCAGGAGTGTTTCGCAGGAGAGCATGAACTCGACCGAGGCGCAGGTCTCGATGCCTTGCCTGGGCCCGTAGTAGCCCCTCCGGCAGTTCTCGTCGCCGCCGAACATGCCGCCGGGGACCTGGCCGTAGGTGCCCCAGACCATTGCGTAGTTTCGCTCGGCTGTCTGGAGGAAGTAGGAGTCGCGCGACTGCTGGTAGTAGACCGCTGGAGCGCGGAAGCACTGGGCGATGTTCACGTTGTGCCAGCTTGCGACCGTCTCGGTCCAGTTGGCCATGTTGCGCTGGATCTTCTCGCCGAGCTGGAGCAGGAACTCCTGGCCCGTGCGGTTGTAGAGCCAGTAGACGCTGTCGAGGTTGTCGCCGGCCCGCTGCTGTTGCCAGAAGGGGGGCAGAAAATCCTCGTCCGGCAGGGCCAGTTCCCACTTGAAGTACTCCTGCATCAGCTCCAGCACGCGAGCGTCGTTCGTGAACTCGTAATAGGTTTGCAGGGCATTGAGGGCGACCATGTTGGACCACAGGTCCGGCGCCTTCTTGTTGTCCCCGGCGCCGGTCTTGTTGGCGACCGGTCCGAACCAGCCGTCCGGTTGCCGGCTGCTCAGGAGGCCCTCGATCCAGACCGTGGTTTCGTCGATGATCCGCTGGTCGCCGAGGACGTAGCCGAGGTCGCCGAAGCCCTTGAGCCAGTAGGGCATCTCCTCCCACGGGCTGTGGCCCTCGCCGTTGGCGGCCAGCCAGGCGTTGCCGTCCTTCTTGAGGAACTGGCTGATCTCGGTGAGGTGGCCGGAGAATCCCTCGGCCTGCAATTCGAGCTGCCGTCGGAGCCAGCCTTCCGGTTTGATCGATCCGATAGGCAGCTTGATGAGCGGGTTCGTGGTCAGCGGCTTCTGATTGCTTACGTAGAAATCGTTCGTCGTCGCTGTCGGCGGGACCGGTGCGACGCGAACCGCCGCGGAAAGGACGCCCATGAGAGAAAAGGCGATAGCCGCGATGAGTGGAATGCCCGATCTGTTCATTGTTACCTCCTGAGTCTGTCGAAGTTGTGGACGCGTCCCGTGTTTCGTGCCCGAGACAAGCGTCTTCTGTGGGGGACAAGATAGCAGATTTCCCGCAGAAAGCAAACGGATGTGCGACCGGAAGGATGCGTTCTCCGCCATTTCTGTTGTCCCGTGCTTCGCGTTGTGCTATTCTCCCGACAACCAGTGTCCCAGTGAGTGTCCAGGATGCGGATTCGTGAGGCCTTATGACGACTTCCAGAAAACACCGGTTGATCGAAATCGAGTGGCCGACATTCGGCCGATGCACGCCGCCGGCGAGACCGGGCGTTGGCGAGTTTCAGTCGAGGATCGATGCTGTCCTTGCCGCCATGGATCGGCTCGGGCTGATGCACTTAGTCGTCTACGGCGACCGCGAGCACTTCGCGAATCTGGCCTGGCTCACCGGCTTCGACCCTCGCTTCGAGGAAGCGGTTCTGGTCGTCGGCGGGCAGAGCGATCCGCTGCTGGTCGTGGGCAACGAGTGCGAAGGGTATCTGCCGGTCAGTCCGCCCTTTGCGGCGGGCAAGCTGCGAAGCGAGCGTTTTCAGCCGTTCTCCCTGTTGAACCAGCCGCGAAACAGCAGCCGGCTCATTCGGGACATCTTCGCGGACGAGGGGATCGAGTCGGGTGCGAAGGTCGGATGCGTGGGATGGAAATATTTCGCGGACTCCGAGCATCCCGACGGCAAACACGCCGTCGATCTGCCCGCCTACATCGTGGACACGCTCCGCGGCTTGGTCGGCCGGGACAACGTGACGAACGCCACCGCCGTTCTGATGCATCCGGACACCGGCCTGCGGACCTTCTGCTCGCCCGCCGAGATTGCGTACTTCGAATACACCAACATCCTCGCATCCGAGGGCATGAAGCACATGCTCTTCGGCCTGCACGAGGGGATGACCGACTGCGAACTGGCCCAACTGGCCGACTACAACGGCGTGCCCCAGGGATGTCACATGACGCTCGCAACGGGCGATCTGCCCGGTCTGTCGGGTCCCGTCGGCGTCACGATTCGAAAGGGGACGTCGCTGGCGACGAACCTCTGCTACTGGGGCAGCAACATCTGTCGCGCGGGCTGGGTCGCCTCGTCGGCCTGCGATCTGCCCGACAAGGCGAGGGACTACGTCGAGAGTTTCGCCGGTCCCTATTTCGAGGCGATGAGCGAGTGGTTCGACCGGCTGTGCATCGGCACGCCAGGCGGCGAGCTGGCCCATCTGATTGCCGAAAAACTGCCCTTCGACAAGTTCGGCATCTTCCTGAATCCGGGTCACCTCATCCATCTCGATGAATGGCTCAGCTCGCCGATCTATGCCGGTTCGCAGGTGCCGATCCATTCCGGCATGGCTATGCAGGTCGATGTCATCCCGTCTTCGCCCATCTACACCTCTACCCGGATGGAAGACGGCGTCGTGATCGCAGACGAGACGCTCCGCCGCGAGGTTCAGGAGCACTTCCCCGACTGTTTTGCCCGCTGTATGAAGCGCCGGGACTTCATGGCCAACGTGCTCGGCATTCCGCTGCCCGAGGAGATCCTGCCGCTGTCCAACATCCCGGCGATCGTGCCTCCGTTCTTCCTGAACCCGAACGCGATCCTGGCGATGGAGGCATGAGGGGG
>CAZDTD010000217.1:0-6166 GCA_964507995.1 uncultured Pirellulales bacterium | reverse complement strand
GCCGCCAACGCGACGATGATCGCACAGGTTGCCGGCTGGACGGGCGTCGCGGAGTGGACCAAGTACGCAGCCCAGCAGTCGGCCCCCATGTCTCTCGTCGCAGGCCAGCCGTACTACATCGAGGCCCTGATGAAGGAAGGCAGCGGCGGGGACAGCCTGGAAGTCGGCTGGGCCGGCCCGGGCATCGGCGAGGCGGCCACGATTATCGCCGGCGCCTACTGCACACCGTTCGTCCGCTATCAGGCTCGGCCTCTCGAACCGGCCGACGGCGCCGTCAATGTCACCAGCCCGATGTTCAAGTGGACCCCCGGCGACACTGCCGCCGACCATCAGGTCTACTTCGGGACTTCAGCCGATCTGACCGAGGCGGACCTCCAGTCCGGCACGTGGCCGAACATGTTCTACTTCACGGGCACCCTTGAGCCCGGCGCCACCTACTACTGGCGCACGGACGGTATCGAGGAAGACGGCGACATCATCACGGGCACGGTCTGGAGCTTCACCGTGCAGCCCATGACGGCCTCGGGTCCCAATCCGGAACTCGACGCGGTGAATATCGCCACGATCCCGACCCTGTCCTGGACGGCCGGCCAGACCGGAGCCCAGCACATGGTGTACCTGAGCAAAGACGAGGCCCTCGTGGCCGCGGGCGACGCCTCCGTTTTGGCGGCCACCCAGGCCGAGACCTCCTTCACGCCGGCAGACGCCCTGACGGAGCTGTCCACATACTATTGGCGCGTGGATGAAGTGGACACTGACGGCGTCGTCATCGCCGGCGGGGTCTGGAGCTTCTCGACGATCGAATACATCGCGATCCTGAGCGAGGCGACGGCGCTGACCTACGACAACAGTGTCGAGCCCTACGTTGTGTCGCTCGACGTGAACACTCCGACCGATCTGACGGCCGGCGGTCAGGCCGCCGACCTGGAAATCCAGTTTGTCGGCCGCGCCGCTCCGACGGGCGAAGTCGGCTACGACGAAGCAACGGGCGCCTACTTCCTGGCCGGTGCCGGCGAGGACATCTGGGGCACCGCCGATCAATTCGCCTATGCCTATAAGACCTTGAACGGCGACGGCGCCATGATCGCCCGCGTCGCCAGCAGCGGGACCGGAACCAATGCCTGGGCCAAGGGCGGCGTCATGATCCGCCAGAGCCTCGAGGCCGGTTCGACCCATGCGTTCATGCCCATCACAGCGGGCAACGGCGCCACCTTCCAGCGGCGTCTCGCTGCCAATGGTGATTCGACCAGCTACGACGACGGCACCGGCATCGTGGCCCCCTACTGGGTGAAGGTCGAGCGAGTTGGAAGCAGCTTCACCGGCTCGGTCTCTGCGGACGGCGTCGAGTGGAAGCAGTTGGGCGACCCGATCACCATCGAGATGACGGACCCGGTCTTCATCGGTTTGGCGGTCACCTCGCACGCCGCCGGTGAGTATCGCACCTTCACGTTCGACAACGTCTCCACGACCGGCGACATCGCCCCGGAAGGCGTCTTCACGTCCTGGGACGCCATCAATGTCGCGTCCAACGCCGCCGCACCGATCAGCGTGTCCTTGACGGATGCGACCGGCAACGTCGCGGCAGTAGCCTATGACGATCCGACCGCCACTCAAGCCATCGAGTGGACCACCTGGAAGGTGACGCTGGCCGATTTCTCCGGCGTGGACCTGACAAACGTCGTGAACATGCAGCTCACGGCGGGCGACGGTCTGGCCGGCGGCTCGGGCGTCGTCACGTTCAACAACGTCCGGACCGTTCCGGCGGAACCGCCCACGATTCTCTGGGTTTCCTTCCATGCGGCGGACGACGCCCCGTCGGCCGGCGCCGTCGGCGTCGGTTTCACCGACGCGGTTGATAAGCCGTACACCGATCTGTTGAAGGCCAACGGTTACAACGTCGTGCGTTATGTCACGACGGCCACCCCCGATCTGAGCCTCGTCAACGCGGCAGACCTCGTGATCATCGCTCGCGGGGCCAGCAGCGGCCATTATCAGAACGATGCGGCATCGATCTGGAACGCCCAGGTCACCACGCCCACGCTCATCACGAACGGGTACATCCTGCGGTCCAGCCGTCTGGGCTACACCGTCGGCACGAACATGCCCGACACCACAGGGGACATCACCCTGACGGTCACCGACCCGACCCACCCGATTTTCGCGGGGATCGCACTGACCGACGGCACGATGGACAACCCGTACACCGGCGTGGTCGCATATCCCACCGATGGGACGGCAGCACGCGGCACCTCGATCAACAGCGATGCGCCGAATGCCGAGGGCGCCATCCTGGCGGTGGTTTCGGAGGCCTCGGCGGCCACGGGTCCTGCCGGCGCGATGGTCATCGGCGAATGGCAGGCTGGAGCCTCGATTACGCACGACGGCGGAGCCGGAACGGATGTGCTGGGCGGTCATCGCCTGGTCTTCCTGACCGGCGCTCGCGAGGCAGGCGACAAGAGCTCCGAAACGGCCGGTCTCTATGACCTGTGCGAGGACGGAACCCAGATGTTCCTCAACGCGGTGGAGTACATGCTTCAGTAAGTCCGAAGCTGGAATCGATTGACTGGTTCACACCGAGGGCTGCGGGCCAATGCTCGCAGCCCTCTTCCTTTGGGGACAACCCATTCGATCTCGCTGCAAGGAATTCCCCGATCGTCGAAACCACAGGCACTTGCCGGCGATAACGGCGACTGCTATACTTGAAACGCATCGTGGATGCTGGTGGATGGTCGTTATGATGGAGCTGATCGACACGTGAGATTCGGGATGATTGTCAATCCGACGGCGGGCCCCACCAACGTACACCGCAAGGTCAGGACGCTCCAGGCGGTCCAGGCCATCCTTGGCGATTGCCAGATTCGAGGGCTGGAGACCACATCCCGGGACGAGTTCATGCAGTGCGCCGCCGAGCTGGCCGGCAAAGTCGAAGTTCTCATCGTCGCCGGCGGGGACGGCTCTTTCTCCGACGCCATCAACGCGTTGGACAGTCAGACGACCTTCTCCTACCTGCCGTTCGGATCGGGTTGCGCCCTGCGATATGCGTTGGACATGCCGCCTCAGCTCACCCGGGTCGCCAAACGGATCAAGGAGGGCCGCCTGCGACGATATGACCTGATCCTGTGCGACGGCGTGCGAAAGGGCTTCATGACCAGCGTCGGACTCGAGGCGGACGTCATCCACCGTCGCGAGGCGCTGCGAGACAGCGGCATCACCGGGCCCCACGCATACGCCATGGCCACCTTCGGCTCGTTCTTCACCGATCTCGAACGAACCGACATGACCATCCGGATCGACGGCGAGGAGCTCGCAGTGCCCAACGCCGTAACGACTATCGTGACCAAGATCCCCTATTACGGTTACAAGATGAAGGTCGTGCCCAACGCGGTCTTCGACGACGGACAACTCCATCTGCTCGCGATCAACTCCGGGTGGGCCGAGATCGTCGGCAACGTGGCCAACGCGTTTCTCAACGAAAACAAGATGGGCCTCTACAAGGCGGGCCGGGACATCCGGATCACCATGCAGCGGGAGCGTTTCGCCCAGATCGACGGCAACATCTATCGCAAAGGAACGAGCTTCGAGTTCAAGGTTCTGCCGGGAGCCCTTCGGATGTGGTGCTGACCCGCCCTGTCATCGGGACGAACCGCACGGGCATCACCGCCTTGCGATGCAACTGTCCCTGTTCGTCTTTCGTCAGGAGGATCAGGTGCTGAAACCCGGATTCCCCTTCGACAGGCAGGATCATCCGTCCCCCCGGCTTGAGCTGCTCGATCAAGGGCCCGGGAACCGTCGGAGCGGCCGCCGTACCGATGATGGCGTCAAACGGCCCCGCGTCGGGCCAGCCGTAGAAGCCGTCTCCTGCCCGGACGTGGACGTTGTCATACCCCAGCTTCGTCAAGGTCTCGATGGCGGACTTGGCCAGGGGTTCGAAAATCTCAATCGAGTAGACCTCTCTCCCGATCTCGGCGCAAACCGCCGCCTGGTAGCCCGATCCGGTTCCAATCTCCAGGACCACCGAGTTCGGATCGAGAGCGAGCGCCTCGGTCATAAACGCAACGACATACGGCTGGCTGATCGTCTGTTCCAATCCGATGTGCAGGGGGTGATCCGCGTAGGCAAAGGCCTTCTGGGAGTCGGGAACGAACGCGTGCCGGGGGACGGTTCGCATGGCCCGCAGCACGTTCGGATCGCGAATGCCTCTGGCCTGGATCTGGGCGGCCACCATTCGCTCGCGTTCCTCGACTCGCTCGGCAAAAGCGGGATGTCGTCCCGCTTCAGCCTGGGCGTCGGCCATCGGAGATTCGTCCCTGCCTGCAGGGGGATTTGCCTTGGGCCGGACCTTCCAACCGGTGCATCCCGAACCCTCCTCAGTGCCCGGAGAACACCCGAACACCAGCGCAAACAGCACAAGTTCCAACGGAACCAGGTGAAATCGCACTCGCAGACACGCGGATTCTTCGCATCGTATTGACATCGCAGACACCTCCACACGCGGCCAAGGTGCACAGATCAATACGCCATTCGACACCCTGAGGATATTGTAGCCGGTCCGACGCGACGTGTACAGCCGGGCCACTACGGCGGCGGCGCGCCGTGCGGTACAGCGCTTGACAACGCACAGGGAATCAACTATCCCTTCTGCCATGCGAAGGATAGCCGGTTTGTTGATCCTTTTGCCGCTGCTGGTCGGCGGCGCGGCGGAACGCCCGGAGCCGCATTACCCGGACATCGCAGATTGTCCGTTCGAGGTGGCGCCGAACCTCATCGTGGGCAAGCTGCTCGGATGGGCGAGGGTCGAACTGGGCAAGGAACTGATCCACACGCGAACATGGTACGATCCGAATGGAGACGATGCGCGGGTCGAGCTCGTCAGCGGTCCCGACGGCGTGCGAATCGTCAACCGGCCGAAAACCCACTCCTACACCGTCCTCTGGACGCCGAAGCAGGTACAGACCTGCGCCATCGTAGTACGGGTTACGGACGTCCCTCGAACCGGACAACCCCAAAGCGATACCGGTACGATTCTCGTCCAAGTCGTTCCAAGAGGCAGACATCCGGCGCCGCGAGGCTGCGGAGGGCCGCCTCAATAACCCACGGATGCCCATGACCTGCAAACAATGCGTGAACTGCCGCATCGTCTGCCTTGCCTGGTCCCCCACGTCCGAGTTGTGTCGCGACAGCCTCGACGAGGCCATCAAAAACATCACTGCCCTTGATATCGCCACCAGAGAGCCATTGCCCGCCAACTGAGTGGATGTTCCACCGCGTGCGGTTTGCCACGCATATCAACTCAGCACGCCGCACCCGCGCTGCCTCACGACAAATGCGCACATAACCATTGCATCTGCCATGACGGCACGTATCTGACGGGAACGGCGTGCAATCCCTCTTCGACTCGCCGACTGCTGGAATCGCTTCAGCAGGACCGACGCGAGGCTACTTCCGCGAGAGTTCTGCCTTCAGTTGACGCTCGGCCTCGAGCCAATTCTGCTCGTCCTGGCCGGGCAGGCAGCCCTTCTTCGTCCAGATTTCCCTGGCCCGCTGCGCAATCTGATCGTATGTCGGCGTCTTCACTGTTGCCGGACACGGCGCCGTAGCGGTCGCAGTCCCGGAATAGGCGCTACCTGTCGTTGTGCAAACGGTTCCTTTTGAGCGTTTTGCCATCGTTTGGCCTCCTTACTCAACCTAACAATCCTTGCGATCGAGCATCACTCCCGCGATACCCTTGACCGGATTCCCCAGAATCCCGGCCGGTTCCACCAGCGGACGACTCGTGGAGTGCATACGCTTGCACTCGTCTTGCAGTTCGCAAATCGCCGGCTCGCTCACAAGTCTCATAATCGCAGGACAAGGCTAGCCACCTTATCCATGCACCCAATTGTGCATACCCGTCACACCTTGTCAAGTCTTTTTATGCACGCAAAGTCACAAAGGCAAGGGGACGTAAACAGGACAGTCAACCCCCTGCCAGCGAGGTCATCCGACCCATCTTGCCGCCGGACAGCTTACACCCGGAAGAACGCCTTGTGCCGGTAGAGGAACCACAGAAACAGCCACCGGGCCGCAAATGCACCCACCGGCAACACCAGCGGCGACAACATCCCAATGTGGCCGGCGATTCCGCCGAGGAAGAACTCGGCAATCCCATGAAAATCGACGAATCGCT
>CAZDTD010000216.1:0-6206 GCA_964507995.1 uncultured Pirellulales bacterium | reverse complement strand
AACCGCCTGCCAGACTCCCTTGGGAAGGACAGAGTACGTCGCGCCGCTATCGACGAGAAACTGGACTTGGGCCTGTTTGCCCTTCGGCCCTTTCACCTGCCCCTGGATGTACGGGATTCCCATAATCGCCGTCCTGCCTTTCCCAACTGCATCCGTATCATAATCATAGCAAATCGGTGCAGCCAACACAAGCCCGCCAAGCGGCATTGGCTTGCGGTTTTCGGCAAGCGCGCAGCGAATTTCGCCGGAGACGGTGATTGGCGGAGAGGCTGTGAAATGGTATACTGCACAATGACAAAAATGCAGTGGAGTATGAACTCGATGACGGCAAAAGAGAGAATCAGGGAGCTTCTGGACGCGCAGCCGGACGATGCGTCCTACGACGAGATCCTGCGGGAACTGGCGTTCGAACGCATGGTCGACCGGGGGATGTTGGATATTCGCCAGGGCCGTGTGATCTCCAACGAGGAAATGGGCAAGCGAATCCGCCGATGGCAGAGTTGAGATGAACCGAAGAATCCGCGTCCTGGATGGAGGACATCTACCTGTACATCGCGCAAGATGATCCCCAGGCGGCCTCTCGCGTTGTCAATTCCATCTACGAGAAGGCCCAAATGCTGGGCCGGTTTCCCCGGATGGGTCACGTGTATCGGCGCGAAGCGGAGGGCGAGATACGAATCCTCACGTATGGACATTATCGCATCACGTATCTGATCCACAACGAAGACATTGTCGAGATCCTCGGTGTCTTTCATACCGCGTTGGACATTGACCGTTACCTTTGACGACCGAAGCCAGGACTTGGTTTTGATTTGACCGGCTGGGGGGATTGGTTTAGACTCTGGGACGTTCGAGCCCTCTTTCTGAGGGCCGATTTTTGGAGTCCGTGAGGAGAAACATCATGGTCCC
This sequence comes from uncultured Pirellulales bacterium, assembly GCA_964507995.1. Classification (GTDB taxonomy): domain Bacteria; phylum Planctomycetota; class Phycisphaerae; order Sedimentisphaerales; family Anaerobacaceae; genus PLanc-01. Next base: position 5,297 of record CAZDTD010000216.1, on the reverse strand, counting down.
GCACAGGAACACCACACGCCGCAACTTCCTCAAATCCACCGTTGGCACCGCCTTGGGCGTTGTCGGATTCCCCTATGTCGTTCGCTCGACCGCGTTGGGCGGGGCCGTGGCTCCGAGCGAGCGGATCACTCTCGGCGGTATCGGGACCGGGCCGCAGGGGACTTACGACATGCGGAACTTCCTGTCGCAGAAGGATTGCCAGGTCGTTGCGATATGCGACCTCAAGGCTCCGGTCCGCGAGGCGACGAAGAAGCTCGTCGATGAACATTACCAGAACAGCGACTGCGCCACGTACACGGATTATCGCGAGTTGATCGCCCGCAAGGACATCGACGCGGTCCTGATTGCGACGTGCGACCACTGGCATGTGCTCGTGGCGCTGGAGGCGGCGCGGGCCGGTAAGGCAATCTATCTCGAAAAGCCGATGGGCCTGAGCCTCGCGGAAGACCGGACGCTTCGGGCGGCCTGTCACCGATACGGCACGATCTTCCAGTTCGGGACGCAGCAGCGGTCCAGCCGGGACTTCCGCTTCGCGTGCGAGCTGGTCCGCAACGGTCGGATCGGCAAGCTGCACACGATCAACGTCTGGTCTCCCGGCAGCACCGCCGGCGGGCCGCGAAACGTGGTCGCGCCGCCCGATTGGATTGACTACGATATGTGGCTCGGACCCGCGCCATACCATCCCTATACGCCGAACCGCGAGTCGAATCAGTGGTGGTGGTTCATCTCGGACTACGCGTTGGGCTTCATCGCAGGCTGGGGCGTCCATCCCCTCGACATTGCCCTCTGGGGCGGCGGCGACAAGATTCTGTGCCCGCTGACCATCGAGGGCAAGGGCGTCTGGCCCACCCCCGACGGCGTCTGCGACACCGCGATGAACTGGGACCTCACGCTCCAGTACGACAGCGGCGTGACGATGCGCTACACAGGCGATCCATATCCCGACGAGTGGAAAACTCGCTACGGCCGGACCACCAGCCACGGCACCGCCTTCGAAGGCTCCGACGGCTGGGTCCATATCGACCGCGAAGGCATCAACGCCCATCCGAAGGAGTTGCTGGATATGCAGTGGGGTCCGAACGACGCCCGGCTGTACGAGAGCGTCAATCACGCCCGCAACCTGCTGGATTGTGTTCGTAGTCGCAAGGAGACGATCTGCCCAATCGATGTCGCGGTGCAGGCGGATACGCTCTGCCACATCAGCGACATCGCGATCCGGCAGGAGCAGAAACTCCGCTGGGATTGGGCGAAGGAACAGTTCGTGAACAACGACGCCGCCAACCACCGGCTTGTGCGGGCGATGCGGAGTCCCTGGCATCTGTAGGGTGCGTATGACGCACCATTTGGGCGAATGAGTTTTGATGGACGAATTCGGAAATGAGAACTCGCGATACGGGGTCTTCGTAGGGCGAGCGTCCTCGCTCGCCTATGGAAGTCGTGCGGGGACGCACGACCTACGAAGAGAAGTCCCTTGGAGGACCTGTGCCCAGCCCTTACCGAAGATGTTCGTCAAGATTCATCAGATGTATGATTGACGAGGATCGATAAGAATCAGAAGGAGAAGGCAACATGTTGAGAAAAATTGCGATTGGACTTCTCGCCTGTGTGGCGTTCGGCGTGTGCAGTGCCGCGGAGAACGCGAGCGGGGACGGCTGGATTTCGCTCTTCAACGGCCAGAACCTCGACGGCTGGAAGGCCAGCGAACGCGAGGGGACATTCACCGTCCAGGACGGCGAGCTGGTCGTACACGGGGCCCGCAGCCACTTGTTCTACGCCGGACCGGTGAACCGGGCCACCTTCAAAAACTTCGAGTTCACCGCCGATGTGAAGACGACGCAAGGCTCGAACTCCGGCATCTACTTTCACACGACGTATCAGCAAAACGGCTGGCCGGCCAAGGGCTTCGAATGCCAGGTGAACACGACGCACAGCGACCGCAAGAAGACCGGCGGGCTCTACAACGTCCAGGACGTGATGAACAACGCCCCGTCCAAGGACGACCAGTGGTTCAACTACTACGTCAAGGTCGAGGGCAAGCACGTCGTTGTCAAGATCGACGGCAAAACGACCGCTGACTGGACCGAGCCGGAGGGTTGGACGCCGCCGCGGGATGCGCCCGGCCGCAAGATCGACCAGGGCACGTTCGCCATCCAGGGCCACGACCCGAAGAGTCTCGTCTACTTCAAGAACATCAAGGTCCGGCCGCTGGACCCGATCCAGGTCGTCGTCGTCACGGGCGGGCACGACTTCGAGCACGATCCCTTCCTGGCGGTCTTCCAGGGGCATACCGATATCCAATTCGTCGAGGCCGCCCAGAAGGACGACAGCGAACTGTTCGAGGACATCAGCCACTGGGACTACGACGTGATCGTCCTGTACAACATGACGCAGAACATCTCCGAGAAGCGGCGGGCGAACTTCAAGGCCCTGCTGGCTAAGGGCGTGGGCCTGGTGGCCATGCACCATGCGGAGGGCGCGTTCGCCGATTGGGACGAGTACCACAGGATCATCGGCGTCAAGTACCCACTCACGCCGCAGGAGATCGACGGTGTGCACTTCGAGACCGCCACGTACCAGCACGACATGGATCTGAACATCAAGGTGGTCGAACCCGAGCACCCGATCACCAAAGGCCTGGGCGACTTTGCGATCCACGATGAGACCTACAAGGGCGCGTGGTTCGCCAAGGACAATCACATCCTGCTGACGACCGACCATCCGAAGAACGATTCGATGGTCTGCTGGGTGCGTCCCTCCGGCGCCAATCGCGTCGTATTCCTCCAGCTCGGCCACGACGGAAAGGCCTATGCCAACCCGAACTTTCGCCAGCTCGTCGTCCGGTCGATCCGCTGGTCCGTTGGGAGATTGTAGTCTCTGCTTGCAGATTGGACCTGTCATAAAGAAGGAGAATTGCATGTCGTCACAAGTGAATCGTCGCAGTTTCATGAAGCAGTCGCTGGCCGCCTCGGCCGGCAGCGTGCTGGCGGTCAGCGCGGGTCATGGCGCTCAGGCCGGCAAGCTCGATATCAAGGTCGAGCCGGGCTCGAAAGGGACCATGCCCGTCGGCAAGATCGGCAATATACAAGTCAGCCGGATGCTGCTGGGCGGGAACCTGCTGACTCACTACACGCACAGCCGGGACCTGAAGTACGTCTACAATCTCTGTGCCCACTACAACACGGAGGAGAAGATTCACGAGACGATGGCCCTGGCGGAGGCGCACGGCATCAACACGCTGTCGATCCACAACCCGCCGGGGATTGTGTCCATGCTCAAACGCTACCGCCAGCGCTACAACGGCAAGATCCAGTGGATCATCTGCCCAATCGCCGAGCTCACGGACGACATGAACGCCTACCGGGACATGGCGAAGGAACTGGTCGACGAGGGCACCGAAGCCTTGTATCTGTGGGGCGTTCGCTCCGATCCGCTCTGCGCCCAGGGGAAGATGGACCTGGTCCGCAAAGCAGTCGAGATCGGCAAGGACCTCGGCGTCCCCTCCGGCGTCGGCTGTCACGATCTGAACGCCATCGTCCAGTGCGAGAAGCACAACATCCCGGCGGACTTCTACATCAAGACGTTCCATCACCACAATTACCCCAGCGCCCCGAAGCCCAACGAGCTCAAGGGCGCGTACAGCGAGGTCCCAGGGTACTGGTGTCGTGATCCGAAGGAGACCATCGAGGTGATGAAGAACGTGACGAAGCCCTGGATCGCGTTCAAGGTAATGGCGGCCGGCGCGATCCCGCCGAACGATGCGTTCAAGTACGTGTTCGAGAACGGCGCCGACCACACGCTGGCCGGCATGTTCGACTTCGAGATCGCCGAGGACGCCAAGATCCTCAACGAGACGCTGAGCAATCTCAAAGGAAGAACCCGCCCCTGGCGTAGTTGAACAATACAAGCCAAAGAGGATATTGCCACAGAGGGCACAGAGAACACAGAGGTAGAATTACAATTGCCTTCTTCTCTGTGCCCTCGCTTTCTTACGTGCTCCCGCTTGCTCCCTTGGAAGATCGAATGAAGACCGTCGCGTCTATCGCATTTTGGGTACCAGCGGAGAGCTTGGCAGGCCGTAGTTCGAGTGGTAACTGTAGATGCCGGCTCGGAGGATAGGGCAACGCTGGCGAGCGACCCGAGCGCCGCAGCCGGTGGTATACTGCGGAGGGGGTTCGGCCTCGCGCCGGGCCCCTTCGCTCTCTCCGCTGGTACCCAAAATGCGATAAACGCGATTTCCGGACGGGCGGTTCTCAGAAAGCGACTTCACTTTGCCCTGCACGTCAGAAGCTGTATCGCACGCCGCAATAGAGGTTCGTGTTGTTGTGGAACTGGTTGAAGAAGGTGTGTTCCTCGTCGCCGAAGAAGACGTTCGAGCCGACCTCGTACATCAACTGATCGCTGGCCTTGTAGTTCACCATCGGCCGCAGGTAGACGTCCTCGTCCGAGGGCGAGTAATACGTGAACAGCGAGAGCATCAGGTTCTGGTTCATCAGCAGCTTCGTCAGGCGCAGCGTCGTGACGTGGCGGAATTCGTCGCGGGACGGGCTGTCCGCCGCGAGGGTGTCCTCGTAGTCGCCATAGTCGAGCATCTGCTCAATGTAGTACTGCACGCCGGCGGTGAAGTCGCGGGCGACTTCCTGCGTGTAGCCGATGAGATAACGCATCTCCGAGTTGTTGACGAGCGGGTCGTCGCCGGCGCGGTCGTCCAGTGAATCGTAGTAACCGAACTCCGCATTGGCGATGCCCTTGCCGACCGTACCGCGAATGCTGACGCCGTAGACGTACAGCTCGGGGAAGGTCGCGCGAGTCAACGTCTCATTGAAGCCGGCGGGACTCTTCCAGTAGCCCCAGTAGCCGTAGAGGGCGAGTTCGTAGTTGCTGATATTGCGATACAGACGGATCGCGGTTTCGTCCTCCTCGAAGAATTCCCGGCGCCGCGAGATCATCAGCTCGTCGTCTTCGCCGGCCCGTCGGCCGAGGATCGGGTTCCAGTAGGAAAGCCGATCTCCGGTGATGTAGCGGTCGGAATCGAATTCCGGCGTGTAGACCACGTCGAGGTTGACTGCATCGGAGAACAGGCTCACCTTCGCCGCATCGGAGGGCGCCTTGAGGTACTCCGTGTCCCGGCCGATGAAGAAGGAGACCCAGTCCTTCGGGAACAGATCGTTGATGAAGATCAGATCGCCGGTGCCCCAGGTGAGGACCTGGCGTCCGAACTTCAGGTCCATCGAGTCGCTCGGCCGGGTGAAGAGGTTCGCCTCGCGGAGGTCGAAGTCCGCCTGCTCCTCGACGAAATC
>CAZDTD010000215.1:0-6216 GCA_964507995.1 uncultured Pirellulales bacterium | reverse complement strand
CCTGGGCGCAGCTCTCGCTGCACGCCAAGCCCTGCGGCCTGCTCAACACGAAGGGGTACTTCGACCACCTCATCCGCTTCATCGATCACGCCGTGCAGGAGGGTTTTATCTACCCGCCCCACCGGGAGTTGATGCTCGTGGACGATTCCCCTGTGAGCCTGCTGGAGCGACTTATCGTGTACGAGCCGCCGATGGTGGACAAAGTCGCCTGGGCGACGAGACCATTGAAGGACACCTAATGGAGCCCCTCCGGGTAGACCGTGTTCTCCCACGTACTCACATTAAGACAGCAGCCCTCGAATACGCTCGAATTCTGTACAAGCCTGTCGCAGCGAATCGGGAGGAGTTGGCAACTGCCCCTTATCCCTACATGCTGTCGCCAACTTGTCAACCAGCCGATGACAGTCAGATTCACATTGCCTGAATGCGTATTGCGTTTTGTATTGCTGATCCTCGCTGATACTAACACCGTCGAGATAGGCCAGCCACGTCTCAATGTGCCATTTGGGTATCACGTACACGACGGGCTCATCGGGTTGGCGTGCAGCGACCGCTGGCTGAGCCTTCCGGCAACTATTATCCAATTCCTCACGGTGGGCCGAGACGGTCCCTGTATCAGCGTCGAGCACCACAACGAGAATGGTCTTGGCATGGCGTGCACGACAGGCCTTCAGTTGATCTGGGTAGTTGTCTCGCACATATTTCTCACCCGCTCCTCCCGAGCCGGCACGCGGACATGATACTACGCGGATGGGGGGCTCCTTGATGCCCCAGCCTTTCTTCAGGAATCGGCGTACAAACACCTCCTGGAGGCGATCCTCGCACAGAACGATGATGTTGGATGCTCTACTCATTCTCCCAACCTCTGGCCATTGTCTCGGCTGCAGTGAGCCCGTCCGTAATAGGGAACGGTTTCGTCTGGGTATGGCCAGCTTCCGAGCGGTAGAACAGAATTTCGCTGCCGTCCACCATCTTGTTGATTGTCTCCGGGTGGTGGGAGATGATGATTGCTTGGCGATCGCGTGACTCCTGGCATAGGTCCCGCAATTCTTGCAGCCACGGGGCAACCTCTCGGAGGCAGACGAAGTTGTCCGGTTCATCGATAATGAGGACGGAATGATTGTACTTCAACAGGGACAGGATAACATGCAACATCACCAATTGTCGTTGACCGTCCGACAGATTCCGGAAACGGATGTCGCCGAAACTGAATCTGGCGGTCAATCTGCGTGCGTCACCGAACTCGGGGAGACTCAGTGACGTGAATTCCGGCAACACCTGTTTGAGGGCTGCGAACGCCTCGCTGCCGATCTCGGGGTTCTCCTGAATCGTATGGCGATACCACTGTGCAAAGTTCTGTGCATATGGCTGGAGACGACTTGTCTCTCCTGTCGCTATATCCTCCACCAATGCGGGGATCGGGTGAACGAGCAGCCACTTGTTCTGCACCGTCCGTCGGAATTGGATGAGTGGTCTGTTGTCGTCACGCTCACCAATTGTGGGGATGACGGATCGCGTCCAATCCGCGCCGAAGTGCGTGCCCTCTTCGGTTCGCCCGGTAGATCGGTTGAGCCGAAACAGATGAGCTTCACTGTGTTCGTAGAGGAAGAACGTCCCGCCATTCCATCTCAGTTGCTCCTTCTGGATATAGCATCGCCGTCGATCCCGATCACACTCGACAATCAGCTCGTACTCGTACTGATCTTGATCGATGGTCATCGTGAAGCCAATTGTCTGTGCACTCTTCTTCTGCCAGAGCGTCAAGTCGTCGACCGAGAAGATGTCCTCCACACTGTCGCCGTCGAGCACACGTTGAATCTTGCACAGCACGTCGATCACGGACGACTTGCCCGTTCCGTTGGCGCCCAGCCACAACTGGTTTGCTTGTAGGTCGATCTTAAAGTTCGCTAAGCAGCGGAAATTGTCTATATAGAGGTTTTTGATCATGCCTTGCCCTTTCCTGGGTGGGGTCATACGACAGGACCCCACCATACAGTGATTCTCATCGACAGGAACATGATACAGTGCAGATAATTCCTCGGCAAGTGGGTGAATTTGCCCGCGACCAGCGGGCCTTGAACGAAATGGTAGAAATGACGGAAAACACATGACTTGGCGGCCGGATTGGGTTACAACCGGTTGTGCAGGCATGAGCGGACGTAGAATGTTCGTTGTTTTCATATTCCTCGACCCATTGGGGTCCGTGAATGGAGGTTGATTTGGCAAGAAATCAGTACAGCTTCGAGAAACGCAGGCGAGAGATCGAGAAGAAGAAGAAAAAGCAAGAGAAGATGGAACGCAAGCTCGGCAAGACGGATTCGTCGCCCCAGGAGAATTCGGATGCCTCTTCGACTCAGGTCAATTCCGAGTCGGCTGCCGATTCCACGACGCCCTGAGTCGAGCCGTCGGTCTGAAGGACTTCTGATCGTCAGTAGAGAGCACATGTTCTTGCAGTTGATTTGCATGATCGGTCGTCGCCATAGGCGTCTTCGGACCTGACATATGTCGGGGTCGGCCGAGGCGTCGGCGACCTCGATCTACCCGGTCGGAGACGCATATCCGGCCCAATCCCCATCCACCGCCAGCATGGAATACCCCGGCAGGGAAACGACGGCGGAGGTTGTACGCCTGCGTTGCGGCACTGGACGCCGATCATTGTGCAACTGCCGGCGGTTTTGCTGGTATAATGTCGCGGCCGGCCGATGGCGACATGGTGCGCCGCCGGGCCCAGGCGGATTGAGAACGGTGTGAAGGGCATGATATGCGCGTGATTGTGACGACGACGTTTCTGCTGTGCTGCAGCAATGTCTTCATGACGTTTGCCTGGTATGGGCATCTGAAGAACCTGGCACACAAGCCATGGATTATAGCTGCCCTGGTGAGCTGGGGGATCGCGTTCTTCGAGTACCTGATCCAGGTCCCGGCCAACCGGATCGGCCACGAGGCGCTCAACCTCGGCCAGCTCAAGATCCTCCAGGAGGTCATCACGCTCGCGGTTTTCATGCCCTTTTCCGTCTTCTACATGAAAGAATCGATCCGCCTGGACTACCTCTGGGCGGGCCTGTGCATCCTTGGTGCGGTCTTCTTCATCTTTCGACAGAAACTGTTCGGGATGTAGAGGTGTCTATTCGGTAGAATAACCATGTCGTACCAGAGCGGCAGCGTGTCGGCGCGATCAGCGGGGTTATTGTGGAGGTCCAGCACATGGCAGCGAGAAGCACAACCGGTCTTGGGCCCGTGAAGAATCGATCCCTTGCGGGAGCGATTGCGAGGGTTTGTCTGCTCCTGGCACTGCCCTGTGCGATGGTGCAGGCGCAGAGCGGCGAATGTGCCGACGTAACGAGCCGGGAAAAGGCAGTCGAGGATCTGGATTTTCTTGTCCGACAGCTTCGCGAGAAGCATCCGAACCCCTTCGGTCGGATCCCCGAGGCCCAATTCGAGCAGGAGGTGGCCCGACGGAAAGACGGACTGGCGGAACAGGTGGATATCCGCAAGTTTTCTCTGTCCCTTGCGGCTCTCCTGGCGATGGTGGGCGACGATCATACGCGCCACAGGAACATGGGACCCTACTATGGACACATCAACGGTGGCGGCAAGGTCTTCCCGGTGAAGCCCCGTTACAGGGATGGGCAAATGACGGTCGAGGCCTGGTCGCCGCAGGTGCTGCCGAGTCGTATGGGCGTTGGCGACGTCATCCTGTCGGTCAACGGCGAGCGGATGGAATCGCTCGTCAAACGGTATGGTCGATACATGTCTCTCGAAACCGACCTGCAACGGTGCTGGGCCATGGAATGGTGGTTTCCCCAGTATCAGGTGCTTCTGGGTGATGCTCGCGACGCCTACAGATTCGAGCTCTGCGATGCGCAAGGGCAGGTGTACGAGGAAACCCTTCCGGCGGCCCCTCCCTGGCTGGAGCAGTACGAGAATCTGAAACGTCTGGGACCGACATTTCACTACGAGTTCTACCACGACGGGAAGACGTGCCTGTTCCATATCGGGAATTTCTACTGGGACGCGCGCCAGGAGTATGAATGCACCGCGGGAGAGCTGCTTGCCGCCATGCGTCAGAAGAACACGCAGTATCTGATTCTCGATCTGCGAGCGAACGGCGGTGGGAACAGCGGGCTTGGCATGTCTCTTCTGCGTCATGTGATCGATCGCGAATACGCGGAGGATTTGAAGCCTGCGTCTGAAGGTCGGTGGCCTGTGAAGCTGGTCGTGCTCTGTGACCGATCCACCTATTCGGCGGCCAGTTGGCTGGCGATGGTTGTCAAGGACTGCAAGGTGGGGATCGTTGCCGGCGAGGAGACAGGCGGCAGGGCCTCATTCTTCGGGGACATCGTTCATGTTTCGCTGCCGAACACCGGCCTGACGTGCGGCATCGGGACCGGTTTCTTCATGCGCCGCGCCGGCTACGACGACAAACGAGGCGTGCTGCCGGACCTGCCGCTTGACGTGACGCTGCCGGACAGGCGGCTTGTGGACGACATCAGTGCGTTCCTGCGGCAGCGAGAAACGCAATCGGCGGATTAGTCGGTCGCCTGGGGTGGCTCGATGGTCCCGTGTCTCTGGAGGTATTGGGCGACGAGCCAGCAGAGCAGGGCCCAGATCAGGCCGATGCTCCAGCCGGCGAGGACGTCGGTGGGGTAGTGGACGCCCAGATAGACCCGGCTGAAACCGACGAGCAGCGTGACGAGCATGGCTGTCGTGAGAAAGTAGACCTTGTCGCGGTATCGACTGCTGGCGCGGGCCATCAGGACGCCGATCGTCAGGTATACGACAGCCGAGAGCATCGAGTGACCGCTCGGGAAGCTCGATGTCGCGACGTAGCCGGCGCCGGAGTCGAAAGCCGGGCGGGGCCGGTCCACTAACCCCTTGAGCAGCAGCGAAACGAGCTGCCCTCCGACAGTCGCGACCGCCAGCAGCACGAGCATGCCGTACTGCCTGCGCATCAGCAGATAGCCCGCGCAGGCGACGGTGACCAGCGTCAGCACCGTGGCGCTGCCGAGGGCGGTCACATCGCGCCACATATCCTCGAACCACGCGGGCCCGATGGGGTCGGTCATGTCGCCAGGGGTGCGAAGCAGGCGGAGCACCCACTCGTCGTATCGCTGCGTGGTCCCCTCCAGCACTTCATCGGCCAGCTCGATCGCCAGCCAGCTCGTGACGACGATGACCGCCATTACGGCGAGCATGGCCAGGTCCGTATTGGCCCTGAGCCAGCCCAACGCATGCGATGCTCTGACAACCATCCTGTTTGTCGTCTGTGGCTTCATGTTCGATTCTCTCCGCCAGTCCGGTCCCGGCTGTACGTGCGATGTGGAGTACGACCCGATTCGAAATCGTTCTTAGCCATCCTGCCGAGCGACCATATTCTACGGGCCTCCGGACTCCATGTACACGTTGACCGGGAGCGGAATCCGAACTATGCTGTGCACGCACAGTTGGAGGCCTTGGTTCCTGATGCGAAAGTTGTCCGTGAGTCTGCGGGATGATGGGGTATTGAACGTCCCGCGAGGCCTTTGCGTAGTGGATGCAGAGGCGGATATCAGAGTGATGTTGGCTGCGTGGATTGATGACCGAATTCGATGACGTGAAACAATTCCTGCCGACGGCGCAGGATGAAATGCGCCGCCGGGGTTGGGATCGGGCGGATGTGATTCTCATCACCGGCGATGCGTATGTAGACCATCCGTCTTTCGGCGTGGCGTTGATCGGCCGATGGCTCGAGAAGCTGGGCTATCGCGTCGCGATTCTCGCCCAGCCCGACTGGCGGAGCGTGGAGCCGTTCCGCTCGCTCGGGGCGCCAAGGCTGTTCTGGGGCGTCACCTCCGGTTGCATCGACTCCCGGCTGAACGACTACGCCTCGATGGGAGGTCGAAGGCAGACGGATGTCTACAGTCCCGGCGGCGCCACCGGGTTGCGGCCCAGCCGGCCCTTGCTGACCTACGCGGCCCGCGTCCGCGAGGCGTATCCCCAGGTTCCGATCGTTCTGGGCGGGTTGGAAGCGAGTCTCCGCAGACTTGTGCATTATGACTACATCTCCGACAAGATGATGCGGTCCGTGCTGGTCGACGCCAAAGCGGATCTGCTGGTCTTCGGGATGGGCGAGTTGACGATTGCCGAAATCGCGCGCCGGTTGGATCGAGGCGAATCCGTCGATACGATGACGGACATCCCAGGCACGGCGTATCGTTTGATCCGGAATGTGTCGGC
>CAZDTD010000214.1:0-6253 GCA_964507995.1 uncultured Pirellulales bacterium | reverse complement strand
CGCGGCCGTTTCTCGAAGCGCCTTGTCCTTTTTTATGTGCCATGGCTCAGTACCTCTTGCTATTCCATCACGACTTCAAAACCGTGCAAACCAGCGAATATATCGGTCCGTCGTGAGTTTGTCCAGCTTTTCCTCAAAAAAAACTGCTATTGGGCCTGTATGATCGCCTTGGCGTCGCCGGCCTCGACGACCCCGCGAACCGCCAGTTTGACGTTGCCTTCCGGATCGATATAGAAACTGCTGGGGACGTATTCCACTTTGCTGTACGGCTCCGGAAGTCCGTTCGGACTGAGCAGGACTGTGTAGTTGATCTGCTGCTCAGCGACAAATCCCTTTACCCACGCCACGGCCTCGCCCGAAATCGCCAGGATGGCCAGCTTGTCCTGTGAATAGAAACTCCTAAGTTCTTTTAGATGCGGGATTTCCAGCTTACAGGGTCCGCACCAGGTGGCCCAGAAGACCACAATCACATCCTTGCCGCGATAGTCGCTCAGCTTGTGCGGCTTGCCGTCGATGTCCGTGAGCGAGAAATCCGGCGCCGGCTTGCCCCACCACTCCGGAAACACCGCGTCCCACTTCTGCTTGGAAGCCTCGATGATCGCCTGCAGACTCGGTTTGGGCTCCCGGAACAGGTTCGCCGCAGCTTGGATCGGGTCCACGGCCGGATTCTTCGCGGCTGGCGCCGGTGTTACATCGTTCGCGGCCGCGGGCTCATTCGGCTCGCTGCCCTGGCGTTTACAGCCATGCAGGACGCTCAACACCAGCACGAACGCCAGGAACAGGGCGGTCACCCAGTAGATACTCTTCTTGTCTTTCCCAGCCATACAAAAAACCTCCGTGGTATGGGCCTAAAACGCTGCGCCCTCGGCGCAAACTGCCATTGGCCATCAGAGCATTCAAGCACCTAATCACAATTCCGAAGGACGCACTATACTACGGCGCGGCAGTGCAGTAAAGACCCAAGTGGAAATTTCCGAGCCGGTCGGCTGGTCGCACCGGGGTCACGATCGACAGCATGGCCAGGAAGCTGCGTCTCGATACCAACGCCGTCTTCGTTCGCCTCCTGTGACTCAGTCACTTTGTCGCCCGATAACAATCCTCGGAAAGCATCCTGCTTTGCGAGCAGCGAGCCGGGGTTTGGCCTTTACCGGTCTGTCACAAAGTGGTATACTACGAGAATGATGTGCGATTCATTGATGCTGGGGGCGTTTTGTCATGTTCCGGCGACGCATGATGCCCCCTAGTTAAGGAGAGAACAGATGCATAGTAACAGGACCACTTCCTGCCGTCTCGTGGCGATGACTGTGTGCACAATTGCCGTTTTGGCGACGACGAACTCCCAGGCCGACATCCGGCTGCCGGCGATCATCGGAGACAACATGGTCATGCAGGCGGGAGACAAGTCGCATCTGTGGGGATGGGCGGATCCGAACGAAGAGATCGAGGTCGCGATCAGTTGGCGAGATTTTACATGGACTGTTCAGGCCGACGACCAGGGCAAATGGGACTTCCTCGTCGTGTCGCCGAACACCGGAGGCCCCTACCAGATCACGCTCAAAGGCAAGAACACCGTCACCATCAAGAACATCCTGGCCGGACAGGTCTGGGTCTGCTCCGGACAGTCGAACATGCAGATGTCCGTCAATCAGGTGTACGACGCGGAAAAGGAGATTGCATCAGCGAAATACCCGAAGATTCGGCTTTTCACCGTTGAGCGACGAGTCGCCGAGACGCCGCAGGAGGACTGCCAGGGCCAGTGGGTCGAGTGCAGCCCCGAAACCGTTCCCGGCTTCTCCGCCGCCGGGTACTTCTTCGGCCGTGAACTGCACGAGCAGCTCAAGCAGCCCATCGGCCTGATCAATACCTCGTGGGGCGGCACCCCCGCCGAGGCGTGGACGAGCATGGCCCGGCTGAAGGAGAACCCGAATTTCGCACCGATCGTGACACGGTATCAGCAGGCGGTGGCCGTCTATCCTCAGGCCGCGGCCAAATACAAGGAAGACCTGGCCCAATGGGAGGAGGCCGCTGCAAAGGCCAAGGCCGAAGGGAAACCGGCGCCCAGCGCCAGACCCTATCCCCCGATGGGCCCCGGACATTTCCAATCCCCCGCCGGCCTGTACAATGCGATGATTGCCCCCCTGTTGCCCTATACCATCGCCGGCGCGATCTGGTACCAGGGCGAAGCCAACGCCGGCCGGGCCTACCAGTATCGGGACCTGTTCCCCACCATGATCAAATGCTGGTGGGACGACTGGAAACTGGGCGATTTCCCGTTCCTGTTCGTGCAGTTGGCCAACTTCATGGAGGTCAAGGACCAGCCCGGCGACAGCGCCTGGGCCGAACTGCGGGAGGCTCAGACAATGACGCTCAACCTGCCCAACACAGGGATGGCTGTAATTATCGACATCGGCGACGCCAAGGATATTCATCCCAAGAACAAACAGGATGTCGGCAAGCGACTGGCCCTGTGGGCGTTGGCAAACACCTACGGCGTGGACGTCATTTGCTCCGGTCCCCTCTACACATCCATGGACAAGAGCGGCGACCAGATCATCCTGCACTTCGACCACTGCGGCGGCGGCCTGGTCGCCAAGGGCGGCGAGCCTCTCAAGGGCTTTGCGATCGCCGGCAAGGACCGCAAGTTCGTCTGGGCCGACGCCCGGATCGATGGCAATACGGTAGTCATCCGCAGCGACAAGGTGGCGGAGCCGATGGCGGTCCGCTACGCCTGGGCGGACAACCCGATCTGCAACCTTTTCAACAAGGCAGGTCTGCCGGCGTCGCCCTTCCGAACCGACATCTGGCCGGGCGTAACGATCAACAACAAGTAATCCCGGCGCGTTCGGTCCGCCGCCTGCGGCGAAACGGCAAAATGTACACCGCGGGCAATTTTATTCGCTTGCATCCGCACAAGGCCCATAGTATAGTTTTTAGCTTATTTGTCTGGCTGTCTGTACGTATGCGCTCGTGTTCTCCGGCGTGAGCTTCCACGCGAGGATCGAATCAAGAATGACGTGATGTGACCGCTCGTAGAACGTCTGTGGAACCCGGGCGATGTGTGAAATGGTGCAGTTACGAATGCCGTAGATACAACGATGTTGGCGGAATTGAATCCGCTTGAGCCAATCACGTCAGTGCCTCTGTTCACGTTTCACCTGGGGTCGTGGCCGGTGGTCATAAGCAACCACGCAGCCATGATCCTCGTGGCGACAGTGATTCTCCTCATGGGCGTCCCGCTGGTGGTCCGCTCTCCGAGGCTCGTACCCAAGGGCTTGCAGAACCTCATCGAATCCGTCTGTGTTTACCTGCGAGACGAGCTGGCCCGACCGCTTCTCGGCTCCCACACAGATCGTTATATCGGTTTTCTCTGGACGCTGTTCTTCTTCATCCTGACTGTGAACCTGTTGGCGATGATCCCCGTGGAGAAAATCCTCACGCTGGCGACCGGAAGACGTAGCCACTTCGGAGGTGCCGCCACAGCAAATATCTGGATCACCGGCGCCCTGGCGGCGATTTCCTTCATCATGACCCATGCGTATGGCATCCGCCGGCATGGACTCATCGGCTATCTGGCCCATCTGGCGCCCCCGGCGCCGGGCTGGCTGATGCCGCTGCTGTACCCCATCGAATTGCTGGGGGTATTCGTGCGGCCGTTCAGCCTGGCAATCCGGCTTTTCGCGAATATCGTCGCAGGCCACATGATCCTCGGGACGATCCTGGGCCTTGTGTTCATCTTCAAGAACCTTGGCGTGGCGTCGGTTTCCGTGGTCGCGTGTGTGGCGTTGTCGTTTCTGGAGCTGTTGGTGGCCTTCATCCAGGCATATGTCTTTACGTTCTTGACTGCCCTGTACATCTCGCTGGCCGTCAGCTCGGAGCATTAGCATCGTTTTGGAGATTTGGAAATGAATCCTATGATCTGTTCTGTTCTGGCGGCGGCCTCGGGCACAGACATGTCGCTGGCCCTCTTCGGTGTCGCCATTGCAGCCGGCTTGATTATCATCGGCGCCGCGTTGGGCATCGGTCTCATCGGCGGCAAGGCCGTCGAGTCCATCGCGCGCCAGCCCGAAGCGGGAGGCCGCATCTTCATGACGACGATTATCGCAGCGGCCCTCGTCGAAGGCGTCACGTTCTTCGCGCTGCTGATTTGTTTCCTCGCCGTGTTCTGGCTGCATTGAAGATTCAAGATCGAGAGCGGACACACATGGCCAAGACAGCGATATTCTGTGCCGTCGTCCTGACGGCGCTGTTGTGCGGCGTTGCCTGGGCGGAGCAATCCACCGAGGGCGAAGCCGGCAGCGCGGGCCTCTTCAGCGGAACGCTCGGCGACTCGATCTGGAGCATCGCCGCGTTCGTCCTCCTGCTGGTCGTCCTGGGCAAATTCGCCTGGAAGCCCCTGCTCAACGGACTGAACGCCCGGCAAAGCCATATCGAGCACCAGTTGAAATCCGCAGAGGACTCCCGCGTCAAGGCCGAGCATTTGCTCGACGAGTACAAGCAACAGGGCCTTGCCGTCGTGCGAGAAGCTGCAGAGCAGGCCCAGCGATATCAACAACAGGCGGCCGAGAAGGCCCGTGAGGAAAACCAGGCCATCCGTCGCCGCACGCACGAGGAAGTCGAGAGCGCCCACGCCACCGCCATGGAGGACCTCTGGAAACAGACGAGCGACATCGTCCTGCGGATCAGCAGCGAGGTCCTCGGACGGACGATGACCGAGCAGGACAACCAGCGGCTCATCGACGAAGCCGTGGCCCGGGTCAGGCAAAATGGGGGTCTGCAATGAGCAACGGCGCCGCAGGCATCATCGCGGATGTCTACGCCCAGTGCCTGCTGGACCTGGCGGAGTCGTCCCAGGACGTGGACGACGTCGAGACGGACTTGGAGACGATGTCCTCGCTGTTGAAGACCGAGCCGAGCTTTCAGGCGTTTCTGGCCTCGCCTTACTTCGCGGAGCAAACCAAACGGGATTTGATCCGCCGGGTGTTCTCGGACAAGCTGCATCGGCTCACGCAGAACTTCCTGGCCGTGGTCATCGACCACAACCGCGGGCGGTTGCTGCCGGAGATCATCCGCCGGTACATGCAATTGTATCGACAGCGCAATGGCTACTGCACCGTGACGGCCGTCGTGGCTCATGGTCTGCGGGAGGATCAGCAGGCGAAGCTGGCGCAGGACCTGGCCGAGGCGATGAACGCCAAGGTGGATCTCGACGTGCGGGTGGACCCCTCCCTCCTGGGCGGCGTCATCCTCCGTTACGGCGACAAGATGCTGGACAACTCCCTCCGAGGCAGGCTCAGCCGGACCGTCGACCGGATCACCCATTCCGAGAGAAGGCAGCAAAGCCTATGAAGATCAATATCAGCGAAATCACGAACATCCTGAAACAGGAGATCCGCCAGTACGAGGCGAAGCTCGACGTGACGAAGGTCGGGCGCGTCGTGGAAGTGGGCGACGGCATCGCCCGCGTCTACGGCCTGAACGACGCCCTGGCCGGCGAGATGCTCCTGTTCGAGAACGACGCGATCGGCGAGATCTTCAACCTGGAAGAGGATTCGCTCGCCGCGGTCATCTACGGCGACTACACGAAGGTGCGGGAAGGCTCCGATGTTCGCTCGACCGGCAGGCTGATGTCCGTGCCGGTGGGAGAAGAGCTGCTCGGTCGGATCGTCACGCCGCTGTGCGAACCGCTTGACGGAGGCCCGGCGATCAAGACGGCTGTCACTCGCCTGATCGAGTCCGAAGCCCCAGGCATCGCGCATCGCCAGCCGGTCCGCAAGCCGCTCCAGACGGGTCTCAAGAGCATCGACTCGATGATCCCCATCGGGCGTGGCCAGCGGGAACTCATCATCGGCGACCGCAAAACCGGCAAGACCGCCATCGCCCTGGACACGATCATGAACCAGAAGGGCAAGGACGTCGTCTGCGTCTACGTGGCCATCGGCCAGAAGGATTCGACGATCGCCGAGGTGATCGATACGCTGCGTCGCTACGGGGCGATGGAGTACACGATCGTGATCGCCGCCTCGGCAGCCGACAGCGCCCCGATGCAGTACATCGCTCCCTACGCCGGCTGCGCGGTGGCCGAGCACTTCATGTACGACAAACACCGCGACACGCTGTGCGTCTACGACGACCTGAGCAAGCACGCGGTCGCGTATCGGCAGTTGAGCCTGCTGCTCCGCCGACCGGCCGGCCGCGAGGCGTATCCGGGCGACATCTTCTACCTGCACAGCCGATTGCTCGAACGCAGCGTCAA
>CAZDTD010000213.1:0-6275 GCA_964507995.1 uncultured Pirellulales bacterium | reverse complement strand
GTCAGTCTATACGGAATGACGCATGAGCTCGACAAGAAATCAGAGTGTGTTGATGAATCGTCGTTTGTGAAGCAAGAACGGTGCGTGGTACGCACCCTACTACGCGCTGCAATCTGCATAATCGGCGTGAATCTGCGGACGAAAGGCAGGTTTCCGTGGGGCAGGCCACCGTGCCTGCCCTTGTGTTCGGCGGGGACCAACCGCGAAGAGAAGAGGACAACCACGGGGGGTTGCCCCTACAGGTTTCGGCCAAGGGCCTCGAACATGGCCAGGAGATTCTCGGTGGGCGTGTTGCACTGGATGTTATGGATTGTGTTGAAGACGTAGCCGTTTTTGTCGCCGAAGACCTCAATCCGCTCGGCGACCTGGGCTTTTACTTCGTCGGGCGTTCCGAAGGGGAGCGTCTGCTGGGTATCGACGCCGCCGCCCCAGAAGACGATCCGGTCGCCGTAGGTGTCCACGAGGCGCTTGGGGTCCATGCCTTTGGCGGAGGTCTGGACCGGGTTCAGGACGTCGTAACCGGCCTGGATGAACCCCTCGATGAGCGGCTCGCATCCGCCGCAGCAGTGCTTGAGGGTCTTCCACTTCGTGTGAGCGTGGACCCAGTCGTTGACCTTCCTGGCATGCGGCAGGTAGAGCTCGCGGTAGGTATCAGGCGAGCAGAACAGGCTGTTCTGCGAGGCCAGGTCGGTCCCGTCCATGAAGACAACGTGGACTTTGTCGCCGACCGCCTGGCGAATTCGTTGGAGGTTCTCGATGGCGATCTCGGCCTGGCGGGCGAAGACCTCGCGAATGTAATCCCGGCGGAGCACGGTGCTGACATACCATTCCTCGATGTCGCGGATGCCCCTGGGGTTCTTCATCCAGGGGCCCGGCACGAGGGCGATGTCGCCGAACGCGGTGCCCGGAAAACCGGCGGCAATTGCCAGGTCGGTGTTGTTATAGAGGTCGTTCGCGGTCCGCTCGTAGTGCAGCAGGTCCTCGTCGCCGACAGGCTGGAATTCTTCGAGATTATCGGCCGGATCGAGCTTGGCGTCGTTGATCGGCGGCTGGCGGATGATCGAATCGAAGTAGTACCCGCCTTTGGGCATCCGGGCCGACGGCCGGGCCGACCGGTCGCCCTCGGGGTACATCAGGATCGAGCCGTCGGGCTCGGGATCGGTGTTGAACTGGGCCGGGACCAGGACGTCGGTTCCGTCGAAGGTCCGCCAGGCCTTCCAGCCTGCGTTCTCGAAGCCGAACATGTTCCTGCGGTTGGGCAGATTGACCACGTCGATGCCAAGGGCCTGGCGGAGGTCAACGGCGATCTCGCCGAGCATCTGGTAGGGCTCGATCACCTTGACCCGGTCGCCCGGCTTGTCGAGTCCGAGGGCGAGGCGCAGCCTGGCGACGACGCTGACCTGGGCGCCGGAACAGGAGGTTCCGCCGAGATCGACGGGGACGCGGTCGGCCGGTTTGTGGTTCAAGGCGCAGAGCACACGCTCGCGACTGGTGAGTGTTCTCGGGGACGATTGTGCCTTCATAGTCAGCTCCTGGAACGTCGCTACGCCAAGCTCGAAAGAGCGCCGCCCGACGAGGTCGGACGCCGAGGGGCGATTGTAACCCCTTGCGGGCACAGGCGAAACGCCAATTTTGTCGAATCAGGCCGGTCGGAGCAGGCAAAATCCCGCGTCGAGCTTGACATCCGCGGAGGGGGCCGCTATAATTAAGTCCATCGTGGGGCGGGCTTTACGCCACCCCGGGAGTTAAGTTATCGGCTGGGCGATGCCCGGATCGTTGCAGGGCCCCGGTGCGGCACGTGCGTTCGGGAACCGAAGGCGGCGCGGCTATCATTGTACATTGCAGAAAAGGGGAATGATGAAAAGCGTGACGACTGTAGAGAAGAAAGAACGACGCAGGGGTCTGGGCTTGCGTTTTTTCACCCTGACGGCCGCCGGCTTTGTCACGGTATCGCTGCTGGCGGGCTGCAGTTTGAGACATCCGGGTGAAACCAGGGCGGAGGTCGACCGTCGGCACAGTCGCGTTTTGCGTCTGAACAACGAAACGATGCTGTCCGATCTCGACAGGGTCTTGGGCCTCGACCAGCCCACCAAGCTGACAGACAAGAGAATCCCGTAATCGCCGTCGCAGGAATCCGCATTCCGCAATCCGGGGCAGATTCGCCACGACCAAAACCCAGGGAAGGGATCTGCATTCGTGTACGCATTGACTGACTATCTCAATCGCATCGCACATTACGAGTGGTGGGTTGTCGTAGTCGAGTTGTTGGCAATCGCCTTGGTCATCTGGTGGGTCGTTGATTTCCTCGAGGGCACACGCGGGGAGAGGCTGTTTCGCGGCGTGATCCTCCTTCTCGTCTCCGGAGTCCTGATCCTCAATCTCGTCGTCGAGCGTCTGCCCTTCGACCGCCTCCAAGTCCTGTACCGGGGGTTCCTGATCGCCGTGTTGATCGTGGCCGTCGCGGCGTTCCAGCCCGAGATTCGCAGGGTCCTCATCCAGATCGGCCAGCCCAGAATCTGGGCGGGCGCGTCCCATCAGCTCTCGCGGACCGTCGAGGAACTGGTCACGACGGTGACCGAACTGTCGGCGGCCCGAATCGGGGCGATCATCGTCCTGGAAAGGCAGGTCGCGCTCGGGGAGTTTATCGAGACCGGCGTGAGACTCGATGCGAGAGTCACCTCCGATCTGCTCAAAACGATTTTCTATCCCGGCACGCCCCTCCACGACATGGGCGTCGTGATCCGGGGAGACCGGATCGTTGCCGCCAGCGTTCAGTTGCCGTTGGCCGAGGCAGGCAGCATCCCGGGCGTCGAGCTGGGATCCCGCCATCGAGCGGCGGTAGGCATCACCGCCGGGTCGGATGCCTTGTGCCTGGTCGTCAGCGAGGAGACCGGCGCAATCTCCATCGCACGCGACGGCAAGCTGATCCGCAATGTTACGGAGTCGCAAGTCCGCTCTCATCTGGCGGGCATCGCTCCGGGAGGACACATCCCTCTGGTCGGACGACTGCTCAAACGCCACGCGGAATAGGCCCATGATCAAAACACTCAAACCTGGAAAGATATCGATCGTGGTCTTCCTGACCTTCCTGATCTGGGTCTGGGCGGATCTATCGATGGATGAGACGCTGATCCTTTCCGACGTCCGGATCGAGGTGGCCAAGACCACCGACCCAAGCCTCTGGGTCAATTTCGTCATCGAGAACGCGGACCCGAATCTTCGAACCTCCGTTGCGCTCGAGGAAGTCCTTCTGAAAGGCCCCGCCTCGCGGATCACGGAGGTGAGTCGCCGAAAGAACAGAGGGGACCTCGACCTGAATCTCTTCCTCGTTCCAGAACAGGAGGGACTCACAGATCCCGAGACGCACTCGCTCAACGTGTTGGACTTCCTCCGCAAGAACGAGGAAATCCGCAAGCTCGGCCTCACGGTCGAGAACTGCGAGCCCCAGAGACTGTCCCTCGTGACCTGCGAACTGGAAGAGCAGGACGTCACCGTGGAGTGCGTCAGCATCGATCCGTCCCTGCAGGTGACCCTCGATCCCTCGTCCGTGAGGGCGTACGTGCCCGTCGGCAGAACTCTCCAGGCGCGGATTCAACTGTCGCCGACCGAGCAGAACCAGGCGAAGAGCGGCCCCATCGAGAAGACGCCGTACGTCGAGCTGATCCCCGGCGGTCAGCGACGAGAGACCGCGACCAAGGTCAAAGTCACGCTGGCGCCCGCCCAGAACGTCCTTCTCCAATACGTCGTGCCAGCGACCTATGGCATCTGCTTCAGCCCGAACCTGCAGGGCAAGTACAGGGTCATCGTGCACAACGAGGCCACGGAACTGGCAAACGTATACATCAAGGCGACCCAACAGGCCTGTGACGAATACCGCGCCGCGCCCTACCAGCTCATTCTGTACATCGAGGACGCCGACAGGCAGATCACCCAGTGGCCGGCGTCGCGGCCGTTCGTATTGTCGTTCCCCGAGGATTACGTGCGGCGAGGCGAGATCGAGGCGAGAGACAGGCCCCCCATCGCAAAGTTCACACTCGTGCCGGTCGAAGACGAGACGAGCCTCGAATCGAAGCTGTGACTCGAACGCCGTCGGCGAGATACGACGCGGAAGCTAAACCTCGACGCCGTGTCTCTCAAGATGGACTGCCAAGGGACGCAGGCGATCGTTTGGCAAGCCAGTTCCTGAACGTCACGGCGAGAACGCCCACGGTCATCGTCAGCACGATCACATCCGCCACGAGCAGAGCGGCCATGCCCGTCTGACCCGCCCGCCAGCCGGGGACGTATTGCGTGACCAGCAGCCGAACGAGCATGGTCATCGAGGTGACGAACATGACGACCGCGGGAACGATGGCGAACCAGTACTGGCGTCCCTTGCTCATCAACCAGACCGTGCCGACCCAAAGGGCCAGCGCCGCCAGGAGCTGATTCGCGGACCCAAAGATCCGCCACACGACAGCATAACCGTTGGTCAGGCCCAGCAGGAGCGTCAGGCCGACCGCGATGCCGGAATTGACCCAGTAGTGCTGCAGGACTTGCAGGGCCGCACGTTTGACGCCATGCGTGGGGATGGGTGAAGCGGTGGATATTGCGCATCGGACCGGTGGTTCATTGACCGCCAGCCCGCCCGCGCCGGCAGGCTCGATCCGCTGCGAACCACAGTTTGCCTCATCCACAGACGCATCGCGGGTTTTCACCAGCCGGGCGAACACGTCATATTGGCCGAAGAACGTGGCCCAGCCTTCCTCGATCATGTACCGGGTCAGGCGGATGGCCGTATCCAAGGTCGTCACCAGGAAGCCTTCGAGCAACAGCATGGCGCCCAGTGCGCCGGCCGCGACGGGCAAACCCAGTCCGTGGTGGACCGTGTGCCCGACGGCCATGGCGAAGGTCAACACCGCATTGCCGCCGCCACCGGCGGGATAGCAGTAACTCTTGTACGTTCCGAGCGACAACCCTGTAATCAGACAACACAGCACACACACGGCGAGAAGACTTTCCAGCAGCATCGCCCAGTATCCGACCTTGCGGGCCGCCCGCTCGCTGGAGAGCTGCTTGCAGGTGGTCCCGCCGGCGCAGAGGCTGTGGAAGCCGCTGACGGCGCCGCAGGCGATCGTGATGAACATCACAGGCCAGATTGGCCCCTGGGCCTTCGTCCCCTCGGCCAGGTTGCTCCAGGGGATGGGCGAACCGGCGACCGCGGCGCCGCCGCGAAGACCGGCCGCCACAAGGGCCACGAGCAAAAACACCATGCCTACGTACAGAATATGCACGTTGGTGAAATCCCGGCTCTGCAGGAAGAACCAGACGGGCAGGCCCGCCGCCAGCAGAACGTAGCCCGAGATCATCAGCTTCCAGGCGAGCGGAGAAACCGAAACGGGCCATTTCAGGCCGATCCCAATTGAAACCACACAGATCGCCATTGCAAGAATCGAGCAGATCCACACCGGGCACTGTTTCTTGATGTACAGGAATCCCATCAGGGGCGAGAAGGCCGTGATGACGATCACGGACATGGACGCGATGCCCCCGATCAGGGCATAGGGCTCCTCCGCACCGGTTCGCGGATTGACGATCGACTGCTCGCGAAACAACGTCTGTCCGGACTTCATACCGAGTTCGGATAAGGCAACCTTGGATGTCAGGGCGGTAGCGGACAGGTCGAGAAAGGCGGCGCAGACCAGGACGAGAATCGCCACGAGCATGATGAGCATCATGACGAACGCCGCCGGACCGATGTAGCGACGCGCGACGACAGTGATATTCTTGCCGCCTTCGCGCATCGTCATGTAGGTCGCAACGAAGTCGTGCACGCCGCCGAGAAAGATCCCGCCCAGGACGATCCACAACAGGGCCGGTCCCCAGCCATAGAGCATCGCCATCACGGGCCCGATGATCGGTCCGGCCCCTGCGATCGAGGCGAAATGGTGCGCGAAGACCACCGGCGTCTTCGTCGGGACATAGTCCCGCCCGTCATTGATTTCGACGGCGGGCGTGGTCCGGGACTTCTCCTCGCCCATCATCCTGGCGATGAACGGGGCATAGAGGACACCGCCCAGCAGCAGCGCAACACCGGCAACGAACAAGATGAGCAGAATAGTCATTGTGATCCTTTCCCAAGAGGGAACTGCGACCATCGCGAGCCGTCAGAAGAATCGAAACCAGACGGCCACGAGCCGCATCAAAACGTTCATTATAGTCTCCCCCGAGGATTCAGAAATCCCTTTCAGCACGCATTATTCTATACTATACGACACGTTGCGCGTGGTCTCAAC
>CAZDTD010000212.1:0-6336 GCA_964507995.1 uncultured Pirellulales bacterium | reverse complement strand
TCGTTTGACCGCGGCACGCTGTTGTTGACGGGGCCGCAGCCGCAGGACCTCTCGACTGTGTCTGAAAGCGGCGTGTGGAAGTGGGATAGCCGGGTCGGGGCCTGGCGGTGCGATGCGATTCACTATGCGACGATGCGGACGGCGTTGAACCGGCGATTCGGAACCTCTTTCCGCGATGACGTGCCTGCGCCGGCGCGGGTCTCGTGGCCGAAACGGGATTTGCCCGAGCCGAGGGCCGAGCAACGGGAGGCGCTCGATGCCTGGGTGCGAGCGGGCCGGCGGGGACAGGTCGTCATGCCGACGGGCACCGGCAAGACGGAGGTGGCGTTCGTTGCGATGGCCGAGACGCAGGTGGCGACGCTCGTCGTGGCGCCCGTGCGGGACCTGATGTACCAGTGGCATCGGCGAATCCTCACGACCTTCGGCTACGACGCAGGCATCGTGGGCGACACGACTTTCGACATCCGCCCGGTGACCGTGACGACGTACGACAGCGCGTACATCCACATGGACAAGATGGGCGCCGGCTTCGGCCTGCTGATCTTCGACGAGGAGCATCACCTGCCCGGGCGGTGCCGTCGCGAGGCGGCGATCCTCAGCGCTTCGCCGATGCGGCTGGGCCTGACCGCCACGCCGCAACGGTCGGACGGCCTGCACACGGACCTCGACTGGCTCATCGGCCCGGTCGTGTACGACCTGCCCTTCCGGCGGGTGCGAGGCTCGACGCTCGCCGATTTCGACGTGGTCCGGATCCCCGTTGCTCTCACCGACGTCGAGCAGGCGACGTACGACCAGTGCAGCCGGATCGTACGACACTTCATCATGTCCCGTCGGAAAGAGCTGCCTGGCTACTCCTGGCAGGACCTGTGCAAGGAGATGGGCAAGGACCCGCAGGCCCGCCACGCCCAGAAGGCCTACTACCTCAAGCAGTCCATCGAGGACCGGGCCGCCGAGAAGCTCCGCGTCCTGGAGGACCTGTTCCGCCTCCACTACGGTCAGCAGACCATCGTCTTCGCGGGCTCCAACGCGATGGCGATCGAGGTCTCGAAGCGATTCCTGGTACCGAGCATCCTGTCGCACACGCCGAAACGCGAGCGGCTGGCCGTGCTCGATGGGTTTTTGAAGGGCGAGTTCACCGTGCTCGTCGCCAATCGCGTGCTCGACGAGGGCGTGGATGTCCCCGAGGCCAAGGTGGCGGTCGTCCTCGGGGGGCAGGCCTCGACACGCCAGGCGACGCAGCGGCTCGGGCGGGTCCTGCGCCGCTCGGGCGATACGCGGGCCACGCTGTATGAAGTCGTCTGCGAGGACACGAAGGACGTCGAGCGGTCCCGCAAGAGGCGAAAAAGCGATGCTTACGAGCGAACAGTCCATCGTCGAGTATAAGGACGGCGGGGCCGTGCCCGACCGCCTGACGCAGGGAACGCATCGGCATTATCGCGACTATGCCGAGCGGATGCTTGCGATCTATCGCGACGGCGCAGGTCGCCAGCGACGTTCGCTACACAAAGAGATCGAGGCGATCTTCGCGGACGAGCCCGATTGCCCGGTCAGGCGGATTCAGGCGTTCTGCAAGCTGCTCGACGACGCGAGCGTCTACGCAGCCGATTCCGCGGGTACTGCTTCGAAGCTCCGGCTGGAGGTCTTCTCCAAGGCCGCGAGGTTCCATCCGCTCGTCCAGGAGCCGGATCGGCTCTTCGAGCACCAGGAAGACATCGCCAAGACACAGCTCGCTGTGGAACTCGCCAAACCCTGGGACCAGATCGAGCGTGCGCTCTATGCGGATGTGCTTTCCTTTCAGCAGCTCGAAAGCTTTCCGGGCTACCCGGATGCCGGTGCGTTTCTTTCTCGCTATAACGTCGCCCAGCTTCAGGCGGCGCTCTATCGCGCCGAGACGATGACCGTCACCGCAACCGCGGACCTCAAGACGATTGTCCGCTACGCGAAGCTCTCGCGGCTGCTGCACGAGATCGAGCAGGTAGGGTGCGTACCACGCACCACTCCAGCATCGGATGGGCGAAAGATGGTGCGTAGTACGCACCCTACGGCTACGGCGTATCGCATTGTTTTTTCCGGCCCGGCGTCGGTGCTGCACGAGACCCGACGGTACGGGGTGAACTTCGCGCGCTTTCTACCGGCGTTATTGGCGTGCAAGGGCTGGGAGCTGACGGCGATTTTGCAAACACCCTGGAAGAAGACCGCGAAACTCGTGATATCCGACGCGGACCGGTTCACGAGTCACCTGCCGGCGCCGGAGGAGTTCGACTCCGCTCTCGAAGAGTCCTTTGCAGACAAATTCGGCCTGTCCCGCGACGGCTGGCGCCTCATCCGCGAGGGGGACATTCTGCACGAGCACCAGGCGACATTCGTCCCGGATTTCACATTCCGTCACGAGGACGGCACGGAGGTCTTCCTGGAGATCGTCGGTTTCTGGACGCCGGAGTATCTGGAGCACAAACGCGAGACGCTTCGCCGATTCCGCAGGCACAGGATTCTCCTGGCCGTTCCGCAGAGTTCGCTCCGGGAGGGAGCCGTGATTGCGGACACCGTCGTGGTCTACAAGACCGCTCTGAAAATCGAACCGCTCCTGGCCGCCCTGGAGACCGCGAGAAGCCGACACCTCGCGTAGAAAGGCTTTGACGGCCATTCGCATGTATATTAGAATAGCTATGTGAATCAACATAGACGGGAGTCTGTCATGCGAACGGTACAGATGACAATAGATGAACAACTGCTTGCCTCGGTTGATCGGGCTGCGAAAAAGCTTGGGACAACTCGCTCGGACTTCACGCGAAAGGCTCTGCGGGATGCGATCAACCGCCTCACAATCCGCGAATTGGAGCACAAGCACAGGCGGGGATACGAAGCCAAGCCAGTTCACAAGGGAGAATTCGATCTCTGGGAGAAGGAACAGGCGTGGGGAGACTCATAAAACGAGGGGAGGTTCGCTGGTACAAGTTCGGCCGGCCCGACAAACGACGGCCCGTGGTCATTCTGACGCGAGATTTCGTCATCGGGTATCTCGGCGAAGTCACGGTGGCCCCGATCACATCGACCATTCGCGACATCCCGACGGAGGTTGTCTTGTCCGAGCCCGATGGCATGCCGCGGGACTGTGCCGTCAACTGTGATCACATCCAGACTGTCGCCAAGGACAAGATCGGTCCGCTCATCGCGACGTTGTCCTCCGACAAGATGGAACAGATCCGGCTCGCCGTCGCCTTCGCGTTGGACATGTAGGCCGGGGACCAATCTCCGATCTGGGGTTGCATTTTGCCGCGAGTACCATATATACTGCATCACCGATAGGTTTGGGGGTCCTGTATCGGTAGTGTGAAAGGGCGTCGAATATGACGGCAGAGATTCTCGCCGCGGGCAGGATGGCCATCGAGCCGCTCGATATGGCCGTGATCGTTCTTTATCTTGTGATCATCGTTGGCATCGGATGCTGGGTCGGCCTTCGACGCCGCAAAGGGGACGTCGATCGCAGCTACTTCCTCGCTGGCGGCACCCTGACGTGGCCGGTTATCGGACTGGCCCTGTTCTCCACGAACATCTCGACGATCCATCTCGTCAGCCAGGCCCAGGAAGGCTATATGAACGGCCTGGCCTATGGCAACTTCGAATGGATGGCCCCGTTCCTGCTGATCGCACTGTCTCTGTTCTTTGCGCCGTTCTACTTCCGGTCGAAGGTCGCGACGCTGCCCGACTTTCTTGAACAGCGGTACAGCCGGGGCGCTCGCGACTGGCTGGCCGCGCTGTCCATCGTCTCGGCCATCGTGATCCACATCGGCTTTACGCTCTATACCGGCGCCGTCGTGCTGGAAGTGATGTTCGGCATCGACAAGTGGACCAGCATCATCGGCACGGCGGTCCTCACGGGGCTTTATACCGCTGTCGGGGGCCTGCTCGCGGTGGTCTTGACCGAGTCGCTTCAGACGATCATCCTGCTGATCGGGGCGATTTCCATTACGGTGATCGGCCTGCACCACGTCGGAGGCTGGGAGGGCGTGTCGTCCAACGTCGATCCGGTCAAGTTGACCGTGCTGCGGAGCGCCAGTGATCCGGCGGGGCTGCCCTGGTACTCGGTGCTCCTGGGGTACCCTGTCATCGGCCTGTGGTACTGGTGTGCCGATCAGACCATCGTTCAGCGGGTGCTCGGGGCCAAGGATGAGAATCACGCGCGAGTCGGGCCGCTGTTCGCCGGCTTTATCAAGGTCCTGCCTGTGTTCATCTTCGTCTTCCCAGGGACGATCATGCTTGCCCTGTTGCATCAGGGCAGAGTGACGGCCTTGCCCACGATGAGAATCGAAGCGGGACAGACCGCTCCGGTGGATCTATCCGCCGCAGAGAAACAGGTATACCAGGCGATCGAGGGCTACGATGGCCCCACAAATGACGTCGGTGTGGATTACGTTGTGCAGCAGACCGGTCTGGAAGAGCAGGAGGTGAGCCGGACCATGACCTCGCTCGTCGAGCGCAAGGTGCTCAAGGCCAAGTCCGACGCGGTATACGCCCACATGATCCTGGAACTGTTGCCCGTCGGTCTACGGGGCGTTCTGGCGGCGGCCCTGCTGGCCGCTCTGATGAGCACGGTTTCCGGCGCCCTGAACTCCATCGCGACGCTGTTCAGCTATGACCTGTACCGCCGGTGGCGGCCAGGCACGTCGGATCGAAAGCTGGTCTTCGTCGGCCGGTTCGCCACGGTCGTGGCGATGTTCCTGGCCATCCTGTGGTCGCCATTTATTGCGAAGTTCGAAAGCATCTATCAAGGGTCGAACACCGTCATCAGTTATCTGGCCCCGCCGATCACGACGGTCTTCATCTGGGGCATCTTCTGGCGAAAGGCCTCCAGCCGGGGCGCCCTGGCGACGCTGGCCATCGGATCGTTCCTCGGATTCGTCGTGTTCCTGCTGGATTGGTTCAAAGAGTACACGCACTGGAACGTGCAGTTCATGATGGCCTCGTTCTATCTGTTCGTGATCTGCTCCGTCATCCTCGTCGTGACCTCGTCGATCTGGCCGCACAAGCATACGCCGCAGAGCGAGCGCCTGGTCTGGAAGAGCCCGCTGGAGGCGCTCCAGTCGCCGGGCTGGAAAGGCCTGCTCAACTACAAGCTGATGGCCGGCCTGCTGTTCGTGATTATGATCTGTCTGTACATCGTCTTCTCCACGGAGGCGACGCAGCGGTTCTTCGGATTGGTCAAGTGAGCAACGTCAGTCTAATCTCAGGAGATTCTCAAATGCCCAGGAACGGGAAGATCGCAATCCTATCGTTGGTAACTCTTTGTCTGGTCACGCTTTGTGGCTGCTGCTCGACATCGAAGTGTCCGTTCCGTTCGAAGTCCACGCTGCAGCGGCATGGTTCGGTGATCGCCATTCCGCAGGCGAGTATCCCCGAATACAAGAAGCTGCACGCGGATACCTGGCCCGGCGTGCTGAAGATGATCGACAAGGCCCACATCGACAACTACTCGATCTATCTCGGCGAAGTCTCGCCCGGCGAACACTACCTGTTCAGCTACTACGAATACACAGGCAAAAATTTCGACGCCGACATGGCCAGGATGAAGAAGGACAAGACCACGCAGGAGTGGTGGAAGCACACCGACCCGCTCCAGAAACCCCTGCCGACCGCGAAGGAAGGCGAGTGGTGGTCCGAATGGAAAGAGGTGTTCCATCACGCTGGGCCGGCCTGCCGCCCGAGCGATGTGACATCCCGGCACGGCTCGATCATCGGCATGCCCGAGAAGAACATCCTCGCCTACACGCAGATGCATGCGGTGGTCTGGCCCGGCGTCTTGGCGGCCATCGAGAGGGCGAACATCCGCAACTACTCCATCTACCTGGGCCAGATCAAGCCCGGCGAGTACCTCCTGTTCAGCTACTTCGAGTACGTTGGCGACGACTACAAGGCCGATATGACGGCCATCGCCGACGAAGTGACCAAGACCTGGTGGGCGTACACCGATCCGCTCCAGGTCCGCCTGCCGGGAACGCCGGAAGGGGAACAGTGGAAAGTAATGGAACAGATGTTTTTCACGGAGTGACGACGCCGGGACCGCAGGGATATTCCGACGCGGTCATTCCCGCGAAGCGGGAGTCCAAGCATCCTCGACCACGAAGGACACGAAGCATACATGAAGGTTGACAATGCTCCATGACAGATGGTCTATCCGGACCACGAGCCACGGATCACGGATCGGCAACCGCCGGAGGCTGGAGACCGTAGGTCGCAGACTTGAGGGGGGAACCGACTCCCGGCAACTACTGTTCATTCGACCTCAATCGAGAGACTCCGGCCGGGCGACAGCGGTAGGGTGTGCTATGCACACCGCTC
>CAZDTD010000211.1:2806-6361 GCA_964507995.1 uncultured Pirellulales bacterium | reverse complement strand
CGAATGGATTGGCCACCCCATTCGTACCAGCGGACGTAAGGTCTCAACTCTTCGTACGATTTGGTGAACGTGCCGGCGGCGTCGGCTGTCAGGACCGGGGGGGCCTTCAATTCGCCCTGGCTGCCGTCGTGACAGCGGGTGCAGTGTTTGTCGAGGACCGGCTGGACGAGGAGCGGGTAGCTCCAGGGCTGTGTCCCCGCCGGGCCGGGCTCGATGGTTGACGGCGCCCGGCGAAGGGCCAGCATGTCAGGCCGGCCCGGCGACGTCGTACCCGGCGGCTCGTGGCAGCCGACGCAACTTCGCCGCTCGCCCGGTTGGAGGTACGTGACGCTTCGCATGCTCTGCACCGCGCGGCCTGTGTCATCGACCGCCTGGAAGTACAAGGGCTTGCGGGCGGGGGCGCGGAAGTACGCGGAACCGTCCGGCTCGACGGGCACCGTGCCCAGCAACATGCGGGCGCTCTCGGCGTTGGCATAACCGATCCGCGGCTGATTCGCAACGTGCGTGTGGGTCTTCGGGAACACTTGGAAGATGCGAAGCGCCCGAATCGGTCTTGCGGCCGGCATGGCGAAGAAGCTCTGTTGCACGTCGGTGAGAATGAACTCGCCTTCGTCCCCGAGACGCGACTCCAGGCCGCTCGCGATGACGGGCGGGACCGGCCTGGGCTCCAGGGGGATCGGATACATGCAGGAGCAATTCGGGTCCGCGTAGAGCAGCTCCAGGTTGCCGAAGCGGTCGAAGTAGTAGAGACCGGTGTAGTTGTCGTCCTTGACGCCCGAGCCCATGCCCGGCAGCGGTTTGAAGCTGAACGCGATAAAAAAGTAGTTCTCCGAGAGCGGCCAGGGACTGTGGAAGAAACTGCCCGGCCAGCCGACGCCCTCGGGGAAGCACACCTCCGGCGTCAGCACATCGAGCGACTCGAACCGGTCCTCGCTCGTGACCGGGTCCAGGCGGTACTTGTCCGGATCGACGAGGACGAGCGAGCCGCCCACGTCCGCGTGGTGCGCCCCGGCGATGAACGCGATCTTTCTGGAGCCCGGCACCGCCTTGGGCTGGAAGCAGGCGTTGATCCGCTGCGTGTAGTTGCCGAAGGCGATGGCCGGGTTCGTCCCGTCCGGGTTGCTGACCCACAGGCCGTGGTAGTTCGCGGCCGAGCGATCCACGTAGTCCCACCGCGTGTATACGATCCGGCCGTCGGCGAGGACCGACGGATGCCATTCGTTGGTTTCGTGGAAGGAGAGCGTTCGCACGTTGTCGCCGGAGGCGTCCATCCGGTGCAACGTGTAGGCGGGCAGGGGTTCCCACACATTGTGGCATCGTCCGAACCCGCCGCGACGCGTGGACATGAAGGCGATCCCGCCGTCGGGCAGGGGGCAGGGATCGAAGTCGTCGTTGCAGCCGTCGGTGAGCTGTCGCAGGTTGACGCCGTCGGCGTCCATCGCCCAGATATGAAAGCAGCGTCGGTCGGGCGAGTAGTAGTCGGGCTTGGTCGGCGCGCGTTCCGCAAAGCCGAAGTACAGCGTCTCTGCGTCGTAGGAAAGGGCGAGCGTCGTGAAATTGCCCTTGGGCAGCCGGTCGCGGACGAGGTCTCGAATCTCGAACGACCGGCCGGGCTGTTCGAGGGTGTAGACGCCCCCGCCGGCGATGTCGCCGTAATCGTAGAAGTAGCCCAGGTACTCGTGCAGCATCTGGCAGATGAACCGGCGTCGCTTCATAAAGGCGATCCGTCTGCCGGCAACCAGCGGATTTTTCATCGCGATCCCGCGAGAGAGCGAGCGAATCTGGCGGTACAGAGCCAGCCGGCCGGCGTCATCGAGCTGATTGGCGTCGGCGATTGCGGTCGCGATCGATTCGAGATCGGCCTTTTCCGCCGAGAGGTTGAGCGGCTCCGGCTGTGCGACGAGGTCGCCGAGCAGGGTTTGGGCCCGTCGATAGGCGTCCGCGATGGCCTGCGGCTGGCCCGGGGTTCGGCCCAGCCTCTGTTCCTGGGCGGCCCAATCCGCCTGGATGAGCTGGTCGTATTCGCGGTCCGCCGCGGTGCATGGCGACGGCAACAGGAGACCAAACGCCAGGATGATAACCGAGCTGCAAATGTGACGTGTCGTCGATGCCATGCGATCCCCTTGCCTAACCATCTGTCTACACGCGACCACCTGCGCCCCAGATTACTCCATCCCGGGTCCGAAGACAACAGGCGCCTCGCGCAATGCGCCGGTTCGCAATGTCGCTACAGGTCTTGAAGCGGCGATTCGAAGGCGGTACAATCTTCCTCATTCCGATCCAGCGAAAGGAGAATGTGACATGAAAGCCCGTTTCTTCGTCGTTCCCTGCCTCTCGGTTGCAATCCTTCTGGCGAGTTCATCGCAGTCTGCCGCGGAGGTCCTGGGCGGTCTCAAGGCCGGCGCTGCGAGGATCGACATCACCCCGGAAAAACCCATCAAGATGTCCGGCTACGGCAGCCGCAAGGACCTGTCCACAGGCGTCCACGATCCGCTCTCGGCCCGCGTGCTGGCCTTCGAAGCGGGAGGCCGGCGGCTCGTCCTGATCTCGACGGACGTGCTCGGCTTCTACGGAGGCACGGCCGACTATCTGCGCAATGCCCTGCTCGAAGCGTTTCCATTGCAGCCCTCCGAGTTGTTCCTGACCGCGATCCACACGCACGCCGCTCCCACGCTGACGATCGACAAAGAGCGGGACCATCCGAACAACGTCGAGTATACGGAATCGCTCAAAGGCAAGCTGATCGAGGTCGTCCGGCAGGCAATGGAAGGGATGCCGCCGGTCGAGATCGGATGGGGCG
Organism: uncultured Pirellulales bacterium; assembly: GCA_964507995.1. Lineage (GTDB taxonomy): Bacteria > Planctomycetota > Phycisphaerae > Sedimentisphaerales > Anaerobacaceae > PLanc-01. Next base: position 3,561 of record CAZDTD010000211.1, on the reverse strand, counting down.
CGGGCGCCTGCCCGGTCGGGGCAAATCGCCGCGAGTTGCGGATCGGCGACGATGGCAAGCCCTCGATTGTCCTCGGCCGGAATCCCGAGGGTCCCACCGATAAGGAGGTCCTGGTCATGAAGGTCGCCAGGGCCGATGGCGCGCCCGTTGCGGTTGCGTTCGACTACGCGACGCATGGGACCTCGCTTGGGCCGGGCAACCTCGTCATCAGCGGCGACGTGCCGGGCCTGGCGGAGCAGTTCGTCGAGAAGATTCTCGGCGTCGAGACCGTCGCTCCCGCCTTCATCGGGGCCTCGGGCAACATCGATCCGTGGTTCCGTGTGTTGCCCACGTTCAACGAGGAGCCCGGCTGGATTCCCGAGCCCGTCCTGCTCGGCACGTTCCTGGGCGAGGAGGTCGTGCGCGTCTGCCGCGCGATCCAGGCGACGACCACCGTCGACCAGATCGCGACGAACCTCGTGACGCTCGACCTGCCGGCCAAGCCGGGGGATGGAGCCGCCGGAGAGAGGAAATCCGAGACGACGCCGTTTACGATCTCCGTGGCTCGACTGGGCGACGTGGCCTTTGTCGGCCTCGGCGGCGAGGTCCTCACGGAGATTGGCCTGGCGATCAAGACGGGCTCCCCGTGCCGGCACACGTTCGTGGTCACTCACTGCAACGGCGCCGCGGGCTACCTGGCGCCGAAGGAAGCCCACGTGCAGGAGGGCTACGAGGTCACGAGCAGCCGCTTCGCCCCGCAGGCGGCCGACATCGTC
>CAZDTD010000211.1:0-2706 GCA_964507995.1 uncultured Pirellulales bacterium | reverse complement strand
GGCGGCGTCCACGGATTGTTCATCCTGGGCACGACCGGCGAGGCCGCCAGCCTGAGCCATCGGCTGCGACACGAGTTCATCGAACGCGTCTGTTCCCAGGTGAACGGGCGGGCGCCCGTCCTGGTGGGGATTACCGACACGTCATTCGTCGAGTCGGTCAACGTCGCGCAGAAGGCGGCGCAGGCCGGCGCGCAGGGACTGGTCCTCGCTCCGCCGTACTACTTCCCCGCGGGCCAGCCGGAGTTGCTGGAGTATCTGGTGCATCTGACGCCGGAACTGTCGTTACCGTTGTTCCTGTACAATATGCCGAATCGTCCCAAGCCGGGATTTGACGTGGGGACGGTTCGTGCTGCGGCGGACATTCCGGGCATCGTCGGGCTCAAGGACAGTTCCGCCAGCATGCTGTACTTCCATCAGCTCCTGTCCGTAATGGCCGACCGGCCCGACTTTACCCTGCTGATGGGTCCCGAGCAGCTTCTCGCGGAGACCGTCCTGGTGGGCGGTCACGGTGGCGTCTGCGGCGGGGCCAACCTGCTGCCTCGTCTGTATGTGGACCTGTATAAGGCGGCCTGCGCCAAGGACATGGCCCGGGTCGAAACGCTGCACAAGATGGTCATGCGGGTCAACGCAACGATCTACAGCGTGGGACAGTTTGAATCGAGTTTCATCAAGGGGCTCAAATGCGCCTTGTCGCTACTGGGGATCTGCAACGATTTCCTCGCAGAGCCGTTCCACCGGTTCCGCGATCCGCAGCGGGGCACCGTCCGCAAGTACATGGAAGATCTGGGATTGTTCGACGGCGAATCGAATCTGATGCGATGAGGTGACAGGGAATGGAAGCCGGACTGAGCGCGATCGATATCGCTATCTTGGGCGCCTACTGCGTGGCGGTTGTCGGGATGGGCGTCTACTACACCCGCAAGTGCCGCACGGCGGAGGAATTCATGGTGGCCGGGCGGTCCATCCCCACCTGGGCGGCGGGGCTGGCCATCATGAGCACGTACACCAGCAGCATTTCGTACATCGCCACGCCGGGCAAGGCCTATGACACCAATTGGCATCCCATCATCTTCTCGCTGGCGATCTTTCCTGTTGCCTGGCTGGCCTGCCGGTACGCCGTGCCGTATTACAGGCGGATGAAACTGCTGTCCGTCTACGAGTTCCTCGAAGAGCGGATCGGGGCCTGGGGACGAGTCTACGCCGCGCTGTCGTTCCTGCTCTACACCGTCGGTCGGACCGCGGTGATCCTGTACCTTGTCAGCTTGCTGTTGAGCCAGTTTCTGGCCTGGCCCATCGAGGTCATCATCGTTGTCGTCGGCGTGGTCACGATCCTGTACACGCTGCTGGGCGGCATGGAGGCGGTGATCTGGACCGACGTCATGCAGTCGGTCATCATGATCGGCGGGCTGCTGTTCTGCGTCGTGAGCCTCTCCTGGCGGATCTGTACGGGGCCCGAGCCCCTGATCCAGGCTGCGGTGGACGCGCACAAGTTCAGCCTCGGCAGTTGGGACCTGTCGTTTTCGTCGCGGACCATCTGGGTGATGATTATCTACGGCGTGACGGAGAACCTCCGCAATCTCCTGGCCGATCAGAACTTTGTGCAGAAATACTCCTCCGTGCCGACGGAGCGAGAGGCGCGACGCTCCATCTGGATCGCCATGCTGATCTACATCCCCATGACGGCGGTCTTCCTGTACATCGGGACGGCGCTGTTCGCGTTCTACTCGACCGGCTCGGCCGGCGGGGCGGTCACCAAAGGCGACGAGGCTTTTCCCTATTTCATCGCGACGCAGCTTCCGGTGGGGCTCAAGGGTCTCATCCTGGCGGCGGTGTTGGCGGCCGCGATGAGCACCGTGGATTCAGGCCTGAACTGTTCCGCGACGGTCTTGCTCATGGACTTCTACAAACGCTACGTCAATCCACAGGTGAGCGATCGGGCGAGTCTGCGGTGTCTGCGCGCCACGACGGTGGTCTGGGGCCTGCTCGGGACCGGTTTTGCGATCCTGATGATTCAAGCCAAGAGCGCCCTGGACATTTGGTGGCAGATCTCGGGCATCTTCGGCGGGGGCATCCTGGGACTGTTTCTCTTGAGCCTGCTTGGTATGCGTCTTTCGCTATGGCGGGGCCTGATCGCCATTGGCGTGAGTGTCGCGGTCATCAGTTGGGGCACCTTTGCGAGGAACCTGCCTGCCGGCTGGGAATGGGCCGAAGCCCGGTTCGAGCCGATCATCGTCGGCGCCATCGGCACGGCGGCTCTTATGATCGTCGCACTATTCCTGAACTGGGGCAATCGGGTTGTGCCAGACGAGGAGCGGGCGTGAGGTCGTTACCGCGTCACGGAGTCCGGCGGGATGTCACTATGGAAACAGACAAGCCGATATTGCCATCTCAGCCGCTTCGTCCGGCCGTTTTCCTCGACCGGGACGGGACCCTCGTCGAGGATCGCGGCGTCCTGGCCGAGCCTGCCGACGTGGTGTTCTACCCGGATACGGTCAACGCGTTGAGACGCCTCCAGGCTCGGTTTCTGCTGTTCATTGTGACGAATCAGCCGTGGGTGACGCGGCGGATCATCACCCTGGAGCAGGTGAATCGGGTGAACGCCTGGGTGATTTCGTATCTCGCAGAGCATGGCGTTGCGATCACGGCGGTCTACGTCTGTCCCCACGACCGCGAGGAGGGCTGTGACTGCATCAAACCGCGTCCCTA
>CAZDTD010000210.1:4620-6368 GCA_964507995.1 uncultured Pirellulales bacterium | reverse complement strand
GAGATTCGCGGGCTCATTGCCCATGCGTCTGTGACGGACTCCACGCGTGAGCAGATCGCGGCTGCATACCACCGCTTGGCGGCTTCTGTCGTGAGCGTCCGCTCGTCGGCGACAGCGGAGGACCTGCCGGGGCATTCCTTTGCCGGGCAGTATGAGACCATTCTTGGCGTGAGATCGCTCGAAGAGTGTCTCGACGCAATCAAGAGGTGCTGGGCGTCGTTGTGGACCAAGCGAGCCTTCGAGTACCGTCGTCGCAATGGCATCGACCACCGGCAGGTTGAGATGGCGGTGATCGTTCAACAGCAGATCGAGCCGGAGGCCGCCGGCGTGGCCTTCAGCCTCGATCCGGTCACAGGCAGCCGCAGTCGGATCGTGATCGAGTCGTGCCAAGGTCTGGGCGAGGCCCTCGTCTCCGGTACGGTCCAGCCTGACCGCTTCCTCCTGCAAAAGAAGAACCTGACGATGATCCGCCAGAACCTCGTGGGCAGCGAGTCTTCACTGGACCTCAAGTCGGTCCGGCGGCTCGGCCGATTCGTTCGGCGCATCGAGAAGAAGCTCGGCTCGCCGCAGGATATCGAGTGGGCGATCCGCGACGGCGTGCTCTGGTTCCTCCAGGCAAGGCCCATCACCGCCATCCCGGAGCCCAAGCCCTGGGAAGACCGCCAGGTCTGGACGAACCTGAATCTGGGCGAGATCCTTCCCGACGTGATGACGCCGATGACCCGGTCCATCGTGGTCCCCATGTTCCTGCCGTTGTTCCACTCCGTCTTTCGCCTGTTCGGCGCGGATCTGACGAGGAGTTCCCCAGTCGGCTTCGTGGCTGGACGGCTGTACTTCAACATCAATACGGGCCTGGCCACTGCCCGCCCGTTCGTCTCCATGACGAAACTCCGCCTCGCCAACCGCATCTTCGGCGGCGAGCAGGAGCGACTGTACGAAATGGGCACGTTCGATATCTGCGACGAGGACCTGCCCGATCTGGGTTTCTCCTGGCCTCGATACATTCTTTCATGGCCAGGTATCCTCCACACGCTGATAGCGCACCGCCCCAGCCGGGGCGAGGCCTTCAAGGCAGCGATCCACGCGCAAAGCGATGCTCTGTCTCGCCTGGACGTCGCAACGATGGCGACGCACGAACTCGCGAGCCTCGGGAGGCGAATCCTGCAAGACAGCCTGAGCGGCATGGACCTGCTCTATCTGGCTCCCGGCGCGGTTGCGCTCGGCGTGCTGCAAAGGGCCTGCCACAGTTGGCTTGGCGACGAACACTTCACGCTCACCTACCGACTCTTCGCCGCGCAGGGCGGGATCGCCGACACACAGGCGGGTCTCGATCTCTGGCGTCTGGCGGCCCTCGCTCACAGGGACGCTCGGACGGAACGCGCCATCCTGTCGGACACCGACTGGGAGCACCTGCGACTCATGTTCGAACGAGCCGAAGACGACAGGGAATTCCTCGCCGCCTGGGACCAGTTCATGGCCGACCATGGCCATCATTGCCGAGGCGAGGTCGAATTGCTGAACCCGCGATGGTCCGAGCGGCCCGATTACATTCTGGACCTCGTTCGCGGATACCTCCGCTCCATCGATCGCGTGGACCCGCCGGCGAACCAGGAGCGACTTGCCCGTGAACGGGAGCAACTCACGCAGGAATGCCGACGACGACTGAAGAACCCCCTCAAGCGAGCGATCTTCAACTGGGCAATCAGGAACAGCCGCAAGGTAGCCGTCGACCGGGAGAACTGGAAGAA
>CAZDTD010000210.1:0-4520 GCA_964507995.1 uncultured Pirellulales bacterium | reverse complement strand
GTCATGGACCTGGGCGGCGTCCTCTCGCACGGCGCGATCATCGCCCGCGAGTACGGCCTCCCCGCCGTGGTCAACGTGGGGCACGCATCAAAGATCATCCACACCGGCCAACTCCTCCGCGTAGACGGCGACCGCGGCACCGTCACGATCCTGGATGAGACGTGACTATCTGTGCGTTCTCTCAAACACCAAGATCTGAGAGTACATCGGGCGCTAAGGCAGGTGCTCCAAGTCTGCCAGGTCCTGGTGACGGCCGGAGGCTCTCTTGTTGATCTTGAGATCGTCAAGGCCGATCAGGCTGACAGGGACCCCGTCAAGCGTATCTTCGACGCGTTTGGCGTAGCATTCGGAGAAAGCGACTCCTGAGATCGTTGTGGCCAGTTCGATCCTCAGAGGCGGCACACCCAAGCGGATGATCTGCCATGGACGTAGAAACAACTCGGGGGACAGGTCCGCAGGGTCGAAACCGAACTCCCGCAGCGCGGCGACACCCCGGTTGGCATTGGCCGGATGCACAGCGACCCAGATATCCATGCCGGCTGTTGCACGCGGGTATCCGTGGTAGCTGACCGCGTAACCGCCGATGAGCAGATACTCAACATGGTGTGCGTTGAGCAGTCTCAAGAACTCTTTGAAGTCGGGTGGTAGACGGATCGTAGCCATATACAATCTGGCGCATCATTTCGGTCGCCTGCAAACGCTCCTGGGGTGTCCTGGATAGCCAGTGGGCCTTTTCGTCCGACGCATCAAGAAGGGATGCGACAGAGAATGCTCTCTTGTCGATCATCATGGAATCAACTCCATTCATGACTCCATTCTATCAAGAATGACGCGGCGTGTAAACAGGTGATGGATTCCTCGTGATGTCGGGCTCTTATGTCTCAGGAAAGGCATACCGGTGGCTCCAACGCCTTCTCCAGGAGTCTTCCTTTCTCGGGAGAAAACACCCGAGGGGTAACCGATTCGGAGCCATACCATCCCGTGATCGACGCACGAAGCAACGGCGTCGTTCCAGGTACCAACCCGAGGATGGAACGCAAGATATTCTGCGCATCGGCATCGCTCTTCCCATCGTTTTGTCGAACCAAATGGGTTAACAGAGGGGAGCAATCAGAACTCAGCTTCGCAAGAATCTGTTGCTGCTCACACGTTGCCTTGACCATCTTCGACACTCCTGACGGCAAGCAATGTACGCATGTACACACAGACTCACCTGCAGTACATATCGGCATCAGAATTGCGTCAGTTTACTTCCCGCACAAGGAGGGCCGGTAAAATCTGCAGATATCCCACCGGGCGTCAGGCTACTTGTCGACTTGTTGGACCTTGCGTCTGATCTCGTCGGAGGTCTTCTGCAGATCAGGGATCGCCATGATCGGCCTGGCGGCCTCTTGCGGTTGCGGTCCTCGGTTGCAGGTCGCGCCGGGTCGTGCGTACCAGAATGTCACGGCCGAGTAGCCGAGCAGATCCCAGGGCTCTCGCATCTGCGTGCCGAACGACGCTTCGATATCGAAACGCAGCCGCCGGTCGAAGGGGATCGCGTCCAAGCTGCGGGTCCGCGTGCAGAGGTTGTAGCCGCGAGTCAGGCCGGCCTGGCCTTGTCCGCCGACCCGGACGTTTGCGAGGAAGGGCTCGTCGAACTCGTCATCACGCGTGGGATTCACGCCGCCGGCCCAGCCGTAATAGTCCTCAGTGCCCGTGCCGAAGTGGGTGGGGAAACCTTTGTCCCAGGCATCGTCCACGTAAATCTTCTCGTCGCCCTCGCCCCACCAGCCGTCTTCAATATTCAGCACGGTCCAGGCGTCGCCTGCGTACACGCCCTTGCCTCGAATATCGATGAAGTTCCAGTCCTGGAACGGCGTGCCAGGCGTGATGTCGTCGGGTCGCCAGTTGGCGTGAAAGTGCATGGACCGCTCGTCCCACTTCCACGGCCCGACATTCGCGGTCAGATCGACCGTCACCCGCCGGTTGCCCAGGTTGAGGACCTTGATTGCCGCGGATTTCTCGTAGGGCATGACCCAACGGCACGTCATCGCGCCGTCCTCGGAGACGGTCCGCTCCCACGTCCGGAAGGGATGCAGCGAGTCGACGCAGCAGAAGAAGTCGCCGACCGGGCACCAGATGGTCTGCTCGCCGTCCGCGGTCATCATGAGCACCGTCGAACGCAGCGCAACGTCGCCCGCGGCGGACTGGATGCGAATGGTAAACTCTCGCACCACAGATGGACCGTCCGGCAATGCGATTTCGACGCCGGCCCCCGATGCGATGTCTTCGTGGATCGCTCTTGTTTGGCCGGGTTTGCGGCCGGAGGCTTCGTAGAGAATTTTGCCGATTCGCTCGATGTCCGCGGCTTCGTACGCGGCCCGCGTGAAGGTCTCCACCGCCGTGCCCGGCGGATACGCGCGGTAGTTGATGATGTGGTAGAAGGGTTTGCCTGTCATCGTCACCTTGCAGCCGGCGGCAAACGGAATCGGCAGATAGAGATCGCCCGCCCTCGCGGTGAAGGCCGCGAAGGGAGGTTTGACGAATCCTTGGGCGGTCACCAGCTTGATCAGGCTCTCGTCGATCACCGGCGTCGAAGCCCCGTCCAGATAGACCCTCACGTTGGGGCCGACCCGCTCGTTGAAGTCGTAGTAGAAGAACGGCGTCCAGATCCGCGTGATGCATCCCGGCCCGTCGTGCTCCATGATGACCCACTCGGTTTTGCCATCCACCGTCTCGGTGCAGAGGAATCCGAGCCCGTCGCCGTCGGCAAACCAGCCGGGCTTGTCCCGGTGCACGGACTCGCGATTGTAACTGGAGGCCTGAAGCGACTGATATTGCGGATCGGGAAAGCGGGCCAGAGACTCGCGATCGACCATCTCTTCGAGCAGAGAATCCAGAGTGATCCGTTCCACCTCGTCATAGTATGCCCGAATGGCGTCCATCGTCTCTTCGGGATAGTCGGTTGCGAAACTGGCACAGCCAAGGTCGAGGAGTCGGCGATAAGTCTCCGGCCTGTCCCCTTGAGTCCAGGAGAGCGTCTGGAACAGAATGCCGTGTTGGCGAAGTTCGTCGCCGGTTTTTTTCAGAAACGCTTCACTTGGCGAGATCACGCCGTCCTTGCTGATATTCACATGAATCTGAAGCTGGTCGATCTTGGCGAACTTCACTTCCCGAAAGGCGGCCAGCCGCTTTTCGAGATCCTCCTGTTTTCCACCCATCCAGTGAATCGTCTTGGAACGCGGAGCGACCCGCTTCCATTCCTTGAGCTCGTCGTATTTTGTCGAGGCGACGATCAACTGCGAGTGATGTCCCTTCGTCTGCTCAGCCAGGACGCCGAAATCGATTTGCTTGATATCGACGTAGAGCATCCGCTCCGGATGTGCGGCAAGGACCTCGATCATCTTGGCCAGGCTGATGATCTTCTGTCCGACGAACGCTTCGCCGCGGAATTTGCCGATGTCGAGCCGCTGCGTTTCCTCGAACGTCAGGTCCTTGATCCCTTTTTTCTTCAACTCCGCCGGGGCGTCGGGAATGATCCGCGAGAAGTCGTTGTCGTGGAACGAGACGATGACCCCGTCTTTCGTCATTCGCAGATCCGCCTCCGGGACCATGTGGATCTTCCAGGCCATCTCGAACGATTCGAGCGAGCCTTCCGGGCCCGAATTCCCATAGCCGCGATGGGCCTGGACGATGATCTTCTCGAACGGGATGTGGTCGCGAACGTTCCAGGCCCCCGCCGGCGGATCGGCGTAATACTCGTCGAGCGCCTGCATCGCGATATCCGGCCGGTCCGTCCCGAGTCCCGCGGTCCCGAGATCGAGAAGTCGCTTGTAGTATTCGACCTTGTCTTCCTTGACGTCCCAGGGCATCGTCTGGAACTCAATGCGATGCCGGCGCAGTTCGTTTCCCGCTTTTCTCAGGTATTCCTCCGAGGGCAGCGTCGTCCCATCGTCGTTGAATTTGACGTGGATCTGGAGATGCGTCACGCCTTCGAAATTCGACTCGCGCAGCGCCTCAAATCGCTTCTCGATATCGGCATCCGTCGCCTTGCCGAGTCCCATCCAGAGCAAGGTTGCGGAAAGCGGCGCGATCTTCATCCAGCGTCGGACTTCCTCATCGTTGCCCGTTGCGAGTACGATCTGTTCGTGAAGCCCCTGCGTCGCGTTCGCCAGAAGCCCGAAATCGACGTTCTTGACATCGATGTACACCCGCCGCCAGCGGTCCTGACGCAACGCGTCGCAAATCTCTTCGAGACTGACGATCCTCTGGCCGGCGAATTTTTCGCCGCGAAACGCCCCGATGTCGAGTTGCCGGGCCTCGTCGTAGGTCAGGTCCTCCAGGCGTTTCTTCTTCATTTCTTCGGAAGCGTTCGGGAGAATTCGGGCGAAGTTGTTGTCGTGAAACATCACGATGACGCCGTCTCGGGTCGTTCGGACGTCCACTTCCGGAATGCCGCCCATGCTCCAGGTCAGTTCGAGCGCCTCCATCGTGTTCTCGGGAGCAAGATACCCCGCGCCGCGATGCGCGATGACCGT
>CAZDTD010000209.1:0-6371 GCA_964507995.1 uncultured Pirellulales bacterium | reverse complement strand
GGGAGGGGCGAAGGCAGGCATGCAAGAGCCGGATGAGGCCCTTCTGGGGTCGGTCCAACCGGGGGAGCTATTTGTTGCGCTCGAGCAGAACCAAAGCCAACCGGCGCAGGAGGTCCGCGCGGGCGCCGAAGGGCTCCACCGCCGCCACGGCGTCATGGGCCAGCGTGCGAGCCAGCTCTTGGGCCCTGTCCATGCCCACCACCGCCGGATAGGTGCATTTCGCAGCCGTGACGTCTTTGCCGGCGGTCTTGCCCAGTTGTTCGCTGGAGGCGCTGACATCGAGAATATCGTCGGCGATCTGGAAGCCCAGGCCGATCTTCAGGCCGTATCGGCCGAGCGCATCGAGTTGTCCGTCGTCCGCCCCGCCGCACAGGGCCCCCATCAGGGTCGCGCAGCGGAACATCTTGGCGGTCTTGTTGATGTGGATGTACTCCAGGGCCTCGACGGTCCCGACGGTGTGCTCCGCCTTGAGGTCGGCGATCTGTCCGGCGATCATGCCCGCCGGGCCCGCCGCCTGCGCCAACTCGCGGACGAGATTCACTGCAAGCTTCGGATCGCGCACCCCATCCGCGAGGACTTCGAAGGCGAGCGTCAGGAGCCCATCGCCCGCCAGAATCGCGGTCGCCTCGTCGAAGGCCTTGTGACAGGTCGGCCGGCCGCGGCGCAAATCGTCGTCGTCCATCGCAGGCAAGTCGTCGTGGATGAGCGAGTAGGTGTGCACCATCTCGATGGCTGCGGCGGCAAGTCTCGCATCGACGTTGTCACGCCCGCCCACCAGTTCGCAGCACCACAGGACCAGGGCCGGACGAATCCGCTTGCCCGGCGCCGACAGCGTGTACTGAAGCGCCTTTCGCAGGTCTTCCGGGATTTCCTTCTGCTCGGCGAGGAGTCGCTCGAGGGTTTCGTTGACGATCTGAACCCGTTCGTTCAGCGAACGGTCAAAATCTGAATTGGGCATAGGGGACGACATAGGACAAGCTGACTTTGCTATTTGCCATTTACTCTTTACAATTGGGCACGATTGCGCTCCCGATAGAGCGTGGGGCCACAAACAGGATCTAATAGTAAATCGTAAATGGAAAATTGTAAATCACCAATGGTTCTGGTTTTGGGCGTAACCGCCTCGGGCAAGGCCCGGCTCGGCTTCGAGCTGGCGAAGTCCCTGGACGGCGAAATCATCAGCGTCGATTCCATGAAGGTCTATCGCCGCATGGACATCGGCACCGCCAAGGCGTCGCCTGAAGCTCGGCGACAGATCCCCCACCATCTGATCGACGTGGTCGAGCCGAGCGAGTCGTTCAGCGTGGGCCTGTACGTAGACAAGGCGCTCGCCGCAATCGATGATATCCGCCAGCGGGGCAAAGTCGTCGTCGCGGTGGGCGGCACAGCTCTATACATCAAGGCCCTGCTCTATGGTCTTTTCGAGGGCCCCGGCAGCGACGAGATGATCCGCGCCGAGCTGCGGGCACAGGCCCACCGCGACGGGACTGCGAAGCTACACGAGGCCCTCCGGCAAATCGACCCGGAGGCCGCCGGACGGATCGACACCAACGACGCCAAGCGAATCATCCGCGCCCTGGAAGTCTACCAGTTGACCGGCAAGCCCATCTCGAGCTTTCAGAAACAGTTCGACGCACAGCAACCAATGCACGACTGGACCCTCCTGGGCCTTCGGCGGGAGAAGGCCGAGGAGAGCCACAGAATGAACGCCCGTGTCAAGAAGATGATCGAGCTGGGCCTGGTGGAAGAGGTCCGATCGCTGATGGCCGAGGAAAAACCTTTGAGTCGGCAAGCGCGATGCGCGATCGGCTATGCCGAGATCATCGAGCACCTCCAGGGTCGGATGAGCCTGGAGGATGCTGTCGAGGAGATCAAGAAGAACACCCGCCGGCTCGCAAAGGGCCAGCGCACCTGGTTCAAGACGTTCCAGGGGGTCCGCTGGCTCGACGTGGGACCGGAGGAGACTGCCGAGACTGTGATCGAGCGGGCGAAAAGAGAATTGGACCGATCGGACGGATAGAGCCTCTCCGGCGAGCTTCAGACCGTTTGCAGTTCTTCCTGCGCCCGGAGGACCGCGACGGCCTCGCCCAGGACGAGCTGCTTGAGCAGGCTCTGCGGGACCTGCGTCATGCCCATGTTGAAGATCCGCTCCTCGACCATCGCGGCGACCACCCGGGCGGTCTGGCGGGAGAGTCCCATTTCACCGGTCAATTCCTCGATGATCCTGCTCTTGTCCCAGGGCACCCGTTCGGGCGGCCGGCGCGTTCGATAGAGCCTCTCCACATCGGCGAAGTCCTGCACGTCCACCGCAAGGACCTCCGTGCGGGATCGATTCAGACGCCGTCCGAGCGAGTGCTCGCCCAGGGCGACCGCCGCCAGCTCGAAGCCGGTCGAGACGAGAACCGCTTTAATCATGGAGAGAATCTCGCTGGAGCCGACGTCCTTACGGTCCTGGTTGCGATAGAGATAGTAAGTCACTACCTCCGCCAGGTCCTCGGCCATCATCATGTCGGCGTGGCCCGCGGCGGTCAAGGCGTTGTTGATCGTCCCGACAACCTTCGTGTGGATGTACTCCTCGGTTGTCCCATCGACCTTGGTAACCAGCAATTGCTTGCGCATGTGCGACCGTTTGCCTCCGTGCTGATATTGACCGGGTTCGGAAAAATGGCAGATCGGGCCTGCTTTGGGAGGGAAAAATCTCTTCATCGATTTTTCCCTTCCAAACCATGGTCGCGCGTCGAGAGATTCGGCTTTTCCATTCTTCAACGAAATCGAACCCCGACGCGCAGCGGCGCTTTGCGCCGAGGGAGATTTCGTTGAAGAATATAGGTCCGACCTGCCATTTTTCCGAACCCCACTTTCTACTGCTCGAAGAGCTTGAGTTGCTCGGCGGGCTCCGATTCCTGGATGGCCTTGCTGACCTCGTCGATCAGCTCGCCGGCGTCGTTGAACTCCCGATAGACGCTGGCGAAACGGATGTAGGCGACCTTGTCCACCTCTCGCAGGTGCTTCATCACGCATTCGCCGATGAAGGCCGAGGTCACTTCCTTGTCGAAGCTGCGGAAGATGTCCTCCTCGGTCTTGTCGGCCACCTGCTGGACCTGCTCGGCGGAGACGGGCCGCTTGTAACAGGCCTTCTGCACGCCGGCGATGATCTTCTCCCGCTCGTACGGCACGCGCGACTTGTCCTTCTTCACCACGTGCAGCTTGAAACTTTCGCCGGTCCGTTCGTAAGTGGTGAAACGCCGCTCGCAGGCCAGGCACTGACGCCGCCGGCGGATCACGCGCCCCGAGTCGCTGGAACGCGAGTCGATGACCTTATCGCTGTCTTCCTTGCAGAAAGGACATCTCACAGCCCAACTCGACCTCCCTGAATGAGGACCATCCCAACGGAAGCTCCACACCCAGCCATCCGTTCCACGCACCACCAATCTTTCTACACTATATAGCTATGCCGCATATTGTAGGACCTATATGTAGCGTGTCAATCGAAATGTTGTGAGAGGGAGTGTTGGGTGTGCTCGGCAAGACGACTGCGAATACCGTTGGACCGGGGTGTTCGGCGTCACGGGCAAACAAAAATGGCCTCTGCGTCTGGAGACACAGAGGCCGGCTCGGAAAGAAACTCACGTAGCCCCCCCAAAGATCATTAGCCCTGTTCGCTTTCCGAGCGAGCTTCCGCAGGTCAACCTGGGGTCTTTCGTGGACCCGGGATACGGCCCTTCGCACCCGAGCCCCGCTCGTATCCATGAGACAGGCTGCCACGCGAAAGATGCCTTCTCCTGGCTACTGCGCCTTTCCTTTCTCCCTGCTACCCAAAGTCTACGATAGGAATCGCAAGAGGCAAATCAAACCTCTTCGACTTTCGCCCGGCTTCGCAACAGGTCGAGGAATTCAGCGAGAACCTGCTCCCTCTTCTGCTCATGGACCTGCTCGACCACATGCTCTTTAACAGCCTTGAGCGGCGGAATGGTCGGCGGACGCCGGTCGTACAGCTTCGCGACGTGGAAGCCGAACCGCGTGCGGAACACGTCGCTGACCTGGCCGGGGTTCAGGTTGAACACGACATCCTCGAACTCCTCGACCAGTTGGCCCCGCGAGACGAAGCCGAGGTCGCCGCCGCTGTCGGCGCAGTCGGTGTACTTGTTCACAACCGCCTCGAACGGAGCGCCTGACGCAATTTCCTTGTGCGCCTGCGCGACGGCCTCGTGCGCCGCGGCTTCGTCCGTCTGCCAGTTGACGTACTTGACGATGTGCGCGACGTGGATCTGCTCGCCCGACGCGAATCGCTCCTTGTTCTGCTGGTAGTACGCCTCGATTTCCGCATCCGAGGGCGCAGCCGCCTTCCCATAGATTTCGTTGATCTTGTGCTCGACTTTGATCTGGAGCTCGATCATCTCTTTGAGCTTGTCGTCGCCTTCGACGCCGAACTCCTTGTAGAGTTCTTCCGGCTTTTCGTATCGTTCTTTGAGCGTGGCGAGTGCGGTCTCCACCTCGGCCGGCGGGATCACCGGACCGCTGCCGGCCGCTTCCTGGCGGAGCAGAATCCGCTCGATGACGTTCTCTTTGGACCACTCCTGGAGCTGGGCCTCGCGAGCCGCTGCCTCCACGTCCGCAAAAGCACGTTCGTAGCTGGGCCGCAGACGCTCGACCTCTTCCTGAATCTCCCGATCTTCAATTCTCTGCCCGTTCACAAGAATCGCCATCGCGTGCTCCTGAGTTGCATCCATCTTAAAATTCGAAATCCGAAACTCGAAATTCGAATTTCGTGCTTTCTTTTCTTTCACCCTCGCGCCTTCGCGAACCAATCCGGATCGCGAGCCAGCTTTTCTCTGGCCTCCTGCGTCATCATCTCGAACGCAGGGTGGTTGCTCTCCCAGGCACGCTGGGCAAAGGGGGTCTTTCGCATCTTCTCGACCTCCACGGAAGCCTCGCGCAGATAGCTGCCGTAGATGTGCAGCGAGTCGCTGATATCGACGTACCGACCCACCCGGACCGGCTCGCCGCGTTTTTTGGCAATCGCGTCGGCGATCGTCCGCTGCAGGTCGGTCAGCGCGTAGACGTTCATGAACCAGGCTTTGTACAGATCGCGGCTCCGCCAGTGCGTGTTCATGTTCAGCGTCCAGGAGCCCGCGTCGTCGGCTACGAGCCTGCACCAGATCCGCTGCAAGCACGGCGGATCGTTCGTCTGCGGATCGGCTGTCGGCATCCAGGTGACCGCCTGCGCCCGGCGGGTGTGGCCCGTCTCGGACAGGCTGTCGATAATGTACTGAATCTGGTTGACCGCGTGGAACGGCTTGGGGCCCTTGGGGTTTCGCAGGTCCTCAACCGGCCGATACGCGAACAGCCGCTCGTGATAGGTGTAGGTCCACTTGCCGGCCGCCGGATCGATCCAATGGTCGTGAATCCCGCCGACCACCTCCTGGCGGTAGGCTTCGAGTTCCTCGGGACCGCCGGGGAAGTTCTTGTGGATGCGAGGCTCGTTGAACGGGTTCGTCACCGCGATCATCACCGTTGCGTCCTTGCTGGGCGGATCGTCGGGCTTGTCGTACTGGGTCTTTACCTCGTAGCCCTGGTCCCAGACGGCCAGGACGGCCTTCTCCCACGCTTCGGGCAGACAATCGGCAGTGATGGAGATTACGGGCATCGTCTCGGCAAGCGTCTCTGTCATCGGATCGGTTTCACCTCCCGAGGCTCGGTCCCCTGCCCCGGCTTCAAGAATTTGCTGATATCCAAGCGTTGCGGCGTGATCTTGTACGTCTGGGCATTGCGATCGGAGTACTGCGCGATCTCCTCCATCATCTGCTTGGCCCGGAAACAATACCAACTGTCGGGCCATCGCTGCTCGATCTGCTCGACGGCCTTCATCATCAGGCCATACTGCACGACCGGCAGCCGGCCAATGCTCCGACCCGCGGTGGCGTAGGGCAAGAGCTGCTGCGCCGCGATGTCGTCTTCCTCGCTCAGCGGCTTGAAGTACAGCGTCGTCGCCTGCGCGATGCTGCTGGGCAGGACGACGCCGGGGACTTGGGCAGCCGCCTGCTGCATGGGCGTAGTCTCCTGCTGGGCCGGCTGGGCCTGTGTCTCGGCGGCAGGCTGTTGCGTCGCCTCGGCCGGGGGTTGCTCGACCGGCTTGGGCTCCTCGTTGAATTGCTTGTCCCGGTCGGCCATATCGTAGAACGTCTTGTCTTTCTCCACCGGCTCGGAGGCGGGCTTCTCGCCGCCCAGTCGGCCGAGGATGACGATCACCACCACGACAACGACGACCGCTCCTGCTATCTTCATCCAGATCGAACTCACGGCTTTCGCTCCTTTCCATGCCGGGGCAGCCGTTTGCCTGCCTCGACGACAATCTTGAGAGCATCCTTATT
>CAZDTD010000208.1:0-6425 GCA_964507995.1 uncultured Pirellulales bacterium | reverse complement strand
CCTCGTGCAACTATGTTATGGGGGTAGAGATACTGAATTGGGCTGGGGGGCGTCAAAACCTACCCACCTGAACCAAACTCCGAATACCATAGCAACTATCACGGGAGTCAGTCTACGGGGGATAAGCTCCGTGGACGAAAGGGAAACAACCCTTGATCATCCGCTAAGGTCCCGAAGTCGTGCTCAGTCACTAAGGAAGTTGAATTGCCGAGACAACCAGGATGTTGGCTTAGAAGCAGCCATCATTTAAAAAGTGCGTAATAGCTTACTGGTCGAGCAATGGGGCGCCGATAATGAACGGGAGTAAGGTGTAAACCGAAGCCGTGGAATCTGCAAAGATTGGTAGGAGAGCGTTGTAAGACAGACACAAGGCGTACCGTAAGGAGCGTTATCGGGTCTTACAAGTGATTATGTCGGAATGAGTAACGATAAAACAGGTGAGAATCCTGTTCGCCGTAAGCCTAAGGTTTCCTGGGGAAGGTAAATCCGCCCAGGGTTAGTCGGCCCCTTAGTCGAGGCCGAAAGGCGTAGACGATGGACAGCAGGTTAATATTCCTGCACCATGTTGCTGGACGAAGTCAGTGACGCATCTTCAAGGGTCATCCCACGACTAGTCGTGTGGGTCCCGCAAGGGCGAGGCCAATTTACGATGCCGAAGTGGCCGGAGAAGATGCCGAGAAATAGCTGGCGTAGGTTGAAAGCAGCATGTCCGTACCGCAAACTGACACAGGTAGGCGAGGAGAGTATCCTCAGGCGCTCGAGAGAACCGTCCTTAAGGAACTAGGCAATTTTCCCCCGTAAGTTCGCGATAAGGGGTCCCTCCGCGTGTGCTTGATTTATCAGGTGCATGGCGAGGGCGCAGAGAAATGGCTCTGGCGACTGTTTATCAAAAACACAGTTCTGTGCTAACTCGTAAAGAGGATGTATACAGAATGACGCCTGCTCGGTGCCGGAAGGTTAAGGGGAGGGGTTAGCCGCAAGGCGAAGCTCTAAACTGAAGCCCCGGTAAACGGCGGCCGTAACTATGACGGTCCTAAGGTAGCGAAGTTCCTTGTCGGGTAAGTTCCGACGTGCATGAACGGCGTAACGACTGGAGCAGTGTCTCAAGGACGGACTCGGTGAAATTGTAGATGTGGTGAAGATACCACAATCCCGCAGCAACACGGAAAGACCCCATGAACCTTTACTGTAGCTTGGTATTGATGCCTGACATGGCATGCGTAGGATAGGTGGGAGGCTGTGAAGCTCTGGTTCTGGCCAGGGCTGAGCCAACCTTGAAATACCACCCTTGTTATGTTAGTCACCTAACCATGACCCGTGAATCCGGGCATGGGACAGTGCTAAGTGGGCAGTTTGACTGGGGCGGTCTCCTCCTAAAGAGTAACGGAGGAGTTCAAAGGCACACTCAGCGTGGTTGGCAATCACGTTTAGAGCGCAAGGGTATAAGTGTGCTTAACTGCGAGACTCATGTGTCGAGCAGATGCGAAAGCAGGACCTAGTGATCCGGCGGTTCCGTATGGAAGGGCCGTCGCTCAACAGATAAAAGGTACTCTGGGGATAACAGGCTGATGACACCCGAGCGTTCATAGCGGCGGTGTCGTTTGGCACATCGATGTCGGCTCATCACATCCTGGGGCTGAAGGCGGTCCCAAGGGTCGGGCTGTTCGCCCGTTAAAGTGGTACGCGAGCTGGGTTCAGACCGGCGTGAGCCAGGTCGGTCCCTATGTGCTGTGGGCGTAGGAATCTTGAGGGGCCATTTCCTTAGTACGAGAGGATTAGGAAGTACTGACCTCTGGTGCACCGATTGTCGCGCTAGCGGCATAGTCGGGTAGCTACGTCGGGAAAGGATAACCGCTGAAAGCATCTAAGCGGGAAGCCCACCCCAAGATTAGGATTCCGTGGTCTTCGGACCTGAAGTGCCCTGGTAGACCACCAGGTTGATAGGCCGGAGGTGTAAGTGCAGAAATGCACTCAGCTAACCGGTACTAACGCACGAAGACTTGACCATATCAATCCTTGATTGCATGGATCAAGAAGCATAAGTGCTCATTGAACGCATCCGCATCTTATACTTGCAGGAGAGTGCAAAGTGTAAGGTTTTCAAGTCGAGGCCGTCGGTTGACCGAGACGTTGAGCCTTGCACTTGAATCTTGAAATCGTTGGGCCGCGAGGTCCGATTACGAACTTCCTGGTGAGCATACGCACGGGGAAACGCCTGTTCCCATTCCGAACACAGAAGCTAAGCCCGTCGCGGCCGATGGTAGTCCTAACGGGTGAGAGTAGGTCATCGCCAGGAATTTACAAAGGCCGGTGTCGCAAAACGACGCCGGCCTTTTCTTTTGCGCCCGGGGGAGAGACGCACACCGACGCAGGATGCACCACAGAGACACCGAGGACACGAAGGGGCCTGGCGGACACGGATTCACAATGGACATTCGGATTCGCCGGGGCGAGCACGGTAGGGGGCTCCGCCCGTCGGTCTTCTATTTGAACTCTGGCCTGCCCGAACCAGTATCGCGTCCCGTGATTACCCGCTATGTGGCCTCCTTGTATTCCCGGAAGGCGTCGAGCAAGTGCTTGAATGAGGTGGGGTTGTATCTCTGGAAGTTCTCTTCGTCCACGTAAACGAAGTCGTACTGCACGTCGGTCTGCACCCGATTGATGTCTTCGCACCATTGACGCAGACGCGCCATTTTCTGGGGTACATCGAGGTCTTCCTGACCTTTGGTTTCGACAATGCTGATCCGCGTGCCGGACAGCTTGACGAGAAAATCGGGGTAGTAGTTGGACATGTCGCCGTCCGCATTCACATAATCGAGCTTGAAATGGACGGCCAGGTAGTTCTTCGCGTAGGAAACCACGTCGTCGCAGTTTTCCAGGAAGTGGGCGAACCGCAGTTCGAAATCGCTGTCCCCAAGGATGCGGTTGAAAACGCTCTTCTTCGGCACAAGGTAGCCCTGGTCCTTGGCCACAAAAGGCCGGGTCTGGCGCAGCTTGATCGTGTCCCGAATCTCCGCGTCGCCCTTGTCCTGCACCGTCAGAGCATTGATCGCCTTCTTGAACGTTTCGATCAGGGTCTTCGTGGCGGCCAGTTCCGAGAGGTTGCGTAAGGTGTTGGGGCTTTCCAGGTCCACTTGCTGGTCGAACAAATCCTCTCGCACAAATGCCTTCACCTTGCCATACAACACATCGTAGCCGCTCACCAGGCGCAGATCCCTCATGAGGATCTGCGCGAAGTAGCCGATCACACTGCGGTAGTCGGCGACGCCCGCCGTGTCAAGAATCGTGGTGTGCGTCACCTCGCCGGTGGTGATGTCCTTGAAGACGATCTCCCGCTGCTGCTCCTCGCTGAATTGCCGGTACAGCACACGCTGATGCCCCAATGCACCTGTGTCCAGCGACGCCAGGCTCTTGTATTCGCGGTAGACGCGAGGCGTCAGCACCGGGATTTCAATGTCCAGCGCGGCGAGATCCTTCTTCTCGTTCTCTTTGTCAACCTCCACGACCAGGGGCGTCTTGGGGCCGGTGCCTTCGCCCATCGGCTTGTGGTCCAGCACCACGCCCTCCGCCTGGATGGATTCCACGAAGTCCATGAAGGCATTCGTGCCGACCACGCTGACGTACTCCTGCACGTCGCCAGGGTACATCTTCCGCAGGCCGCGTCCCAGCGTTTGCTCGGGCAGAATCTTGCTCTGAGCCCCATAGGGACGCAGACCCACGATGGTGGTCACGTTGCGCACGTCCCAGCCCTCCTTGAGCACCATGACCGAGATGATGGCCTTGTACGGGCTGGCCGCGTCGTCAATCGTGTTGGCTTGCTCGCGCAGCGTGTCCAACTCCTCTTTGCTCTTGCCCGAGGTCGATTCGGAAATCTCGCCATTGTTCTTCGTGTGAATGACCAGCACGGCGCCTTTGAGTTCGGGGTAATTGCCTTCCAGGTACTCGGCCACGTCGTCGCAGTTGCGGGTATCGTCGGTCATGACGAACAGGATGGCCTTCTTGCCCATCTTTTCGTGCTCGGCATACGCCTTGCGCCACTCGACAACGCCCAAGTTGATGTAGTCGGCATATTTCTCGGTGTACTTGGCGCTCTGACGCTCCACCAGCTTGGCCCGGCTGGCAGCATCGGGAAGCACGGGGTGTTTGACCACGTTCTGTGAGATCGCTTCCACCAGGGGATAATCCGCAATGGTCTGCACGAAGATCGCGCCGTTGTTATGCTTGGGCGTGGCGGTGGTGTCCACCTGCAGGGAGAGCGATCCGCCTTTTTGCTTCAGACGGTTGTGAATGTCCTCGATGGATTTGAACCAGGCCATGCGCGGGTCGTGGATATGGTGCGCCTCATCGTTCAAGACCATCAGCTCATCGATATCCCGCACGATCATGCCCAGGTCCACCTTGGAATCGGTGGTCGCGCCCGTGGGTCGCTTGCCCAGAAAGTAATCCATCGTGTTCTCGTCGTCGGCTGAAGGGGGGATGTCGTTGCCCGCGTAGACGCGGTGAATGTTGGTCAGGAAGATGTTGCCGGTCGGCCGCGTGATGCGCACTTCGTCCTGCACGTGCAGGGTCAATTGAAAATCGTCTCGCCAGTTGCGTCCGTCCACGCCGTTGTCGGGGACAACCGGGTCGTCACGCAAGAAGATCCGCAAGCCCTGGAAGTCCTTGTAGATACGGTCCAGCACGATGATGTTGGGCGCAATCACCAGAAAGTTGCGAGCCAGGTCCGACTGGGGCTCATAGAGCTTGTGATAGAAACTCCAGGCCAGCGTCAGGCTCAGCACCTTCGTCTTGCCCGAGCCGGTCGCCATCTTCACGACGAACCGCCGCCAGCTCTCGTCGAACATGCCCGCGGATACCGCGCCGGAACCGTCAAAGCGCATCAGGTCGAACTTGTCCTGCACGGCCACCACGTCGTAGAGGTAGACAATCGTCTCCAGCGCCTCGCGCTGGGCGAAATAGTACTGGAACTCGACCATCGTCCCATCCGCCTTCGGCAGCAGGTGCGGCGTGTTGAACCACCAATTGAGCAGGCTCCGACTGGTGTCCGTCGCGCCGACGTAGCCTCCGTCGCGGAACTCCTTCACTTTCTTCCGCAGCGCCGGCACCAGCGGGGGCATGAGCTTTTCCATGCTGGTCTCGCGCAGTGCCTCATCCGCCGGAAACCAGCGGATGGCCGGGTCGAGGATGGCATGGGGTGATTCCGGAAAGTCTTTGTGCAAGGCCATTACTTGTCCCCCGCTTCAAGTCGCTTGATTCCTGTGTCGTCCGTCAAGAGTCTCATCTGTTGAATCGCGATCTGGTTCAGCTTGCCGAGCCGATCCGCCTGCGGCCTTTTTTCCTGGATGAACAGGGCGTTCAGATTCTCCAGGTTCGAGAGGCACACGAGCTGCGAAACGTTGGCGTAGTCCCGGATGTTGCCCTTCTCGCCCGGATGGCTGTCGCGCCACTGCCTGGCGGTCATCCCAAACAAGGCCATGTTCAGCACGTCCGCCTCCGAGGCATAGACCAGATTGATCTGCTGGGCGGTCAATTCCGGCGGGATCAGGTTCTCCTTGATCGCATCGGTATGAATCCGGTAGTTGATCTTCGCGAGGTTCCGCCGGATGTCCCAGCCGAGTTGCTTCCTCTCGTTCTCCTTGAGACGCTGAAATTCCTTGATGAGGTAGAGTTTAAATTCAACGGAAATCCATGACGCGAACTCGAAGGCGATATCCGTGTGGGCGTAAGTCCCGCCGTACCGGCCCTGCGTGGATACAATGCCGATGGCGTTCGTTTCGACGATCCATTGCTTCGGGGTCAGAACAAAGCTATTGAGTCCTGCTTTCTTTCTAAACCCCTCGAATTCGAGGGGTTTAAAATCGGGGTTGTTCAATTGCTCCCATATTCCCAAGAACTCGACTGTATTGCGGTTTCTCATCCAGTTCTGAATGACGTGATCGGTTCGACCCGGTTCTTTGTACTGGGCCATATCGGTCAGACAGATGTAGTCGCTCTCTTCCTTCGTCAGGATTCTTACATGCGTTCCTCTGACCTCGATGTTCTTAGCCATTCGAGAACTCCCATTCTAATTATGGCGAATTCGCCACAATGCTAAACCTCACGAATTCGTGAGGTTTAGAATCTCGCCAAACCCGTCGAATTCGACGGGTTTGGAAACCGACAAATGGCAGGGCAATCGCAAAGTTGTTCGAAGACGCTGCCCTGGATGTCATTGCGAGCGAAGCGAAGCAATCTCCCATCCCGGGAGTCGAGATTGCTTCGTCGCTACGCTCCTCGCAATGACATTCATAGGATCTGCCTGCCGACTTTGTGTTCACCCTGCGACAAACAGCCTTAACCCTTCTTCTTTCCCACGCTTACGTCCACAATCGTCATCGTGTCGTTGCCGAAGATATCGACCACCTTGACCGCGATCTTCCGCCGGC
>CAZDTD010000207.1:0-6425 GCA_964507995.1 uncultured Pirellulales bacterium | reverse complement strand
GTCCAAAGTGCAGTAATACTCCGCTGATACCGGCATTGTGCATGGAGGATCTTCTGTGGATCCTTCCAGAGTCTGAAAACCGGTGTAGTAGTGACGTTGCCCACAACGATCAGCCAATAATCCGCCTGGCGTAGTTTTGCCTCAGACCATTCACGATCTGTGAATTGGATAGCGCCGGAGTGTCCCCTCAGACCCTTGATTTCAATGGCTCGCTGCGGCGTCCCCACAATGGCAAAGTCAAAGCCTGATGCTGAATCTCGGCGGTCAAGGACCTCGGATCGTGGCACGCCGATCCATGACTGGCAGTTCTCCAAGAACAAGTTCTCGGCCCGCCGCCCTGTGAACAGTCGTTCTGCGACGTTGTACACCGGCGGACGGACCTGCATCAGCGAGTCCACCAGTTCCTCCGTCGCGTCTATATCTTGCCCGAGAATGCGACTAATACACTCAAGCAGCGCTTCGTCGCTCATCTCGGAAAGGTCTCCCATGACTCGCTGCCTGTTCGGACGAAGTGGACGATCCCACCACCCCCTGCGCCGGTTGTCGTGGAAAGGATCGAACTCATCGCGCAGGTTCTTCAGACTTGCAGGGGGGACTCCCAAAGCCTTCGCGCCGCGATCGAACGCCACTTTCCAAGTTCGTACGCCCTGAGACTGAAGATAACGTACATCAAGTCGGCTCATGGCATATCCAACGATGATGGCAGCCGTCTCAAGACGTTTCCGATTTGTCTTAAGCATCGTATCGCAGCCTCCAGGGGCCTCACTATGCTGACTGATGAAGATCATTGCATCGAGATCCACACATTCCCTGCAGATCTTAATATTGTGGCCCGTACCAACGCGTTTCTCCATGTTCCTATCTGGTGACATCGCCATTCTACCCAGAACCGATTACCAGTCAATGCAGAGGATCGGTATGTTCGTGTTTCGCTTGAAACCGAGAGCCTCTATCCCTTTCCACAACGCCGACGGCGACACGTAATGCACGACCAGAGTACGTCCTTTCTCCGCTGGCAAGCTCAACAGGGTAAACACGCATTCCTACGTTGTGACGAGGTCTCTCCGTGGAGCTGGAATACGTTGTTTACTCGCTTCAGCGTAGCGTGTGTTCTTCGGGTATTCCCCCCAATTCGTGATGAATCACTTGGCGCACCATTGCGGAAATCGTGCTCGCAAGTCTCTTTTCGCCCTGCGTGACAATGGTCTTGCGAATCGGAATTTCCCTGGCAGTTTCAATTGGATGTACCCTGCGTCAATCACCTGCTGTTTCGTCATACCCTTCGAACCGCTGTGAAATGACCTCCTCGCAATGATGTTGCCATACTGGTCACGATAGGCACGGGTTTCGTCGCATTGGCCCAAGAAGATCCACGACGCCGCACGATATACGCCTCCGGAGTGGCCTGCATTGGGATCGGCATAGGACACGAGGATCTCAGGAAATTCAAGCCTCACAAGTACCTTGATCGCATAGGATATTGCCTGCGTCAGCAGATTCCTCCGATGGCCGTCTGGAGCCCACAAACGGGACAGTTCCCAAACGACGGCTTTGCGACCAAGCAGGAATGTACCAACGTTCTTATTTGCAGGAATCGACCAACAAACTATCGCAGAGCCCCATGCGATATAGTGGCTCTTTCCACTTGGAACACTATGTGTATAGTGATTTGTCTCTATCGTAGAGATCGCATCGCGACGCTCTTCGCCAAGAAGCAAACCGTTCTCGCTACTGTTCCAAAGCAGCATATCGTGCCTTTCGGTAAGCCAAGTGGCTCATTGCCTTCCAATCGATCCTGGGCTATGGGACAACCCACGTAACGGCCAGTTGTTCACAACTCGTGTGTCTCCCGGAGCGTGAGTGCACAACGGTTGGTTTGGTCATGCAACAATTCGCAATCGGGGTCGCAAGTTGGGACTTCGATCTTCGTTGTTCTCATGTCGGCTCTCCTACACAACCGAAAGAGCACGCCGAGCGTGGGGCTTTTGACGCCGCGTTCGATCAGGCTTACGTAGGTCCTGTGAACTCCGGCGTCGAACCCGAGCTGTTCCTGGCTGATCTGTTTTCTGCGCCGACACGCACGCAATTCCGCACCGACTGCCTCTTCAAGGTTCATAGAGCAACTCCATTCGATATGGGTCACGATATCGGGGAACGGGCGGGATATCTTCAGACTATAGGATGCAGGAGGGGGAAATCGTGCGCCCCGGAGGCACGGAGTGCACGGAGCGGGAACGGAATCGGCGATTGCTCACACCAAGGCACGAAGCCACGAAGGGCGGATCGTATGGGGGGCATTCTGGACTCTGTGATCCTGGCGGCTTTGGGAAACGGGACGGTGTCAGGCGCTTCTCTCGAGAAGCAAAAGCAGGCGTTCTCTCATTGCCGTCGAGACAGCCAGCGCCGCCTCGGCTTCCTCCTGGTCCGCCGACTCGCCGGGGTAACGAAAGATCACCGCTGAACGTGAAAGCAGTCGAAGGTCCTCCACCGGCCAACTCCACTCGGGAGCCACGGAGCCGAGCAGGCTGCTCAGGACCGAAAGGTCGTGTGTCTTTGGCGGCATTTGCCCCCTGACGATCAGTGTGGCTTTCAAGAGCTTCTCGGCGCACTGCTGCGCATGGAAGCAGACGGCATCGTAGTTGGGGGGATCGGCCCGGAGCTCGCGGGCGGCCGTTCGATAGTCCCCTTCGGATTTGTCAATCCACTCACGAATGACTTCGTTCATACAAGACCCGTCCCTGGTCCAGGGCTTCGCGGATCAGCGGGTCGCCCTGGGTGTAACGGCGCTGCGTGTCGTCCGGACGGCGAGCCAGCAGATCCATGGCAAAGGGAGGATTGACGCGATTGGCGATCTCCAGCGATTTCCAGAAGGGCTTGCCCTCGAACGCCAGGATCACGAGGAGATCGACATCCGAGTCGTTCGTAGCCGTACCGCGCGCGTGCGATCCGAAGAGCACGACTCGCTCCGGGTCGTACGCTTCCGCGATCTGGTTCACCACGGCCTGAATGTCGTTCATCGCCACCATAATCAGCGTCCTTCTTCGTCCCGATGCACCTATTCTATGTTATCGGATTCCCCGCCGGATGGCAACAGGAGAACGGCGGAGCCGGAGGACAGAGGCTGGAGGGCCGGATAGTGCGCCACGGAGACACGGAATCCACGGAGCGGAAGGCCTGCCTCAACGGATTCAACGGTTGCCTCCTCTGTGTGCTCGGTGTCTCTGTGGTGAACCATCAGACAAGGGCTCACACCAAGGCACGAAGCCACGAAGGGCGGATCGCATGGGGGCATTCCGGACTTCGTGATCCCGACGGCTCTGAATCTGCGGAAATCGGTGTAATCTGCGGACGAAAAGCCCTATCTCGTGTGAATTCTCTCTGTACTCTCGGTGGCTCTGTGGTGAATGCTCGTCAGAAGAGCGGCTTGTCTTCGAGCAGTTTGCGGACCTCCCGGCGGACACGACGTGCGAGCTTCACCGCCTCCTTCGCCTCTGAGAGCGTCACAGGAGCGTACGGGCCCGGGTAACGCATCGAGGTCGCATACTCCGTGAGCCTTCTCCGTTGCTCGATTGTCAGCGAGATGCACACGTGTTTCGGCAGCAGGCCTGTGAGCACCTCGATATCGTGTGTTCGCGGGAACGCAACACCCAGAATCGCGAGGGACGCTTTCAGGTATTTCTCCACACACTGTTGGCTGTGGAAGCAGACCGTATCGGTGGGGCAGTCGGCGCCGAGTTTGAGAGTGTGAGCGGCATTCTTCAGATCGTTCTCGGCTTTCACGATCCATTCCTGTGCGACAACGGCAGGTTTGTCATGCGCGGGCATACATGACCTTTCCCTCTCGCCAGGCGGGCCATTCGATGGTGCCGATGGTGTCCTTTCGCCATTCGAACTCTTCCGGGGTGGTGACGATCAGGTCCTTGGGCAGGCGGATATCGTGCAGGGCGACGCCGATCTCGATGGCCTTTTCCCGCTTCGAACCGCTCACGGCCATGACGATCAGCAGGTCCACGTCGCTGTCGGGTCCGGCGTCGCCGCGAGCGTGCGAGCCGAAGAGAATGACCTTGTCCGGATCGAACCGGCTGACAATCCGCTTGACCATCTCCCGAATATCCGCTGCGGGCGAGGAGGTTCGTTCCTTCAGGTTGTGCCGACCCGATGCCATTGCCTCTATTCCTACTGTCATCCCACGTACCTGCCGTGTTCGACGGCTGAATTCAGGATACTGTGCCCGGTCGCCATTCGCAAGGGAAACGAGACGCCGTTATGACCTTTTCTCGATGGGGGCCGGATCGTGCGCCACCGAGGCACGGAGTGCATGGAGGGGAAAGCCTGTGCCAACGGATTCAACGGTTGCCTCCTCTGTGCGCTCGGTGTCTCTGTGGTGAACCATCAGACAAGGGCTCACACCAAGGCACGAAGCCACGAAGGGCGGATCGCATGGGGGCATTCCGGACTCTGCGATCTTGGCGCCATTGAATCTGCGGAAATCGGCGTTCATCCGCGGTTTCGTTGTCTTCGCGTCCTTCGTGCACTTCGTGGTTTCAAATACCAGAAGAACGGTGGACGGAGTCCACCCTGCGCTGTCGCTCCATCGCGGGCGCCCTTCGAGGGTACGACCGTGGGGAGGCCTCTTGTTCTTGCCTTCTGCCCCTCTCCCCTTCGTCTCTGTGGTGCGTTCGTTCCTCAGGTCTGCTCGGCTCGGATTCGACTGAAGCGTTCCGCGAGGCGCTTGTGTACGCTCGCGGGGATCAGGTTGGACAGGTCGCCGCCGAGCGAGGCGACCTCGCGGATCAGGGTCGAGCTGGTGAACCCGTACTGCTCGCTGGTCATGATGAAGATCGTCTCGATCCCTGCGACCGCCCGGTTGGTCATCGCGAGCTGGAACTCGTACTGCACGTCGGTCAGGCTGCGCAGGCCGCGAAGGACCACGTCCGCCTTGACCTTGGCGGCGTACTCGACCATCAGGCCCTCGAAACTCTCGACGAGCACGCCCGGCATGTCGCCGACCAGCTCCTGGATCATCTCGACCCGCTCGGCCGGCGTGAAGAGCTGGTTCTTGATCGGGCTGCGGCCGACCGCGATGATCAGCTCATCGAACAGACCGATGGCCCGCTTGACCACGTCCAGATGCCCGTTCGTGATCGGATCGAACGACCCTGGGAAGACCGCCCTGACGAATTTATGGCCCATGAAAACCTTCCTAACCAAGAGAAATCGCGATTATATCCGTTTGTCGCCGGCATATCAAGGAAACCCGCGACGGTCGAAACCCACGGAAAACGCGGCAGCAGGGTGAATGACCGTATTTACACGCATGCCGTAGGGGTTCATAGAGACCCTGGGTTGTCATTCCCGCGAAAGCGGGAATCCACTTCCTGGGATGCGTCGCACACCATGGCTTGTGGATTCCTGCTTTCGCAGGAATGACAGAGTCGGGGCAACGTCTCGTCACTCTCCGGGAGGCCGTAAATACGGTCATGCACCCGCGGCAGCGTTTCGGTCATTCGGGTTTTGTGTTTGGAATTTGTTTCGGATTTCGAGTTTCATATTTCGGATTTGTGGGTATGCTCCAGGCCAGGAGAAAGGACAGGAGAACCCGATGCTGGTCGGCGTTTTGACCGCGACAATGTACATGCAGGGCATCAACTCGCTCAAGGACAAGCGGCACGTCGTCAAGAGCGTGATCGGCCGGTTGCAGAGCCGGTTCAACGTCTCGGTCTCGGAGGTCGAGCACCAGGACAGCAAGACCTGCGCGGTCCTGGGCATGGCGGTCGTCTCGAACGAGCGGGTCTTCGTCGAGCAGCAGCTCGACGCCATCCTGAACTTCATGCGAAACGACGGCCGCTTCTACCTCGGCCAGGTCGAACGGGAGATCTTCTCCTGATGGGCAAACCCGACGGTTTGTCTTTGCAGGATCATGTCCTTGGTTTCTCCCCACACCGGAACCTCGGCGACTACCGTCGCTATGGCATGACCGAGCAGAAGTATCGAACCGCCATGAAACGTCTCGGCCAGTGAGGCTTCGCGGCCTTCAAACCAACGACCCGCGGCACGGTCGCAACACTACTGAATACCAGGATTTACGACATCAACGAGACCACCAACCAACGGACGACCCACGAACGGCCAACGAACGAGCAACGACTAACAAGAAAGAGAAGAAAGAAAAGAATGAAAAGAAATATTCTCCGCACTCTGACGAGTGGCGACTTGCTGAATTGCTTTTGAATCGGATTGTGGAGCGCAAGCCGGACTTCCGGAGGCCGGAGCTGGGCCCGTGGGCGGGAGAGATCAGCCGGATGATTCGCCCGGCGCAGGATGTGGAGCCGTGACGCAAAGTAGGCGCGAGGCCGGCCGCCAGGGACTTGGCTCTTCGGAGGACGAGCGTCCCCGCTCGTCTGAAAGAGGGTCGGGCGAGGACG
>CAZDTD010000206.1:0-6478 GCA_964507995.1 uncultured Pirellulales bacterium | reverse complement strand
ATGGACGGCGCAATAGTCCATGGTGGAACAGGGCCGGGGCAATCATTCTTCCTCGACGGCGTCCGATGAGAAGCAGACCATCGCAATCAGGATCAGGCTGGCGCCGGCGATGAAGAGGATGATTCGCTTGGGCGGGTCGCTGCACCGCAGGAGCCACGTCGGGATGGTCGCGTCGGTCGGTTCCTCGTCGGCCTGGTCTATCACGGCCTTGCGGGCGATGGCGAGGTCCCTGGCTTTGGCCCTGGGATACACCGTGTTCGGATCGTTGGGCTCGGTGCCCAGCGTGACCGGAGCGATCCGCTGGAGCAGGTCGGGATTGCTCTGCAACTGTTCGAGCAGGACATCGTACTCGGCATTGAGCGATTCAAGCCTGTGGACCGACTGTTGGGCCTGTTTGACAGTTTGCCTGTTCTGACAATACTTGATGAGATCGTCGCACAGGACTGCCCCGCCCAAAGCCACGGCGCCGGTGCTGAAGAACACCACGAAGACCAGGAAGCGAAGGATGCTATATCGTTGCATGGTCCCCAGTCCGGCCGAAACGCGCGTTCTGGCGTTTGACTTGCGACCTGAAAAACTGCGGCAGGCATGGCCCTTCTCCAGCGAATGGAGAGGGCCACGCCTGCCGAATACTCACTGCACTGAACCGTTCAGCCCAGACCCTTTGACACAGGGCCCCCAACCGTTCGGTTTATCGGCCGTTGGCCGGCTTTCTCTGAAGCAATTCTTCCGAGGGCCGACCCGTAACCGAAATTATACCGGGTACACCGGCAGTTGAGCCCGCAGCAGCTCGTAGAGGGTCTTGCCGTCCTTGATGGCCTCGGCAGCCGTCTTCTGGTACAGGGCCTGGAGCTGATCGTAATCCATCTTCTTCAGGTCCGCTGCGCTCTTCTTCTCACCCTTGGCGTTGGCGGCCACGAACTTGGACATCGTATCGGCCGACATCTCGCGGATGAGCTGCCAGAGTTCCTTGCCCTGCCCGGCGGCCACCGTGCGGCCCAGGGCCAGCGACATGGACAGGATGGCGTTCATGCCGAGCACGCTCTTGCGCTGCATGGCGTGAATCTTCTTGTCCTTCGGGGCGTCCTGGGGAATCCGGCCCATGCGAATCGCTTCGGCCAGTTCGAGACCCAGCAGCTCCTTATCTGCATCGAGCAGGCTGCCCAGTTGGCCGACCTTGCGACCGACGAACGCCTTGGCGAGCACGCCCTCGATGTGGCTGACGGCGTCCATGCAACCCTTGCCGCCATACCTTTGGGACTTCTTCCAGAGAGCCATGAGCTTCTCGTCGTTCTTGGCTTTGACGTCCGCGACCTTCACGTCCTTCTTGAAGCGGAAGGTGCCGTCGCCGGCGCTCTTGAAGAGTTCCGGATACTTCTTGGTCGTCTCGGAGGCCTCGATGATGCTATCGACGTAGTGAATGGCCTCGTCCTCGCCGGCGCTGGTGCCCAGCGGCGTCGAGCCCTTGAAGCGGATAATGCCGCTCTTGCCGAGGAACAGCGAGGCAGCCGCCGACGGAATGCCGGCGTTGGTCGCTTCTTCGGTGCCGCTGACGGCCTCGATTGCGAGCATCTTGATGAGCAGGCCGGTGAGGTCAATGTCGCCGGCATCAGCCTTCATCGTGACATCGTCGCGGCCGGTGAGAGCCTTCACCAGATCCTTGACGGTTTCCTGGGTTTCCTTACGCTCTTTGTCGGTCAGTTCACGCTGCGAGGCGCGGGCCAGCGCGAGGATTTCCATCACGCGCCCGTACTTCTGGAGACGCTCGGTGTTGGCGCCACCGCCGCACTTGAGACCGACGGCGTTCATGGCCGTGGCGATTTCCGCCTCGAACGGGTCGTTCGGGCTCTTCGAGCGGTGAGAAACCACCAGCTCGGCGCCGTAGCCCAACGAGGTCAACATGGCCAGCACGGTTTCGGTCACGGTGCCGATCTGGTTGGCCTTGATCAGGCTGGCGTTGATTTCGCCGTTCTTGGCGCACTTCTCGATGTTCGAGTCCTTCGTGGTGACCAAGTCGTCGCCGATGATGAAGATCTTGTCGCCAAGCTCTTTCATCATGTTCTGCCAGCCGGTGTGATCGCGCTCGCCGAAACCGTCCTCGATGGAGAGGACCGGAATGCCCTCTTCCATGGTCTTCTTGAAGAGGTTGAGCATCTGGTCGCGGCTCATCTCGACCTTGGCCTTGTCACGCCAGAAGCGGTACATCCCGACGGAATCGGGCTCGCCGCGTTCCTCGCGATAGGCATTTTCAAGTTCGGAGCAAGCCGGGTCGAGCGCGATGGCGACATCGACGCCGGGGACATACTCGCAGTCCATAATGGCCTGCTTCATGAACCGCCACATACGCTGCTCGGGCACCTGGTCGGCGGGCTCTTTGTCGATGTACGGCGAGATACCGCCTTCGAGGCCAACGCCCATGACCTTCGCGCCCGGAGCGGACTCGATGATTTCCTTCAGACGGGATTGCAGTTTCACCGTCATTTCCTGTGCATCTTCGTAGGTCTTGGCCGACAGCGGCATGAACATGCTTTCCTGCATGCTGATGTTGCTCTCGGGATACTCTTTCTCGGTGTGGCGCCCCCCCATGGCGCAGTTTCGGTACTGCCACGGTGCGGTGACGCGGCTGCCGTCCTTGAGGGTGACCTGCTGCATACGGCTGGTGAGCATGGTCTTCTTGACCTTCGCCACGCGGGCGGGCCAGGCCTCGCCGGAAGCGGCGATCGCAGCGGCGCGGGCGGCTGCCTCGGCGGCGGTCTTCTCGCGGTTGCGGAACTCTTTCAGCTTGCCCGGGTCGGCCAGGAATCGGTCGAGCAATCCGACTACGCCTGGGGCCAGGAAGAACCGGCCAATGTAGATCATCCAGTCCTGCCCCGTGGCCAAGCCCACGACGATGCAGAAGATGGCGATCGGCAGGCAAATCGTGGCCAGCCACTGGCTCCAGATCGGCGCGGCGGCCGCGACCGCCAGGTTGTACGGGGCGTCGGCGGCAAAGTTGCCGTTCTCTTTCCGCACGCCGTAGAACTTGCCCCACGGGATCAGCAGGAGCATCTGGGCGTAGAGGCCGAACTTGCCGCCGCTTTTGAGGGTGGCTTCGACCTTTTCCTGGGAGTCCTTGTTCAACGCCGTCAGCTTCGCGGCGGTCAGGAAGTGTCCCATCTCGTGAATGGCGATGGCGATGTGCCAGGACAGGTAGAGGATCGCCAGCGAAATCCACAGTTCTGCATGCATCGGCGAGAACATGAAGTTGAGCACGACACCCTTGATGTTCGCGCCTTCGGCGGCCTGCTTCGTCAGCTCCGCGGCCGGCAAACTGAGGACCGACGAAATAAATGCGGCGTGGAACGAGACGAGCTTGTGGTTCGCGATGACCCAGCCGCGCTCCAGATACCCTGCGGCGTCGACGCGAAATTCGTCGGACTTCGCCGCAAGCTTGTGCCTGTTTCTATTCATTTCCACCGCTGACTCTTTCATTCTGGACTTCTCCTTCTTACCGTTCTTCTCATCTCATTTCGCCGCTTCAGCATGAAACTGACGGGTTCATGGCATACGCCACTGAGGCGAGGCCGGACATTCCCCGGCTTCAGGAAACGCAAGAACATACACCCTGCGACCCGACAAGTCAAGAAAGATTCTAATAGTGCCCCCGAGAGATTTTAGGGACCGAGCGTCGGCTGACCGGACCGCTCCCCCCCCCAGGCATCACACGCCACTCAACTATCGGACGCACAAAAGATGGTGCGTGAGACGCACCCGACGACTTTTTTTCGGAAAAGCGTGGAAAGAAAATGCAACACAGGCCTTCGTGCCGCGTCCATTGTATAGTCGAACGATGAAGAACGGCCGACGGGGCGGAGGTCGGTCGTTCTTCATCATAGGTTGGACATTTCCCTCGGCGTTTTGCCTATTGATTCCCCGGCTTGGTGCGCGTATCATTACGTGCTTATGCATATTCCATTGACGAAGTACGGATTGCCCGAGGTGGTCGTCTATCCGACAGCCGTTTTTGTGCTGATGGCCACCATGGGAGTAGCCGGACCGGCGTGGCTGCCTCTGTGGGCGGTGATCGCCTGTGAAACGGTCCTGACGCTGGTTCTGGGGTGGGCCTTGATGTTCTTTCGAGACCCACGCCGCGAGCCGCCGCAGGACGACAACGTGCTGCTGTCGCCCGCCGACGGGACGATCACGGACGTGGGAACGGTCGAAGAGAGTGAATTCATCGAGGGCCCGGCGCTGCGCGTCGGGATCTTCCTGAGCATCTTCAACACGCACATCAACCGCGCTCCATGCGACGCGAAGGTTGAGAAGATCGTCTACCGGCCCGGCAAATACATCAACGCGATGAGTCCCGAGGCCGGCAAGGTGAACGAGTCCAACAACCTGTCCATGGTGCGGACGAGCCACCCGCAGGATCGGCTCCTCGTGCGTCAGATCAGCGGAGCCATCGCCCGTCGGATCGTCTGCGCCGCACAGGAGGGCCAGCAGCTCGCCGGCGGAGAACAGTTCGGCATGATCAAATTCGGGTCCCGGACCGAGCTGTACCTTTCCGCCAGCGAGAGCGCCGAATGCATCGTCCACATCGGGGACAAGGTCAAAGCGGGCATCACGCCGCTCGTGAAGTACGGTCCGAAATCGCCCTCCCAGGGACCCGCAGAGAAACAATGAGCCACCGACATCGCAAGGTGATGGGCCACGAGCTGCGCCGGCCGTTGTTCCGACGCGTGCGAAGACATCGCGTCAAGTACGTCACCCTCCTGCCTTCCCTGATCACCCTGCTGAACGGGATCTTCGGGTTCACCGCCATCGTCCTGGCGAGCAAGGCCACCGAGCCGGCGGCCGGCAGGATGTCCTGTTTCGCCGTGGGCGGGTACATGATCGTGCTGGCCATGTTCGCAGACATGCTGGACGGCCGGCTGGCCCGCATGAGCAAGAGCACGTCGAGCTTCGGCGGCCAGCTCGACAGCCTGTGCGACCTGATCAGCTTCGGCGCGGCCCCCGCGTTCATCATGCTCCGGCTCGTGGAAAGCGAACTGCAACTCCACGATATCTTCTGTGGCAATCTGGTTCACCGGTTCATCTGGCTGGCGGCGTTGGTGTACTTCAGTTGCGCCGCGATCCGGCTGGCTCGCTTCAATGTCGAGAACGACGAGAACGAGGTCGCCCACATGAGCTTCGTCGGGTTGCCCAGCCCCGCGGCCGCCGGCGTCGTCATCAGCCTGATCATCTTCCAGCAGGAACAGGTCCCCGACGTCACAGCGTTGGTGTATGCCCTGCCCGTGGCAACGCTGGGCGTTGGAATCCTAATGGTCAGCCGGGTCCGCTACCCACACATCGTGAACGTGTACTTCAAGGGCAGGCAACCGTTCGGTTACCTGATTCGCGTGCTCCTGCTCCTCGGGTTGGTCTGGTCGAGCAACGTTCCGACGGCGATGGTCCTCATCTTCGGGTACTTCGCGCTGGGCAGCTTCGTCAGGTCGCTGTACGGCAGGATATTTCCCAAGGCGGGCGCAATGGCCCTTGCGGATCAGGAGGCGACCGGGAGCAGCGTCACCGGCGCAGACGCGTGATCGGGATGCATCAGTCCGAGAGGGCTTCCTCCGGCACATGGCACGCGAAGGACGGCTCCGGAGCGTCCGGGACGCCGTTGGCCTGGTTGATCTTGTGGTAGTGGTCCACGACGCCCGCCAGGCGACCGAGCATCTCCCGCCCTTCCTCACTGGCTTCCAGACCGACGATCTGCAAGCCGATGCACAGACCCGAGCGGTCCGCAGTGGGCAGGACATTCCGGATCTGGGCGTTGAACATCAAAGGCTGCTCGTATGGCATCGGCGTGAACCGGACTCCCATGAACTGACCTTTTCGGAAGTCGTTTTCGGTTGCGGCGCCGACCGACCCCGCCTCAGACCCCTTGAGAGGCATGATCACCTGCGCGCCGCCGGCCGAAATGTCCATCAGGTGCCCCTCGTAGTACACGTGGGTCTTCTCATTGCCCACACGTTTCCCCGTGCGGTGCCAGATCACGACGTTGACTTTCAGGGTCGGCGGGACGTTGACCCGGAAATAGCTTCGCCGCTGGATCACGCCGATCCGCTCGGGCGCAGCCAGAACGATGGTCCCCCCTGCCTCTGGATCGGAGGACGGTTCCAGGCCGATGACGGCCGTATCGAAGACAAACTTGCCGTAGGCGTGCTTGAAATTCATTCCGACCGGCTGATCGATGCGAATGTTGATCGGGTGCGGTTTGCCTGCTGAGTGATATCCCTCGATGTACAGCCGGCCCGCATTCTCGGGCGTCGCACCGACCGCAAGCTGTTTCATGACCACCTTGGCCACATGCCACTTGTCTTTGGACAGGTACGACATGATCGCGGGCGACTGACTCTGTACGACCGCCTGCAGCACTGCCTGGGATTCGGACCCCTGAAGCATGACGATCTCACTCATACCAAACCTCCCATGTCTACGTCTGTGACCACCCGTT
>CAZDTD010000205.1:2360-6489 GCA_964507995.1 uncultured Pirellulales bacterium | reverse complement strand
ATTCCGTGCAAGATGATGGCCCCGATCCTCCAGGAATTGAAAAACGAGTATACAGGCCGCTTGGACGTGGTCTTCATTGACGTGTGGAAGAATCCAAACGCCGGCGAGGAGTACGGCATCAAGCTCATCCCGACGCAGATCTTCTTCGACGCGGCCGGGAAGGAACTCTTTCGTCACGAAGGTTTCTTCTCCAAAGAGGACATCCTGGCCAAGTGGAAGGAGTTCGGCGTGGAACTGCTGGCATCCGGCCCAGGTGTATCTGCCTTTGAGCGGCTCACCCCGGCCAAACCCGACAAGCGTCCGAAGGAGAGCATCTGCTACATGTGCGACGGGGATATCAACGCCAAGACCCTCGTTACCGTCCAGACGGAGAAGGGGCCGGTCCGATTGTGTAGTCCCCACTGCTACTTCATCATGTACTCGTGCCTGACCGAGGACAAGGCCGGCTTTGAGAAGAAGGTGACCGTCACCGACTGGGCCACAGGCAAGCCGGTCCCGATCACCGAAGCCGCGTTCCTCTCCGGCGAAGAGGAAACCACGGGCAGGCCCTGGATCAAGGCCTTTGTTGCCAAGGATGCCGCGGCTGCGGAACGGACCGCCAGTGGAGGAAGCGTTCTCGCTCTGGAGGCACTGCAACAAAAGGAGATGTCGCATCGGTGTGGGTTCTGTGATCGGGCATGTTATCCCCAGGATGCCTCTGAGGTGACCGTCAAGGGCGGCGTGCAGACGTGGGGGTGCTGCTCGCACTGCGCTCTGGGTGTAGCCGCTCGGACCGGTCTGGACATCACGATACGCGAGAAGGACCGTCTGACAAAGGAGCCGATCACTGTAAAGGTATTCGGTGGGAAGGTCGGTTCGCTGATGCCGGCGAAGGCCGTTGCATGGTTCGGCCAGCGACAAAAACCCGACGGCACGTGGGCTTCGGCCGGCTGCTTCCACCAGGGTTTCTTTGCCAATCCCGACAATCTCAAGAAGTGGGTCGAACAGAATCCCTATGAAACGGGCCGGCTCATCAGTATCAGCCAGGCGCTGGCCGACAAGATGAAGCTCTCGTCCGAACAGATCCAGAAGGCCTGCAAAATCGGCGAGTGCTCGCCGAAATAGCCACCACGGATTCACGTCCGGAGATCCCGATCATGATGAAGAAAGAGATTCTTTCGGTAGCCACCGTTGTCATATTGGGAGTATCCGTTCTTCCAGCATCTGCGGCGGATGCTCCCGCCAAGCTCTCTTTGGTACGTGACGTCTATCCGGGTCTTGCGTCGAGTAGTCTGACCTATGCGAGACTGGGTGATCTGCCCTCCGGCGTGATCCTGAAGACGGACGGTCTGACCATCAAGGATACGGACATCGCCGGCGAGATCGCCAAAGTGCCGACGGAAATGCAGGCACAGATTAGAAAGAACGCCTTCTTCCTGCTGGAGAATCTGGCGACGCGTCAACTCCTGGCTGCACAGGCCAAGGCCAAGATCGCAGATCAGAAGGATGCACCGGCATCCGATGAGCGAGCATTGATCCAGACGTACCTTAAGGGTCTTGTCGCCGACGTGGAAGCCAGCGACGCAGAAGTAGCCAGGTTCTACGAGGAGAACAAGGACGCCTGCGGCGGAGCGACTCTCGATCAGGTGAGGGATCAACTCAAACAGATGGTGCTTCAGCAAAAGCAGCAAGACCTGGTCGACAGCCATGTCCGAACGATGGGCCAGCGCATGACCATCGAGGTTTCCGCGTCCTGGGCAAAGGGACAATCCATCCTGGCCAGGGACAATCCCGTGGACAAGGCCCGGTCCAGCGGCAGGCCATCATTGGTCGACTTTGGCTCGACGGGCTGCCGCCCCTGTGACATGCTGGCTCCGATCCTCGACGCATTGAAGGAGAAGTACGCCGGGAAGTTGAATGTCGTATTCGTCCACGTCGGTCAGGAGCAGATCCTCGCTT
Source organism: uncultured Pirellulales bacterium (assembly GCA_964507995.1). Taxonomy (GTDB): domain Bacteria; phylum Planctomycetota; class Phycisphaerae; order Sedimentisphaerales; family Anaerobacaceae; genus PLanc-01. The sequence continues at coordinate 4,551 of CAZDTD010000205.1, read as the reverse complement.
CGCGATACGGCATTCAGAGCATTCCCATGCAGTTCTTCTATGATAGAGACGGCAAAGAGGTATTCCGGCACACAGGGTTCTGGCCGCAGGCGGAAATCGAGAAGAAACTGGCCGAAATGGGGGTCCAATAGAGCATGGAGAGGCTATTCACCGCTCTGACACACGCCATCGAGGGCACGCCGGCCATCGCTGTGACCGCCGCATTTGTCTGGGGAATCCTCAGCATTCTGCTGAGCCCGTGCCACCTGGCAAGCATCCCGCTGATCGTGGGCTTCATCGACAAGCAGGGCCGGATGTCCACGCGACGGGCTTTCGCCATCTCGGCTCTTTTCGCAGGCGGCATCTTGGTCACCATCGCCCTGATCGGCGTCATCACGGCCGCCGCCGGAAGGATGCTGGGCGACGTGGGACCCTTCGGCAACTACTTCGTCGCGGCCATCTTCTTTGTCGTCGGCCTGCACCTGCTCGACGTGATCCCGATGCCCTGGTCCGGCCCGGGCCAGGTCGGCATGAAACGCAAGGGCCTGTTCGCAGCGCTCATCCTGGGCCTGGTGTTCGGGATCGCCATCGGCCCCTGCACGTTCGCCTACATGGCGCCAATGCTGGGCGTCACCTTCAAACTCGCATCGACGCGGGCGGTGTACGGTGCCCTGCTCTTGCTCGTCTATGGCGTGGGCCACTGCTCGGTGATCGTCATTGCAGGCACGTCGACCGGCTGGGTGCAGCGATACATGAACTGGAACGAGCAATCCAAAGGCGCCGTCATCGTCAAGCGAATCTGCGGCGTCCTTGTCTTGCTTGGGGGCCTGTACCTGATCTACGCGGCGCCGTGACAGTTGGAGTTCTCAATGATTTGTGCACCTACAGACAATAGAGCAGAGAACCTGGATCGAAGGAAATTCCTGGCAGCCACTCTTACCGCAAGCACGGCGGCATCGCTGACATCGACGGCTACTACCGCTCCGGAAGACAAGACCATCCGAATCGTCGGCGTCTCGTGCAGCCCGCGTAAGGGCAAGACGACCGCCACGGCTATCCAGGTCGCCCTCGATGCCGCGAAGGCGGTGGACCCGCGGATCAAGGTCGAGTTGATCGACCTGGGAGGACTCAAGATTGCGGGTTCCTTGGGCGGCGCGACATCGGCCGAGGCCAGGCAACCGGAAGACGACTTTGATCTGGAGGTGTTGCCGGTGTTACAGGCGCCCCGCGTGCCGGACGGCATGATCATCGGATCGCCGAGTTACTTCCGTAGTATGAGTGCCCTCTGCAAGGCCTTCATCGAGCGGCTGCAAGTCTTTCGCGAGCCCAAGCTCCAACTGGTGGATATGCCGTTGGGTGCGCTCGCCACCGGCGCCTACCGCAACGGTGGCCAGGAGTTGGTCATCCAGGAGATCCAGACCGCCATGTTGGTTCACGAGGTGATGGTGGTCGGCGGCAAGCCCCGGGCGCACCAGGGCGCCACCTTGTGGAACGCGTACAAGGACGATATCCTGAAGGACGAATTCGGGATCGAAACCGCCAGGCAGCTCGGCGTCCGTGTCGCTGAGGCGGCCTTGAAGCTTGCCGTCGGGGCAGGCTGAGCGTTGGACGCCGATCCCGCTCGACATCAATAGACCCTCAGTAAAGGAGGACAGAGAATGAACCGAAGAGAATTCCTGACAACCACACTCGCCGCGGGCGCAACGACATCGACCGCCTCGGCCGCCGGAACTCAAGGAGCAAAAGCAGTCAAGATCATCGGCGTCTCGTGCAGCCCGCGCAAGGGCAAGACCACGGCCGCCGCAGTGGGCATCTGCCTCGAAGCCGCCAGGGCTGTTGATCCGCAAGTGGCGACAGAACTGATCGAACTCGCGGGCCGCAACATCGGAGTCTATGACCCTGCTGATCCCAAGGCGGTCCAGGGCGGTTTCGCCGAACTTATCCCCGTCCTGTCGAGTCCCAATGTGGCGGCCATTGTGGTCGGAACCCCCGTCTACTTCGGCAACATGAGTTCGCTCTGCAAGGCATTCCTCGACCACTGCATGGTCTTCCGCCAGAAGGAGTTCGCCCTGTCCGGCAAGGTGGGCGGTGTGGTCGCGGTCGGCGCCGGACGCAATGGAGGCCAAGAGCTGACCCTTCAGTCGGTCCAGGCATCTCTGATGGGCCAGAACATGATCGTCGTCGGCGACGGCCGGCCCACCAGTCACTTCGG
>CAZDTD010000205.1:0-2260 GCA_964507995.1 uncultured Pirellulales bacterium | reverse complement strand
TTGGCGGAAGACGAGGAGGATCTGCGTGCCTTCGAGGAACGGGCCGAGGAAAGAAGGTTCTCCTTTGACAAGGTTCTCAAGGACCTGAAGGCCCATGGCAAGATATAAGCTCGAAATCACGTCATCGGCCGCCAGGGAACTATCCAATATCCCCCGAAAAGATCTACGACGGATCGTGACCAGGATTCAGGCCCTTGCCGACGATCCCCGTCCCCCGGGGAGCAAGAAGCTCTGCGCACGGGAGAAATACAGAATCAGACAAGGCGACTATCGAGTCCTGTACCAGATTGAGGATGACATTCTGGTCGTCTACGTCGTCAAAATCGCCCACCGGCGAGACGTCTACCGCTGACCTGCCGCTTTCGTTTTCTCCTCCTGCACCGATTTGAGCTTGAGCCTCTGAGAATCGAACATTTTTCCAGTTGACTCGTAAAATGGCATGGCTATAATTCGTTATATGGCGAAATGTGATAGGTGAGTATGCGTGAAATTCTGGAGATAGCCAAGGCGATGGCCGATGGAAATCGGCTGCGGGTTCTGATGGCGCTGGAAGACGGCGAGCTGTGCGTCTGCCAGATCGTCGAGTTGCTGGAATTGGCCCCTTCGACCGTATCCAAGCATATGTCCATCCTGCGGCAGGCCCGACTCGTCGAGAGCCGCAAGGACGGGCGATGGATGCACTACCGATTGCCAGGCCGCGACGCCCCCAAGGCCGTCAGGAACGCGGTGGCGTGGGTCCGACGCGGCCTTGCGAATTCGCCGCAAACGACGCAGGACAAGAAGAGACTGACGGCCATTCTTGCGATGGACCCCGAGGAAATATGCCGGAGGCAGTGCAAAAGCTGAAAGTGCTGTTCCTGTGCACAGGCAATTCGTGCCGGAGCCAGATGGCCGAGGGCTGGACCCGACATCTCAAGGGTGATCGGATCGAACCCTATTCCGCGGGGATTGAGACACACGGACTCAATCCGAACGCCGTGAAAGTAATGGCCGAGGCCGGCGTGGATATCTCCGGCCATCATTCGAAACACATGAACGAAGTCATGGACATTCCCTTCGACTACGTGGTCACAGTCTGCGACGACGCCCACGAATCCTGCCCCTTCTTTCCAGGGGGGACCCGGATCGTGCATGTGGGTTTTGACGACCCTCCGCGTCTGGCGAAACAGGCCAGGAACGAACAGGAGGCATTGGACCATTACCGAAGGGTCCGGGATGAGATTCGACGGTTCGTTGAGTCGCTGCCGGACCGCTTGAAAGACACATTCAAAAAAGGGGTATGATAATGGCTGAGGATCACAACCTGGACAAGCAGGAGCAAATTCGCGAGGCCGTCCGTGACGGCTATGGCAAGATCGCAAAGACCGGCGGGACATGCTGTGGCCCATCGTGCGGCTGCTCAGGAACAGCCGACCAGGTGGCCCGCGCGGTGGGATACGACGAAGCCGAGTTGGCCACGCTGCCGGAGGGAGCCAACATGGGCCTTTCCTGTGGAAACCCGACGGCGATCGCCTCGCTCAAGCCCGGCGAGGTGGTTCTCGACCTCGGCAGCGGCGGCGGATTCGACGCGTTCCTCGCCGGCCCCAAAGTCGGCCCGACAGGACGAGTCATCGGCGTGGACATGACGCCCGACATGCTGGGCAAGGCCCGTCAAGGCATCGCGACATACAGGAAACGAACCGGTCTGGACAACGTCGAATTCCGGCTGGGCGAGATCGAACATCTTCCCCTGGCCGATGCCAGCGTGGACGTGGTGATCTCCAACTGCGTCTTGAACCTCTCGCCGGACAAGCCGCAGGTCTGGCGGGAAATCGCAAGAGCGCTGAAACCCGGCGGACGCGTCGCCATCTCCGATCTGGCCTTGCTCAAACCCCTGCCGGAGGACATCCGACAGATGATCGAAGCCCTCGTCGGCTGTATCGCCGGCGCAGTGCTCGTGGACCAGACTAAGGCGATGGCCGAGGCGGCCGGTCTGGTTGACATCGTCCTGACGGCCAAGCCCGGATACATCGATGCGATGGTGGACTGGAACGATCCGCTCTACCACAAGATCATCGAGCGTCTGCCCCAGGGAGCGAAGGCGAGCGACTACGTCGTCAGCCTCGAAGTGACGGCAAAGAAAGCCTATCCAGTGAGATCATGGGAGTAGATACATGACGACAGCATCCATCGGGGACCGGCGTCCCAGGGGACTCGGCTTCTTCGAGCGATATCTGACGATCTGGGTCGCGATGAGCATCGTCGCAGGCATCGGACTCGG
>CAZDTD010000204.1:0-6492 GCA_964507995.1 uncultured Pirellulales bacterium | reverse complement strand
GCGTAAGAAAGTGGCGGTCGTCGCGACGGCCCGCAAGCTGCTGACGATCATGCGGGCGATGCTTCAGACCGGAGAGCTGTCCAATGAAGAACTGGTCTCAGGTACGAAGGAGCAGAGAACCCAAGCGGTGAATTCGCAGAATAACTGAACCGGAGGAGGCGATCGATTCAACGGCCGGCCTGATTCCGAGGGAATCCTGAGCGAAAAAGTGCCGCCTGTCCCCTCCATCGCAGGCGAAGGGGTCAAGTGAAAAAGGATGCAGGAAAGGAGAAAAAAATGTTCTGAAAAATCGCATAACCCCCTTGCAGGGCTCCAATTCATAGGATGTTTCGCACGCCCGCTGCGGGCGTGCCGGGATCATGGAAGGATGTAAAAACCAGATGAGCCTGTTTTCACACAAGACCGTCGGGATCGGCCAGCCGCCATCAATATCCCTCGACGACGAAGGAGGCGAAGAATATGTGAAATTATCGCACACAGGTATTGAAAGCGGACACGGCGATTGAGTATTATAGAGAATGTGTACTGTGCCGAGGCAGCTCTTTCGCGAAGGAGGATTCGTATGTCCAGAACCGTGTGTATCTCGACCGTTCTTGTCGCGTTTGTGATGTTCGGACTGGCGAAGCGGGCTTGGGCCGAACCTGTGCCCGGCGAATTGCTCAAGGTCGGCACGGTCATCGATCTCGGCAAAGAGCTTGCCACGCCCAGTTCCATGTACAACCCGCGTTCGTTTGGCGGGAAGGACTATGTCGTTCAGATCAACAGTCCCAATCGTGCGGCGGCCTCCTATCCGGCGGGCTCGACCCTCTGCGAGGCCCTGGCCGACATCAAAGATGGGGCCGAGTGTCGGATGGCCGGCGCGTTTCCATCCGCGAGTTACGTGCTGCTCGCCGGAGGGGCCAGTAACGACTACTTTTCAAGAATCGATCCCAACTTTGACGTGGACACTCGGGTGTTCGCGACGGATCTGGCCGTCATTCCCAGTTCGTACGACTGGGTGGACAGCGACACGATCATCCACAACAGCTACAAAAGCGGACTGAGGACCAACTTGTATCTGACGGACGTCAATCCCGATCCGTTCCAGGTCGCCGCCAATACGAGCTGGAACGCCAACGGCTATGTGACGACCGGCGCAACGACGCGGATTCGAAACGTTCGGGTGGGGGACCTCTACCGCGGCTACGCCTATTACGGCGATTCCGGCGCGACCAGCGCGGGATTCTGGGCGATCGATCTGACCACCGGCGTCTCGACGCGATTGGGGACCCTCGACGTGACGGGCGACGGCAGTTGGGGACTCTGGACCGTCAAGGAAGCGGGCGGATTTCTGTACGTCCACACGACGCATGACGGCGTCTACGTCTACACCATGACCGACGCGACCACGCTCGGGACCCTGCATACCCGGTACGCGAAGGACCAGCTCGACGCATTGGCTGAAGACACGAACCCGAACTGGGGCTTCGACGTGGTGGATGGCGGCGCGAGGATGCTGCTGAGCGCCGGGCTCGGCAGGGTCGTCGAGATCATCGACTCCAGAACCGCCAGTGCCCCTACTCCGCAAAACGGCGCCGTGGACGTGGCGCAGACGCCGGCCCTTGCCTGGTCCGCAGGCGAAGCGGCCGTCTCGCACGATGTGTATTTCGGCGCCGATGCGAACGCGGTGAGCGACGCCAACGCGAACTCGCCCGAGTACATGGGCGGTTGGGACGCGGTGGCCGAGCGGTACGACCCCGGCACGCTCGAATGGAACGCCACGTACTACTGGCGGATCGACGAAGTCAATGAAAGCGGCACAATCCACACCGGACGCGTCTGGCGCTTCACGACGGCCGATTTTCTCGTCGTGGAGGATTTCGAGGCGTATGACGACGACGAGCCAAACGGCACGGCCATCTTCCAGACCTGGATCGACGGCGTGGAGAATGGTTCTACCTCGTACATCGGCTACCAGAATTCCAGCAACGGCACGTTCGGCGAGACGAGCATCGTTCACGGCGGGCTCCAGTCGGTGCCGCTGACTTACGACAACCGCATGTCGCCGTACTACGCACAGGCCGATCGAACGTGGGAGGTAGCGCAGGATTGGACGGTCCACGGCGTTGAGATACTCACACTCTGTGTTCGAGGCAACGAGTGGAACGACGCGGCCCGGTTCTACGTCGTACTGGAAGACGCTGCCGGCCATGCCGCAGCCGTCGACTACGGCGACCCCGCGGTGACGCAGTCGCTCGAATGGATCGAGTGGGAGATTCCGCTGAGCCAGTTCGTCGGGGTTGACCCAACTGCCATCCAGACAATATCCATTGGCCTGGGAAACCCGGAGAGCCCGACCGCCGGCGGCGCGGGCGTGATCTACATCGACGACATCCGGGGTACGAAACCCGAAGCCGAAGACGCTCGATGAATTATGACGTGGCTCGGCAGCGAGCCGGATGAGGTTAAACGGGAAGTGCCGGATCAGTATCGGTTCAACTCAAGGAGCGGATTATGAAAAGGTTTTCTGTGACTTGTCTCGTCGTTCTGTTCTGTGTCTTGCTGGCCCCGTCGGCTGCCCTGTCCTGGTGGGAGGAGGCGCAACTGACGTTCGAGACGGACCGGAATCACCAGTTGGACAACAACCTCAACTGGTCTCCCGACTGCCGGTGGATTGCGTATGACACGAGAGCCTTCTCGGGCGGTATCGGCAACACGCTGACATTGGAGAAGGTGAATATCGCGACTCAGGAGATCGTCACCCTCTACACGGCGGGCAATCCCGATCCGACCAACGGTTTTGGACCCGGCACATCAGCCGTTAGCTACTTCCCGACGGGCGACACGGTGATCGCGATTCGCGGCATTGACGGCGTCCCGTACGGCGGGACCGCCCGGTTCGGCGCGATGGTCAGTCCGACCGAGGGCAGTGTAGGAAGCTCGGACTACGTGATCGCCGACGCCCGCGATGTGACCGAACCCTTTACGTCCGGCGCGCTTCGCGGGGGAACGCATCGGCACGAGCCCAGCGGGGACGGGCAATGGATCGGCTTTACGTACAACGACAAGATCATGGAGTCGCTCGGCAAGAATCTGCGAACGATCGGCGTAACGAAGCTGGGCACGCCGGTTGACGTGGACGACGGTCTCGGGAATCAGGACGGCGTCGGATTCACGGTGCTGGTCGTGAAGGTCAAGCCCCAGGCCGAAATCACGCCCGGCAGCGATGACATCTTCCAGGGTTCCGAGGATTCCTGGGTGGGCGAAAAGGGGTATCAGAAAGAGGATGGGACGTGGCAGCGTGCCAGGGCCTTCATCGGCAAGACGGTGACCAGCAGCGGTGCGACTCGCAACGAAGTGTACATCGTCGATATCCCGGAGGATATCACGGTGGCCGGGCCGGATGGGCCGCTGGAGGGGACGGCCACGACGTTCCCGATGCCGCCGTTGGGAACGGTGCAGCGTAGATTGACCTGGAGCGACTCGGATTGCGGCGGGATCATTCGGTGCAGCCTGGACGGGTCGCGGATTGCCTTCACACGGGGCGGACAGATTCACTTGATCTCGCCCTTGGGCGGGGACCCGGTGCAGGCGACGTCGCTGTCCGCCGGGGCGACGAAGCCGTGGTGGGACCCCTCGGGCGATTATCTCTACTGCGTCTCGGACAACTCGATCTGGCGTACGAATGTGGTCGAGGGCGATCCGCAGTTCGGGGAATCGGAGCGGATCACGGACCCGACCCTCTATCCCGGATGCTCGCCCGACGCCCTGTGCGTCGCGCCCAACGGCCGGTGGATCGCCTTCAATCGCAAGCTGAATCGGGGAGACGGCACGTCCGTCAATCAGATCTTCATTGCAGCGGCGCCCGTCGCACAGGAGGCGCAACTGACGTTCGAGACGGACCGGAATCACCAGTTGGACAACAACCTCAACTGGTCTCCCGACTGCCGGTGGATTGCGTATGACACGAGAGCCTTCTCGGGCGGTATCGGCAACACGCTGACATTGGAGAAGGTGAATATCGCGACTCAGGAGATCGTCACCCTCTACACGGCGGGCAATCCCGATCCGACCAACGGTTTTGGACCCGGCACATCAGCCGTTAGCTACTTCCCGACGGGCGACACGGTGATCGCGATTCGCGGCATTGACGGCGTCCCGTACGGCGGGACCGCCCGGTTCGGCGCGATGGTCAGTCCGACCGAGGGCAGTGTAGGAAGCTCGGACTACGTGATCGCCGACGCCCGCGATGTGACCGAACCCTTTACGTCCGGCGCGCTTCGCGGGGGAACGCATCGGCACGAGCCCAGCGGGGACGGGCAATGGATCGGCTTTACGTACAACGACAAGATCATGGAGTCGCTCGGCAAGAATCTGCGAACGATCGGCGTAACGAAGCTGGGCACGCCGGTTGACGTGGACGACGGTCTCGGGAATCAGGACGGCGTCGGATTCACGGTGCTGGTCGTGAAGGTCAAGCCCCAGGCCGAAATCACGCCCGGCAGCGATGACATCTTCCAGGGTTCCGAGGATTCCTGGGTGGGCGAAAAGGGGTATCAGAAAGAGGATGGGACGTGGCAGCGTGCCAGGGCCTTCATCGGCAAGACGGTGACCAGCAGCGGTGCGACTCGCAACGAAGTGTACATCGTCGATATCCCGGAGGATATCACGGTGGCCGGGCCGGATGGGCCGCTGGAGGGGACGGCCACGACGTTCCCGATGCCGCCGTTGGGAACGGTGCAGCGTAGATTGACCTGGAGCGACTCGGATTGCGGCGGGATCATTCGGTGCAGCCTGGACGGGTCGCGGATTGCCTTCACACGGGGCGGACAGATTCACTTGATCTCGCCCTTGGGCGGGGACCCGGTGCAGGCGACGTCGCTGTCCGCCGGGGCGACGAAGCCGTGGTGGGACCCCTCGGGCGATTATCTCTACTGCGTCTCGGACAACTCGATCTGGCGTACGAATGTGGTCGAGGGCGATCCGCAGTTCGGGGAATCGGAGCGGATCACGGACCCGACCCTCTATCCCGGATGCTCGCCCGACGCCCTGTGCGTCGCGCCCAACGGCCGGTGGATCGCCTTCAATCGCAAGCTGAATCGGGGAGACGGCACGTCCGTCAACCAGATCTTCCTTGCAGGGATTCCATTACAGTAGGTTCTGATGGTTTGGGACGCTTTCGGGACTCAAAAACGCGCCATATCCGTGCGTTGAAAGGCCGAGGCCTGAGCGGATCGTCCTGGGCGGGTGCGCGTGCCGCTGGTCAGTCGCCGTACCGGGTCTTCAAGAAGGCGGAGAATGGCGGGATCGACGTGAACAGGTAATCGGGGTGCGCCGATTGCAGGGCCTCGACGTCGGCGGTGGGGGCCCAGGCGGCTGCGGCGATCTGGATGCGGCACCGCCTGCACGCCGCGACGTCGCTGGGTGTATCGCCTACGTAGAGGACTTCCTCTCTCGCCAGGGAGAACTCGGCGAGGATCTCCTCGAACCGACGATCTTTGACCGGGCCGCTGGGCTCGCCCGTCTTGATCACGTCGAAGTAGTCCGTCAGATGGTAACGCGTCAGGGTCATCGCCGTGCTTTGGGGGCCTTTGCCGGTGACCAATCCGAGGAAGACGTGCCGGTCTTTGAGGTATTGTAACAGTTCCGGCACGCCGGCGAAAGGTTCGGGCCAGCGACTGTGGAGGGCCTCGTAACGTTCGAAAAAGCGTTGCATGGCTTGGGCCTTGTTCTCGGGCAGCAGGGCTCCGATGGTGCCTTCCTCCGACGGGCCGAACCCTGCTTTGATCTGTTCGTCAGTCAACGGGCGCCCGGTCAGGGGCTCGATCGCCTCGCGAAGCGCCGCGATGCACAACGGCAGCGTATTGCCGAGCGTTCCATCCAAATCAAATAGTACGGTCTTCATGCAAATCCAATCTATCCGGTATCTCCCTCACGAGACTCCCAGTGACATCACTGGAATCCTCAGCGGCAGTATACGGTGTCGGCCCCAATAATCCAGTAGGGGCGTCACAGAAACGTGCAGAGGGCATCTCCTCGTGAAGCGACGAGTGTGGGGCAGGAGCGTGGGTCCCAAAGGCCCGCATATTCTTTGGTCGACAGCCTTCCGCCTGCGTGGTCGAAGCAAGAGCAACCGTGACGGTCAGGGTGTGTGGGCCTCGACGTAGGTTCGCAGGACCGCATTGATCTTCGTCTGGTAGCCTTTCCCCTGCCGTTTGAACCAAGTCAGGATATCGCTGTCCAAGCGGAGTGACACCATCTGTTTGTTCTTTGGCATACGCACCTCCGCGTGCCGGAAGAAGTCCTTGTCCAGTTCCAGGACATCCGATGTATCGATCTCGGCATCCGGCTTGGCTTCAAGCCCTTTCCAGTCAGTGCGCGACTCTCTTGCGGTACTCATCTTTCTCATGGCCCGTCGCCTTTCTGGCGGAAATGACTATCCATCGATCTTCACCGTAATCCTGTCGAGTGTCCAGGCGGACCAGCATGGGAGTGTATATACATTGTGTAATT
>CAZDTD010000203.1:0-6521 GCA_964507995.1 uncultured Pirellulales bacterium | reverse complement strand
AGAAACGCATCCATACGTTCATCGCGACTTCGCCGATCCACATGAAGCACAAGCTGAAGAAGGAGCCCGACCAGGTCCTGAAGATGGCGGTCGAAGCCATCCGGTGCGCGAAAGCCTTCACGAACGACATCGAGTTTTCGCCGGAGGACGCGTGCCGCAGCGAGGTTCCGTTCCTCATCGAGATCCTGACGGCTGTCGTCGAGGCGGGCGCCACCACGCTGAACATCCCCGACACGGTCGGGTATGTGCTGCCGTATGAGTACGGGCAGCTCATCGCGACGCTCAAGAGCGAGGTCAAGGGCATCGACAAGTGCGTCATCAGCACCCACTGCCACAACGATCTTGGCATGGCGGTCGCGAATTCACTGGCCGGCGTTCGCAACGGCGCCCGGCAAGTCGAGTGCGCCGTCAACGGGCTTGGCGAGCGGGCAGGCAACGCCGCGATGGAAGAGGTCGTCATGGCGATTCACACCCGTCCCGATTTCTTTGGCCGGCCGGGGGCGGCCGACCTGTGCACGAATGTCAACACGAAGGAGATCTATCGCACGAGCCAACTCGTTTCGCAGATCACAGGCTTTGTGATCCAGCCCAACAAGGCCATCGTCGGCGCCAACGCCTTCGCGCACGAGTCGGGCATCCACGTGGACGGCATCCTCAAGGAACGGTCGACGTATGAGATCATGACGCCGGAGACGATCGGCCTGGGCGGCTCGCGCATGGTGCTTGGCCGTCACACGGGCCGTCACGGCTTCGCCGACCGCTGCAAGCAGCTCGGCTACAAGCTCACGAAGGACGAGGTCGAGCAAGCCTACCAGCGGTTCCTGCTCATCGCGGACAAGAAGAAGGAGGTGTTCGACGAGGACGTCGCGGCGCTCGTCAGCGACGAGATCCGCGTCGTCGAGCAGGTGTACGTGCTCGATTACCTGCACGTCGCCTCGGGCACCGGCACGCTGCCGACGGCCAGCGTGAAGATCCGCGTCAAGGGCGAGACGAAGATCGCGGTCGCGTTCGGCGACGGGCCGGTGGACGCCGCCTACGAGGCGATCCGCCAGGCGATGGACCTGCGTCCCAAGCTCGAGGAGTACTCGATCCGCGCGATCACCGCGGGCGCCGAGGCCCTCGGCGAGGCGATGGTCCGCATCCGGGAGAACGGTCGGACGTTCGTCGGCCGGGGCGTCTCGACGGATATCATCGAGGCCAGCGCCAAGGCCTACGTGGACGCGGTCAACCACATGGTCGCGGCCCACGGGACCACGGAGCCGGCCCAGGTGAACGGACAACCGTAGCCGCCCAGGGGGCGGAAATACGAATACCGAAATCCGAAATTCCAAATGTAGGATCTGGAGAACCGGACATGTGCATTCGCGCGCAGGGATGAGCGACGTTTCGGTCATTGGGGTTTCGATTTTTGGGTTTGTTTCGGATTTCGAAATTCGGATTTCGGATTTTGTCATGAATGAAGGTGTCTGAGAACTGACAAGGGATAAGAGATGGGAATGACGATAACGGAAAAGATCCTGGCCCGTGCGGCGGGGGAAAAGACCGTCGTGCCGGGGCAGTTGGTGGACGCGAAGATCGACGTGGTGATGTGTCACGATGTGACGACGCCGCCGGCGATCTCGATGCTCGTGGAAAAAGGGATCGACCGCGTGTTCGACCCGAACAAGATCGTGGTGACGCCGGACCACTTCCAGCCGGCCAAGGATATCAAGAGCGCCGAGCTGCACAAGCGGCTGGACGAGTGGGCCAAACGCCACAAGATCAAGCATTACTACAAGCTGGGCCGCGCCGGCGTCTGCCACGCGCTGCTGCCCGAGCAGGGCCATATCCGGCCGGGCGAGGTCATTGTGGGCGGCGACTCGCACACCTGCACGTACGGCGCCCTGGCGGCGTTCAGCACCGGGATCGGCTCGACCGACCTGGCCGCTTCGATTGCGACCGGGCAGCTCTGGTTCAAGGTGCCCGCTTCGATGAAGTTCGTGCTGGAAGGCTCGCTGCCCGACGGGGTCTACAGCAAGGATGTGATCCTCGCGGTGATCGGGCGGATCGGCACGGATGGCGCGCTCTACCGCGCGATGGAGTTCGTCGGCTCGACGCTGGCCGAGATGACGATGGAGGCCCGCATGACGATGACGAACATGGCCATCGAGGCCGGCGCCAAGAACGGCATCATCGGGTTCGACGGCGTGACGAAGGCGTATCTGGACTCGCATCTGAAGGACGTCAAGGACTACACGGTGTTCGAGTCGGACCCGGATGCCCAGTATCTGGCGACCGAGGAGTTCGACTGCTCGTCGCTGGAGCCGATGGTGGCGATGCCGCACCTGCCCAGCAACGCGGTGCCCATCGGCGAGTGCCAGGGCAAGGCGATGGACCAGGCCTACATCGGCAGTTGCACGAACGGGCGGATCGAGGACCTTCGCATCGTCGCGGACATCCTCGAAGGCAGGCAGGTGTCGATCCGGACGATCGTGGTGCCTGCGACGCCGGAGGTGTGGAAGCAGGCGCAGGATGAGGGCCTGTTCAACGTCTTCTACGACGCGGGTTGTGTGGTCTCGGCGCCGACCTGCGGCGCGTGCTTGGGCGGCTTCATGGGCATCCTGGCCGCCGGCGAAAAGTGCGTCAGCACGACGAACCGCAACTTCGTCGGCCGCATGGGCAGCCCGAAGAGCGAAGTGTATCTGGCCAGTCCGGCGACCGTCGCGGCCAGCGCGATCGAAGGCAAACTGACGGATCCGAGAAGATACCTTTAGAGAGACGCGGATATCAAGATGCGAACCTGATCCGATATGTCATTGCGAGGAGCGCAGCGACGACGCAATCTCGACCTCTGTGATGGAAGATTGCTTCGCTCCGCTCGCAATGACGTGCCGAGAGAAACAGATTCGAACAATGAATGAGGACAACATGGCAAGAGCACATGTCTATAAACGGGATCACATCAATACCGACGAGATCATTCCCGCTCGGTACCTGAACACGGACAACGAAGCCGAATTGGCCAAGTACTGCATGGAGGACCTGGATAAGGACTTCGTGAAGAAGTCCCAGCCCGGCGACGTGATCGTCGCGGGCGACGACTTCGGATGCGGGTCCAGCCGGGAGCATGCGGTTTGGGCCATTCGCGGGGCGAAGGTCCAGACGGTCATTGCCAGGTCGTTCGCGAGGATCTTCTATCGCAACGCGATCGACTGCGGGTTCTACCTGATCGAGTCGGCCGATGCGGTGGACCAGATCGCCGACGGCGACGAGATCGAGATCGACTACAATGCCGGCGCGATCCAGGACAAGACGAACGGCAGGAAGATCCAGTTCCTGCCGCTGCCGGACTTTGCGCTGGAGATCATCCGCGACGGCGGACTGCTCAATCACATTACGAAAAAGAGTGCGTGACATCGCACGGAGCCGAGCCAATGGACGCCACCAGCCTTCACAGACGAGGGTTCCTCAAGGCCGCCGGGACAACGGCGATCCTGGGGTTCTGCGCCCGGGTTGGACTCGGCCGGCAGAAGAAGGAGAGCCGCAAGCCGAGCTTCGTGTTCTTTCTCGTCGATGACCTCGGCTGGAAGGATTTGGGATGCTATGGCAGCACGTTTTACGAAACGCCCCATATCGACCGGCTTGCGGCACAGGGCATGCGGTTCACGAACGCCTATGCGGCCTGTCCCGTCTGTTCGCCCACGCGGGCGAGCATCCTGACGGGTAAGTACCCTGCGCGCCTGGCGACGACCGACTACTTCGGCGCGCCGCAGCCTGAGACGGTCGGCAAGCATTGGACGAAGGACAAGCCCCTGTTGCCCGCGCGGTACGAGGATCGAGTGCCGCTGGAGGAGGTGACCGTTGCCGAATCGCTCAAAGAGGGCGGCTATGCCACCTTCTTCGCGGGCAAGTGGCACCTGGGTCCCGAGGGATTCTGGCCGGAGGACCAGGGCTTCGACATCAACAAAGGCGGCTGCGATCGGGGTTCCCCATCCGGCAGCGGCAGGTACTTCCCGCCTTATGGGAATCCGCGGTTGCCCGATGGCCCGGATGGCGAGCATTTGCCCGACCGTCTGGCGATGGAGACGTGTCGATTCATCGAGGCCAATCGGGATCGTCCGTTCCTGGCCTATCTGGCGTTCTATTCGGTGCATGTGCCGCTGATGGCCCGCGAGGACCTGAAGGCCAAGTACGAAGAGAAAGCCGGGCAGATGAAACACGACGGTCCCGCCTGGGGCACAGAGGGCGACCGGCAGGTCCGGCTGATTCAGGACCACGCAGTCTACGCGGGCATGGTCGAAGCGATGGACCAGGCGGTGGGCAAGGTGCTCGACACGCTGGACCGCCTGGACCTGGCGCGCGACACGGTCGTCTTCTTCATGTCGGACAACGGCGGCCTGGCGACGGCGGAAGGGCGCCCCACGAGCAACCTGCCCCTGCGGGCGGGCAAAGGCTGGCTCTACGAGGGCGGCATCCGCGAGCCGATGATCGTCCGCTGGCCCGGCGGGGTCCAGGCAGGCAGCGTCTGTGACGAGCCGGTGATCAGCACGGATTTCTACCCGACCATGCTGGAGATGGCGGGTCTGCCGTCCAAGCCGCAGCAGCATATGGACGGTCGGAGTATGACGCCGATTCTGAAACAGGAGGGCCGTGCGTTCTTCTGGCACTATCCGCATTACGGCAACCAGGGCGGTTCGCCCGGCGGGGCCGTCCGAGTCGGCGACTACAAATTGATAGAATTCTTCGAGGACAACCGCGTCGAGCTATATAATCTCAAAGCCGATCTCGGCGAGCAGAACGACCTGGCGGCCAAGATGCCCGACAAGGTCGTTGAGCTCAAACGGATGCTGCACGAGTGGCGTGCAGAGGTCGGGGCCCGGATGCCGACTCCGAATCGCAAATGAAAATCCGAAATTCGAATTTCGAAATCCGAAACAAGCACGAATGATCGAAATCTCAAGGTCTCAAACGGAGATGTCGACGGGCGACAGCGTTTCGGTCCTTTGGATTTGGGTTTTTTGGATTTGTTTCGGATTTCGAAATTCGAATTTCGAGCTTCCGTTATTTGACAAGGTAGGGTGTGCTCCGCACACCGTCTTCGAGAAGAGAACAAGAATGTGTGACAAAGAAAGGAAAATCGTTCGATGGCAAAGACGTATAAGATTGCAGTGATCCCCGGCGACGGGACCGGACCGGAAGTGGTGGCCGAGGCCGTCAAGGTCCTCAAGACCGCGGCGGACAAGTTCAAGTTCAAGGTGGACCTGACGAATTTCGACTTTGGCGGCGAGCGCTACAAGCGGACGGGCGAGACCCTGCCCGACAGCGCGGTTGAGGAATTGCGCAAGTTCGACGATATCCTGCTCGGCGCAATCGGGCACCCGGACGTGGCGCCGGGGATTCTGGAAAAGGGTATTCTGCTCAAGGCCCGGTTCGAGCTGGATCAGTACATCAACCTGCGTCCGGTGAAGCTCTATCCCGGCGTCGAGACTCCGTTGAAGAACAAGGGGCCGCAGGACATCGATTTCGTCGTCGTTCGCGAGAACACCGGCGACGCCTACACCGGCACTGGCGGCGTCACGATGAAGGGCACGCCGCATGAGGTGGCTGTGCAGTCCTCGGTCTATTCGCGATTCCAGGTGGACCGCTGCTTGAAGTACGCCTTCGAGTACGCCAAGAAACATGGGAAGAAGGCCCGCGGCCGGGGCGAAAAGAACACGCTGGCCCTGTGCGGCAAGACGAATGTCCTGACCTACATCTACGGCCTGTGGGAGCGGGCCTTCCACGAGATGGGCAACGCCCAGTACCCCGACGTCGCACGCGAGTACTTCCACGTCGACGCGACCACGATGTGGTTCGTGAAGAACCCGGAGTGGTTCGATGTGATCGTCACGGGCAACCTGTTCGGCGACATCATCACGGACCTCGGCGCCATGATCCAGGGTGGCATGGGCATCGCCGCCGGCGGCAACATCAACCCCGAGGGTGTCAGCATGTTCGAGCCCATCGGCGGCAGCGCCCCGAAGTACACCGGCAAGAACGTCATCAATCCGCTGGCGGCGATCTGTGCGGCGGGAATGATGCTCGCGGACCTCGGCGAAGAGAAGGCAGCCGACGCCATCGAGCAGGCGGTCATGTACGTCACCGCCAACAAGATGAAATCGATGGCGGCCGGCAAGATGGGCTACTCGACCACCGAAGTCGGCGACCTCGTCGCGACCAAGGTCGCAGAATAGCGACACGAAGGGATCTGTGTCCGGGCGGCAGCCTGTTTGTAGTGTGCCCGCGAGGGCATATCCGGATAACGCCTTCCGGTGTCACTACGAATGAGCTGCCGCCCGATTGTTTTCGGGATGAATGGGGAACGAGAATGAAACGAACGATGAAACGGTTGGTCGGGGCCTGGGTGGTGTTTTGTTGGATCGGTGCGACGGCGCTGCTTGCCGATGAGCCGCAATGGAACATTCGGGACATGCCGCGAGAGTCGGTTACGGTCATCGCGCATCGCGGCGCGGGGTATCTTGCTCCCGAGAACACGATGGAGG
>CAZDTD010000202.1:0-6616 GCA_964507995.1 uncultured Pirellulales bacterium | reverse complement strand
GGGACCGTGCAGGCGGAATCGGGACTGAAGATCGCGTACTTCTCGCAGACGATCCCGCAGGACCTCGACGGCTCGGTCTTCGAGATCATCGCGCGGGGCCTGGGCCAACGCGGCGAGTTGATGGTGCGCTATCATCGCGAGGAAGCGCATCTGGCGGCGCATCCCGATTCCGACCCCCGCCGGCTGCACGAGCTACACGAACAATTGGACGCCCACCGCGCGTGGTCGGTGCTCGAAGAGATCGCGAGCATCACGACCCGCATGGGCCTGGACCCCGACGGGAACTACCCTGCCCTTTCGGGCGGTCAGAAGCGGCGTGTGCTGCTGGCAGCGGCGCTGGTGTGCGAGCCCGACCTGCTCCTGCTGGATGAGCCGACGAACCATCTGGACATCGACTCGATCGCCTGGCTGGAGAGCTACCTGCTCGGGATGGGCAAGACGTTGTTGTTCGTCACACACGACCGCATGCTGCTGCGCCGGCTGGCCACGCGGATCATCGAGATCGACCGGGGGCAGTTGTTCGACTGGTCGTGCGACTACGACACGTTCCTCGAGCGAAAGCAGGCGACGCTCGAAGCGCAGGAGAAGGAGTGGAAACGGTTCGACAAGAAGCTGGCCCAGGAAGAGGTCTGGATTCGCCAGGGGATCAAGGCCCGGCGTCACCGCAACGAAGGGCGCGTGCTCGCCCTGCGGAAGATGCGGGCCGAGCGTCAGGCCCGGCGTGAGAAGCCGGGGACCGCGACGTTGAAGCTGGGCGAGGCCCAGAACTCGGGCATGATGGTGCTGGAGGCCAAGGGCGTCGGCTACCGTTACGATGACAAGCCGCTGATCCAGGATTTCGACGCGAGGATCACGCGGGGCGACAAGATCGGCATCATCGGCCCCAATGGGTGCGGCAAGACCACGCTGGTTCGCCTGCTGCTGGGCGAGCTGTCGCCCCAGACGGGCACGATCCGCCAGGGAACGCAACTGTCGATCACGTACTTCGACCAGTTGCGACGCAAGCTCGACGAGGACAAGAGCGTCTGGGAGAACGTGCTGCCCAACGGGAGCACCGTGACCATCGACGGCAAGAGCAGGCATATCATCGGCTATCTCCAGGATTTTCTTTTCACGCCGGAGCGGGCCAAGACGCGCGTCCGCTGCCTCTCCGGCGGGGAACGCAACCGCCTGCTGCTGGCCCAGCTCTTCACGCAACCGGCCAACGTGCTCGTCCTCGACGAGCCGACCAACGATCTGGATAGCGAGACGCTGGAACTGCTCGAAGAGCTGCTGGTCCACTTCAAGGGGACCGTGCTGCTGATCTGCCACGACCGGGCGTTTCTCGACAACGTCGTCACCAGCACGTGGGTCTTCACGGGCGACGGCGCGATCAAAGAGTTCGTCGGCGGCTACGAGGACTGGCGCCGGCAGCAGAGCGAGGACGCGCCCGAGCCCGAGAAGCCCAAGGTCGACAAGAAGAAGCTCTACAAGGAGGCCCGCAAGGCCGGCCAGACACGGAAGCTCTCGTTCAAGGAGTCCAAAGAGTTGGAGTCGCTGCCGGCGCTGATCGAGTCGCTGGAAGGCGAACAGGACGTCCTGCACAGCCAACTGGCCGATCCGGCGTTCTATCGCAACCCGGACAACGTCGTGCTCGTCACGAAGCGACTGGCCGAGATCGGAGCCCAACACGCCCAAGCCTTCGAGCGTTGGGAGCACCTCGAATCCATCGCCTCAGCGCAGGCATGACGGTCTCGCCATGCGACAAATCTACGTCACTGCCCCTGCCCGCTCGCGGATTCCCAAGCCTGGTCGGTCGTTGAGGATCAGCTTGCCGCGTTCCACGCCCACGCCGGTGAAGGGGTCGTTCGAGATCAGGAGGTTGCCGTCGAGGTCGGCCCAGTCCACCATCGGGCTCAGGTGCGCCGCGGCGGAGATCGCCACGGAGCTCTCGATCATGCAGCCGAGCATGATCTTCATCCCCATCGCGCGGGCGACGTGGATCATGCGAATCGCCTCCTGGATGCCGCCGGACTTCATGAGCTTGATATTGATGCCGTCGTAGGCCCCCGCCAGGCGCGGAATGTCGCTCGCGGTCTTGACCGCTTCGTCCGCGACGATCGGGATCTCCACGCGATCCCGCAGCCAGGCGGTCTCCTCGATCATGGCCGCAGGCAGCGGCTGCTCGATCAGCTCGACGCCCAGGCCCTGGAGCCAGTGAATCTTGTCCAGTGCCTGCTCCTTGGTCTTCCAGCCTTCGTTGGCGTCCACCCGCAGGGGCTTGTCCGTCGCCTCGCGGACTGCGGCGAGGATCTCCGCGTCGTTGTCGCGTCCGACCTTGATCTTGAGCACCGGAAACTCGCTCGCTTCCTTCACCTTCTGCTTGATAACCTCCGGCGTGTCGATCCCGATGGAGAAGGTCGTGACGGGCGCCTTGCCCGCATCGAGCCCGAGCAATCGATACAGCGGCGTCTTCAGCTTTCCGCCCACCCAGTCTAAGATCGCGATGTCGAGCGCCGCATGGGCACACACCTGCCCCGGTAGCGCACGCTCCCACTGTGTCCTGAGGTCCACGTACTGGAACCAGTCCCCTGCTTCGACGAGCGAGCGGACCTTCTCCAGATCGGCAATCGTCTGGTCGGCGGTCTGGCCATAGCGGACGTTCGGCGCCGCCTCGCCCCAGCCGACGACGCCGTCCCGCTCGACGCGGACGAACACATTGTCCTTGAAATCGCTGGAGTTCCGCGAGAGCGTCCAGGTGTGCGTCAGCATCAGCCGCTTGCGATGGACGGCGAACGATGTCCCCGCCGCGGCCCGCTGCCCCGCTGTCACAAGCCTGGGCCAGGCCGCCCCGGCCAGAATCGACGATCCCAACAATTTCCTGCGCGATATATCCATACTCATGCACCCCACGGTTCGTAGTGACGCCAGAAGGCGTTGTCTCATAAAGTGTGAAGCTGGAAGCGTGAAGTGTCAAGAGTCAACCGCCCGGCAAATGTGCCGTCCTGCGATCAGAATGGGCACAATCGCGCTAAATCCGTCCGCGTTTTGTTCCGATAAGGGCAAGATGCAGAATCGCACGACCAAACGACTATAAGACGGCACGATATGAAAGATTGCATCGGAATCGAGAAAGTTGTTCACGGGCGGAACTGGGACGCGGTTCACGGCGGGTATTTCTCCGATCCCGACGTCGCGCGGCCCCTGGTCGAGACGGTCGAAGACCTCCTGGCGAGATCGCCGGCCGACGTGGTTGTGGACCTCGGGGGAGGGACGGGCTTTCTGCTGTCCCAGTTGGCGTCGCGAGGAGTGGCCACCCCGTCCGTGATGGTGAACCTCGACTGCTCGCAGGCCCAGCTCGCCCGGACGGATGAGCGAGGCATTTCGAGCGTCTGGACATCGGTCGGGGACTTCCGACGCCGTGACATCGCGGGATCGGACACGAGGTTCCTCTACCTGATGCGGTCCGTCCTTCACTACGTCGGCGAGGAGGGCCTGTCCCCCCTGCTGCGTCACCTCCGTGACCAGGCCCGGGAAGGCGAGTTCTTCATCCACCAGACCGCATCGTTCGACGACGAGAAAGAAGCCGCCTGCCTCAACACCCTCTACCGGCGGATGCACACGCACAAATGGTACCCGACCGTGAGCGACTTGAAGCGCCGTCTGGCGAGCGCCGGCTGGCATGTCCTCGCCACGATTCCCGCGCCCAGCCTGCCCCTGGCCTCGGAGGACCTGGCCCGACGGTACGGCCTGGACGCAGGCGAGATCCACCGGATACGCGACACAATGGAAATACAATTCGGCGAGAGGGACGACGTGCTTCAGCTCACGCCATCCGGATTCCAGGCCAGCCTGCACTACCGGATCTACACGTGCGTGGCCCGGCCCCAAAACAGACGTGCCATGCACGCTTAACCGCAACGGTCTATCCGGGACGCCGGCGCATACGTATCGTTCGCCACCGATGGAGATCGTCACGGCATCCGGTCAAGCAAGGTCGGCCATGCGCCCCCCCCACCATCGTTCGTCTGTCCCTCCCGAACGCATAAAAACAGGTTGACATTGTTGAGACTTGCATCTATGCTGTTGGCGGAAAGTGAATAGGCTTTGGGAGACTGTGAGCGGCGGAGCTTGGACGATCCGGCCGGCAGCTCCAATCCCATTGCGGAGTGCATGTGCGATTGTCCCTTCCCTGAAAGCCGGGAGGGGTGGAGTGTATGCCCTCACACGAGTTTCTAAAAAGGAGATCTCGTCATGAGCCGGTTCCTCTTTGTTTCGAGACGTCCGATGTCCTTCCTGTACACGCTGCTCCTGCCGATGCTCGTCGCGACAATGACAGCACGTGCGGATGACGTTGTTCCGACGGACGCGCCGCCAAAGCCGGTTCGCATCCCGGCGGAATTCGAACCGATGCAGGCCGTGGTCGTCGATTGGAACATGATACGCAATCCGGATTTCTACAGATATATCGCGGAAGACGTCCGGCTGATCCTGCTCTACAATTCCACCGACATGTATGAGCAGATGCAAACGGAGCTGCCGACGTACGGCGTGGATATGAACCACTGCGATTTCTACGAGGTGTCCCATCTTCCGTATACGCCGCGAGACTTCATTCCGTGGTTCGAATTCGTCGATTACAACAAACCGGCCTTTGTATTCAATGAAGGGGGGACTCCTGTATTCGGGGTGGCGCAAGGGTACACTGTCTACAACGGCGGCTTGGCCCTCCAGGGAGGCGATTTCATGACGGATGGCCACGGCACCGCCATTTCCTTCCTGGAGTGGATCACGACCTGGCACACCGCCGTGGGCGTCGACTTCATGTCGCGGGTCCGGGACTACTGGGGCATCCATACCTACCACCTCATCTCCAATCCGGAGATAGAGAAAGTCACGATCCCTCCCCACATCGACTGCCTGGCGAAGTTCCTTTCGCCGGATACGATTATGATCCTGCGTTATCCCTCGTCCAATATCTTCTATGAACGGACAGAAGCCGCGGCGACCTATCTGAGCAGGCAGATCAGTTGTTACGGCACACCCTACAAGGTGCTGCGTTTGGACGTGCAGAGCCAGGGGGATCCGTATATCAACTCCCTGATCGTCAATCGCAGAGTCTTTGTCCCCATCGTGGATTCTGACGCGGGCTTCGATGAGGATGCCAGCGCCTTGTCGGCCTATCGAGCGGCCATGCCGGGCTATGAGGTGATCGGAGTCAACAACTACGATTCTCGGGATCGCAGCTTGTGGTGGACGTTCTGGGCCCTGCACTGCGACACGATGGGCATCGCCGACGAGCAGATGCTGTACATCCATCATATTCCGTTGCTGGACCGCCCGCCTGTTGCAGAGGGCTTCCCCATCCGCGCGGAGATCGCGGCCTTCAGCGGGACGGAGTTCGTGGACGGGACACCGATCATCCTGTGGAGAACAGTGGCCGACGCAAACGAATCGGCCAACTCCTGGAATATGGCTGCTATGACGCCGGACACGGACGCGGGGGATCATCAGTATCTGGCCTACATCCCCGGCCAGCCGGTGGGCACGGTGATTCAGTATTATATCGAGGCAAAGGACGCTTCCGGCCGGGATGAAACGCACCCGTACATCGGCGAGGCGCAGGCCCACACCTTCACGGTGACGACCCTGGGCGCCAACGTCAGCGCGGTATCCGCCAAGAAGGGCGGCACGGTCGAGTTCTATATCAATATGGGAGCCGACCATGCGCAGCAGGCGTACCGCCTAGCGTATTCGGTGACCGCCGATCCGAACAGCACGGAGAGTTCAGGGGCCGTATTGCCCGAGACGACGGTCTTGACCGGATTCGACGGCACGTTGGATGACCTCGGAATCGCTGTTGCCCGATTGGCTTTCCCGGAGCCCCTGGCTTCCGAGTGGGTCGGCAGCAAGTTATGCTTCTCACTGGAACTCGCCAGTCCGCAGAACGTCCCGGGGGACACCGTATCAATTCATATTCTGGATTAGTGCCATATGGACTCCCATCCGAATTGGGGAATTGAAGGAAGAATATGGGCGAGCGAGAAACCCAAAACCGCG
The DNA here is from genome assembly GCA_964507995.1 of uncultured Pirellulales bacterium. Classification (GTDB taxonomy): domain Bacteria; phylum Planctomycetota; class Phycisphaerae; order Sedimentisphaerales; family Anaerobacaceae; genus PLanc-01. Next base: position 577 of record CAZDTD010000202.1, on the reverse strand, counting down.
GAGTTTGGCAAAGGTTCTGGTATGTCGGCGACCTGATCGCGCTTGGGATGTTGTCCCTCTATATTCTGTACGCGCGTTCGTACTGCGAAGTCAGCTACCGCAGCGGCCTGCAGCACAACGGCGCGCCCCGGTTTGCGACCGGCATATGCATCGGCCTGTTGTTCCCGTTCGCGGCTATCCTTCTCCTGATCCTCGTCTTCCGGCTCAGCTTCACATGGTCGAAACGGATTACGGATCGAAAGAGACGCTGGAAACTGCGAGGTCTCGCAATTGCGGCTCTGGCCTTTTACAGCCTCGTGTTCTTCGCATCGTTCCGGTCATCGGGAGACAAGTTCACACTCGGTCTCCAGGAGTACGCGCAGGCCCAGGTGGACGTGCCCACGATCCAGGCGTGGCTCCGAACCGTCGATCCCAACGACTGCCTGGGCGACATGCTCAAGATGAATATCGAATCGTTGCCGGAGGCGGAGCAGGCCCAGTGGCCCGAGGCAATCCAATCTCTGAAGCCGCGACAGGCGAGCCTGCACCTGGACGCCAATCGTCGTCCCGTGGTCCGCCTGGCCTGGGGCGGCTGGGA
>CAZDTD010000201.1:0-6632 GCA_964507995.1 uncultured Pirellulales bacterium | reverse complement strand
TGCTATGTCCCGAAGAGGGGAGGCAAGTCGTTCTCATTCGAGGTCGCTTACTCAGAATATGCTCTTTGGATGAAAGAGCTTTTCCAGATGGTGTACGGGCTCGATCCGGACGCGGCCTATGTGAAATTCCGCCGCCACCGGGGCAAGCCGTTCATCGAACTTCTCGACATGCCAAGTACGTCGGACGGCCAGGCCATAGGTCCCAAGACGGCCGCCAAACTCCACGCGGATTTTGTGGCTTCTGCGAGCAAGGCAAGGAAGTACTTTCTGCGCAACAGGGAAATGCCCTGGGTGTGGGATATGTACCGTGATTTTCGTAAGGTATTCAAGATCGCCAGCGACAGTGGATTTGTGTCCTATTGGTAAAAGGAGAAAGGTTGCCATAGCGGGAGAAGCTGGAACATTCGAGGTAGTTGAGAATAGTGGGCCGAACAATCTACGCGACCTACTGAAGGCCAGGTTCGCAAAAGCGTCTCGGGTTGACATCGCCGTTGCCTTCATAACCGAATCAGGGCTGGCTGAAATCATCCAGCCGTTGCGTCAGGTTGCGGCAGGAGGGAACGTGAGACTCGTTACAGGATTGTATCAGCGCGTTACGGAGCCGAAAGCCCTGGAGCTTCTACTGGATGTCCAGCGAGAGACTTGCGGGCGTTTCTCCATCTGCCTCTCCAGAGAGCCGCGCTTTCATCGAAAAGTGTACTTGATAGAAAGCAGAACACGCGCAGTCGCCATAGTCGGTTCCTCTAATCTGACCCGCGAGGGGCTGCGTAGTGGAGGTGAACTTGACCTCATGGTGTCGCTTCCCACGGCCGCCCCTTCCTACCAGAGGTTGAAAGCAGCGTTTGACAAGGACTGGGCCCCGGACGGTGCCGTTCCCTTGACAAAGGAACGGATAAAAAGATATGCACGAAAACGTCCCCCATCTTCTGTCGGACAGAAGACCTATTCTAAAGCTGAGCTGAGAGAAATACTGGGCAAAGAGCCAACACATCGCGGAGTGACTGATGGGAAGCTGCCGGGCGATATTTGGCGAGACTGCATAACCGGTTTCGTCAAGAAGCGCACTGAACGTATTATAAGCGAGGTGACAAACTGGGATACCAAGCACTACGACTGGTACAGCACTGGCAGGTCTCACCCCCATAAGAAACGTGACCAGATCTTTCTCTTTAGTCTGGCAACCAAACGGTTCGACCTTGTAAGAGTGGAGGCTGTCACACGCACGTCTGTCCCTACACCAGACGGAAGACATTTCACCGCATATCGGCCAGTCCGTGGCTATGGTCGCCGGTTCTCAAAGAGACTCTGGAAACAATTGGAAGTCCTGCACATAGAGAAGAACAAGATTTGCGGTACAAAGAAGGTTAGTGCCGAACTCGCAAAGCGACTGAAGAGCATCCTGCGCGTCAAGAACCGTTGACAATACGAGTAGAGGGGATACTGGGGGGCGGGGAGATGGTTGGCCGGCCGGATGCCTTCTCGCGTTTTCGGAGGTCTTCGCAGATGACGTCCAGGTCGTAGTTGAACTGCTTCGCGTGGGCATCCCGCGCCCGGCGGACAGAGGAAGGAATGGACTGATCCGGAATCCGCCGCCTTGGTGTGGAGCACCGCTGTGCGGCCGGGCGGCGGACATTTATCGCATTGAGCCAGCAGCATGGAAAGGGTGCCGCGCATCGGCTCGCGCAGGTCTTGGGGCCTTGGCTTCCCCCACTCCATGCCATTGGCGTAGAGCGGCAAAATGCCCCTCGCACGACCGCTTCGGGCGTGCCCTGCTTCTCTCCGAAAAAGCAGAATGTCCCCTTTTCACCCAATGAAAGATGTTCCGCGGGTGCATCTCCGCAATTGCGACCGTCGTCGGCAGAGTCCGCCGGCTTTTCCGTTTGGAGTTCCGCGTTTACGCGGGTCAAACAGTCCGGGCGGCCTTTGAGATCCCGAAGCTGCGGGGAAGGAGTCGGCTGCGCCGGAGGACTTTCGAACCCGCCTGAAGGCGGAACTCCAAACGGACCCGACCCGGTGCACTGCCCCGGCAGGGAAACATCACAGGGGCCGATGAAACGCTGATCTGCAAGCCCGTTTCAATCCTTGAGGATGAACACGGATCTCTGCCGGAAGATGTACCTGACACCGTCACGTTCCCAAAACCCAAGCGTGAATCGGGAAACCCCTTGCGTGTTGCAGAGCCGAAATAGGTAAGTTGTCCCCGGAAATACCAGCCCTGAGTAGCACAGGGCCGGTTTTTTATGGACTCGAACGATGCGAACCGAACGATGGTTACTTCCTGTTGTGGCAGATGAGCATGATTCCGCTCTCGGGCCGCAAATCGATTTGGGCAACTGTCATGTCGCCACCTCCACACCACGGACCAATTGGGAAATCACCGCCGCGGCACGGTAGGAATTCGCGCCCGGCGAGAGAAACCGTCCGATTCCTGCCAGGTCGTCACCCGCGGTGACAATTCCCGGCTCCAGGTAGGTTCCTCGAACCTGAGGATGCCCGATGGCAGATAGAAGCGCGTTGCAGATGCATTTTCGATGCGTGGATTCCCCTTCTTTGCCCCCTTTGGATTGATAGGCTCCAGCCGGCTCAGCGGGACAGCGAAACCCCAGGCGACCGTCTACGCCGCGGTAAGCTTCCCGCAGGTATCCCAAGTCGCAGACGCGAGGTCGTGCGAGGAAGACGGCTTCTTCCGAAATCGTACCCTCCAGGCTGACGACCTTAAACGGGAAGCCGGTCGGCGATGCAAGCGGATCGGTGAACACGCGGATGGAGCCGTCGATGACCCGGTCGATCACCGCTTGCTTGTAGTCCGCGCGCATACCAGACTCCTCACAAAAGGCGAAGGCGGTACCCACCTGCACGCCGGTGGCGCCCTCGCTCAAGGCCAAGCGCAGAGCCTTCGCCGAGCCGTATCCGCCTGCCAGCCAGAAAGGCAGACCGAGCGCGCGGAATTTTGCCAGGTCCACGCGATCCCGCTCTCCGTAAATCGGCTCGCCGGCAGCATTGAGTTGGAGTTGCCCGCGGGGCGGGGCGTTGTGCCCACCCGCCGTCGGGCCTTCAATGACGAAGCCGTCCACCCTGCCATTGGCCTTCTTCACCAACGTGGCTGCGAGAACACTGGAGCAAACGATGGCAAGAAACCGCGGGCGAGTGAGCTCCGGAAGCGGGGCTGCCAGGAATGCTCCTGGATCGAAGCACATGCGCGTATCGTCCTCCGGCGTGGCGCCGACGACATGCAGCGGATAGGTGGCCGCCTCGTGGCGTGAAAAGCAGTCCAGCACGCCCGGGATCTTCATCGGAATCCCGGCTCCCATCAACACATAATCGACGCCCGCCAGCATAGCGCCATAGATCGACGCGAGGTGCGGAAGCTGCAACTTTTCCATGTAGTTGATGCCGACCGGATTGTTGTGGCCTTGGCGGGCCAGATACACCTCTGCAAAATTCGCGACCATGCAGGTCTCGATGAACTCCCGTGATCCGTTCTTGGCTTGCGCGGGTGCAAGCGCATACGGCTGCGCAGCGAGCTTTCCACCCCGTATGTAGTAGTTCTTCCAGATCCGCTCTGCCATTTCCGGAACCGGGAAGTGATCGAGCGCCTGGCGGATGTCCCCGCCCCGATCGCCATCCTGCAGCCGCCGGATCAGCACCTGGTCAAGGGCCGTACCAGAGACCACGCCGAGTTGGCCGAGCGCAGAAACAGTACGGGCAAGGCGCCAATTCGATACAGCAACCCCCAATCCGCCTTGAATGACGAGGGGAAGCCGACGGCCTTCCGTACGAATACCGGGAGTGAGATTGTCGGTTGAGGTACTTTCGCAGACGACCATTTTGCTCCTGACGTTTCGTTCAGCAAGGGGCAAAACTCCGACGAGACGCACTGCGCTCGGGTTGAACACCCATGTGCCTCTATCACCAATCCGCCCCTCGGGGACTCGTGATCGTTAGCGCCATTCCGCGCACCGTTGGCAGGTCTTCGGACTTGCAGACACGGGCAAAGCTCCTGCCCTCCTACTCACTGCTGCTTCCCAGCCTCCATTGGGCCAGTGCATCAACGCAGTTTTCGTTTCTGCTTACCGCTGCGGGGCAGTCTTGGATTTCCACCAGGTTCCCTTTTCATCCACGTTTAGTGGAGCCAACAACACCCCCACCATACTGCGGTGCTCTGTACGATGTCAACCATCTATTGGGATAATACTCCCAGGTGTGTGTGGAGAGATCCTGGCCGTGTGGACTGATGCATGATGACATCAGGGGAAGAGAGTAGGGTCTGGCCAGTCTCACACAGCCTTCTTCTTCTCGATCCGCTTGGGGGGCAGGGAGACGATTGGCCGGCCGGAGGCCTTCTCGCGTTTGCGGAGGTCTTCGCAGATGGCGTCCAGGTCGTAGTTGAACTTTGTGGCGAGGGCGTCTCGCCCTTGCGTCGCGAGGCCATCTTGGCCTCGCCTCCTCAATCCGCAACGCGCGATACAGACAAAGAGCAAGGGCGGGACGCCCTCGCCACGCCGGAAACGCACGCCGCGAGTGCGACCGGTCCACGACGCTCGCACAAGAACGGACATGCACCCGGGTGTTCCGCCCGCCGCGGTTCGTGGTCTTTGACGAATGCCGCCGAATCGCGTAGAATCCGGGTGTTGATCGTTCTGTGGGGACTTCCTGATGCTGCAAGGTTTGGTTGCTGTCGTTGTGTTTTTGACGCTGGTCGTGCTGGCGTTGTTGGCTTGGCTGATCTCGTCCAGTTCCGCGGCTCGGAGAGACGCGGCCGGACAGGTCGCCGGGATCGCGCTGCTCCAGCAACAGCTTGACGCTCTCAAGGCCGCACAGGACAAGGCGGACCAGGGGGACGTCTATTGTTTTTCTGTACCGGGGGCATCGTCGCAGGCCCGGCCGAAGCGGCCGGGCAGGGAGAGTCTTTCGCGTTGGGGCTCGCGCTTAAAACGGGAACGAGACGCTCGCTTGAGATTGTGCATCCTGGGAACCTCGAAGCGTGGATATGTGACATGAGCAGGAACACGATCGGCTTCTCTGGATCGTTATTCGGCAAGCCACGTCCTGATCTGCTGCTCCAGGATCGGCAGGTCGTCTTGGACTGCCGACCAGACGATCTCGCTGTCGATCTTGAAGTAGGCGTGGATGAGAACGTTGCGCATGCCGACGATCTTGGACCATGGCACATCGGGGTGTTTGTCACAGAAGGCATCAGAGAGGCCTGTGGCGGCCTCGCCGAAGAGCATCAGGTGATGGAGGATCCACGTCTGTATGAGTTCGTCGTTGTCGAAGGCCGTGCGGCCCTTGGTCGCGTACCTGTTCACGGCCTCAATGGCCTCGAGCATGTCGAGGAGTCGTTCGCGATCGCTTCTCATAAAGGCACGGCCTGTTCCTGGACGCGCTGACGGATGCGGTTTCGCAGGCCGGTGTCGGTGACGACGTCGACCTTGCGGCCAAGGAGGTTCTGGAGGTCCATGAGCAGGCCGCCGAGGTCGAGCAGGCTGCGGCCGGGCTCCATCTCCACAAGGAAATCCACGTCGCTGGCTTCGTCGGCGCTGCCGTCGGCAACGGATCCGAAGACGCGGACGTTCCTGGCGCCGTGCTTGGCCGCCAGTGTCAGAATCGCGTCACGCTTATCGCCGATGATTTCGCGTATTCCCATGCTGTCGATCCCTGTCCTGCAAAACGGCGGATACATTCCGCCCCTTATGTCCTGCACAATCCAATATAGTCTTGCAGAAGCCATGTCGGCAAGTCCTTTGCATGGTTTGTCGATGATTCCTCGGAATTGGTGCCTCGAAACCAAGTGCGGCGGGCATGACCGTTGCCGGGGACGGCTTACCTGTTTGGGGATATGGGCAGGGGGCACCGCGTGGATGCGTGGGGACGGTTCGTCCACGCGGGTCTGAGGGGATGGCCTTCGCCAGTCTTACACGGTCTTCTTCTCGATCCGCCTGGGGAGCAGGGAGACGGTTGGCCGGCCAGAGGCCTTCTCGCGTTTTCAGAGGTCTTCGCAGATGGCGTCCAGGTCGTGGTTGAGTCGTGAGGTGCGTCAGAACAGCGGATCCGGAAGGACAGTTGTCCCGTGAGCAGGAGCCCCCCGTTTGGACGCGCTGTCCCCGTCTGGGTGCATATCCATGGCAGGAGCCTGGTCCGGGGCGTGATCGCAAAGACGATCCTCCGCCCTGTGGCGGATAGTCTCGCCCTGGATCATGTAGATGACCTCTTCGGCAACGTTGGTCGCATGGTCCGCGATCCGTTCCAGATGTTGACTGGCCGAGAGCATGTGGATGAGGGATTCTGTCCGGTCCGAACGCGCGTCAAGAGCCTGCTGGACGAGCTGATACATCCGGCGATCCATCGCGTCGACCTCATCATCACTCGCAAGGACCTCACGAGCCTGTTCGACGCTGCGGTTCACCAGGGAGTCCAGACTGCGTCTGAGCATGTCCTGTGCCTTGCGGGCCATCGCACGCAGATCGAACGAGATCCCGACGGGGTCCTTCGCGGCCAGGAATGCGGCATGCTCAGCGATATTGACAGCCAGGTCGCCCACTCGCTCCAGATCGTTGTTGATCTTCAGAACCGCGATGACGAACCGCAGATCGCTGGCCACCGGCTGGTGGAGAGCGAGCGTCTTGAAGCAG
>CAZDTD010000200.1:0-6633 GCA_964507995.1 uncultured Pirellulales bacterium | reverse complement strand
GGTGGACGCGGCACCGGCGCAGCAGCCAACGCTCTGTCGGCCGGTGAGGACGTGGTCCTGACGGCCCTGGCCGACGCCTTTCCGGAGCGTGTGCGAGCCAGTCGGCAGAACCTCGCGAGCAACGAGCAATTTGGCAAGCGCGTTCAGGTTCCCGACAACGCGTGCTTCGCGGGCTTGGATGGTTATCAGAAGTTGATCGACAGCGGCGTGGACGTCGTCCTTCTGGCGACGCCTCCGGGTTTCCGGCCGCAATATCTCCGAGCGGCCATTGACGCAGGCAAACATGTCTTCTGCGAAAAGCCCATGGCGACCGACGCCCCGGGTATTCGCTCGGTTCTGGAATCGGCCGCCAAGGCCAAAGAGAAAAACCTGGCCCTCGTGGCCGGTTTCTGCTGGCGGTATCATCCGTCGCGACGCGCGTTCTACGAGCAGGTGCATCAGGGCGCCCTCGGCGATATTCGCGCCATTTACGCCACCTATCTGACCGGACCGGTGAAGCCCATGCCTCCGGCCAATACGCGTCCCGCCGGCATGAGCGACGTGGAGTGGCAACTCCGTAACTGGTACAACTTCGCCTGGCTGTCCGGCGACGGCTTGGTGGAACAGGCCTGCCACAGTATCGATAAGATTGCCTGGGCGATGAAGGACGTTCCGCCTCTGAAGGCAGTGGCAACCGGCGGTCGCCAGTTCCCCAACCACGAAGGCAACATTTACGACCACATCGATGTCTTCTACGAGTACGCCAACGGGGTCCGTGCCTTCATGGCCCAACGCCAGATAAACAACTGCTACGGCGACAATTCGGACTACGTCATGGGCAGCGACGGCGTCGGCACGATCAAGAACTGGAACGATCCCATCATCACGGGCAAGAATTCCTGGCGTTATAACGGCCCCAAGGGCGACATGTACCAGATCGAGCACAATGAGTTGTTCGACTCGATCCGCAAAGGCCAGCCCATCAACGACGGCATCTGGATGGCTCACAGTACGTTGTTGGGCCTCATGGGACGCATGGCCGCCTACAGCGGGAAAGAGATCACCTGGGAAATGGCTTTGAATTCCCAGGAGAAGCTTGTCCCCGACAATCTGACCTGGGATATGCCTTTGCCCATCAAGCCTATGGCCATGCCGGGAACCACGGAATTCGTGTAATCGTTTCGCTGGCGATAGTGGGACAGACCGTCAATACCGGGATCGACAACGTTCAGATCGGTTGTGTTGTCCCGGTTCCAGCGGCCGTGCTGCTGGGGATGGTCGGCCTGAGCGCTGCGGGTGTGGGATTGCGCAAGTACGTTTGATGCCGGTCGGATGGGGCATCAAATCGCTAGGCGGGACACTCGTCATTTCTTTGCCTTCGTCATGGGCAGATTGACCCGAATTTTGACTGCGCCGAGGTCGTTCTGCGTAATCAGGCGAACGTGACCCTTGTTGAGGCTGATGTGCGGGAAGTCGATGCCCGTCTCGCCGGGGAGGTTCTTCGCGAGGCCGGGGGATTGGCCCAGCTCGGCAAGGACCGCTTGGAAGACCTGGCTGACCATCATGCCGGAGAGCTGAATGGACTGGTCGCCCTGGGCGGGGTTCTTCGGATCACCGACGAGCGTGGTGAGATCCCGGCGGAACTGGCCGGCGAGCCACCGAAGGATTTCGATCCGTTGGGCCTCGGCGGTTGCATAGGGCGTCGTCAGGACCTCCGGATCGATGATGAACTCGGCGTCGAAGAGAATGCCCTTGCGGCGAGGAAAAAGGCGTCGCTTGGGATCGTCGGGCGCCCGGTCAAACCGCTCATCGGAGCAGAAGAAGTACTTCCGGCGGGCGGTCATGCGGAATTCGTCAAAAGCGACGATGTTGAGCCAGGTCCGGCGGGTGTTCTCGCTCCGGCCGGAGTAGCCGATGACCGTGTCCCCCTGGGTGAGGAGGACCGGAATGGCTTTGCCGCGGTCGGATTGCCAAGCGGGGTCCTGGGCGACGTTCAGCACTTCGAGCGAGGTGCTGCGACCAAGCTGTATGACGCGATAAGGGGTCGCGAGTCTGGCGTAGAGTGTTGGAGCGGAACCGGCTTGTCCACCGGCCTCGCAGCCTGTGAAAACAGACGCGGAAAGGAGAGCCACCATGCACAACAGGGCTCGTGCCAGGCAGGCGTTGCGGCCGGCGACACGGGGACTGCTGATGGTCATAGGGCTCTCCTTTCGCGTCCGACAAGAGCGAACTCTCGGAGTCGCAGATCGGCTTACAGCTCCTTCGAGTCGATCCACTTCATCATCTTGCGGAGCTTGCGACCGACGGTCTCAAGCTGGCAGCCGTGATCTTTCTCGTACAGTTCGTTGAACTTCTTGAGGCCGGTCTGATACTCGTTGACCCATTCCTTGGCGAACTGGCCGGAGGTGATTTCGCCGAGAATTTTCTTCATCTCGGCTCGCGTCTGATCGGTGACGATCCGCGATCCGCGTGTGAGGTCGCCGTACTCGGCCGTGTTGCTGATGCTGTATCGCATGTAGCTCAGGCCGCCCTGGTAGATCAGGTCTACGATCAGCTTGACCTCATGGCAGCATTCGAAGTAGGCGATTTCCGGCTGATACCCGGCGGCGACGAGGGTCTCGAAGCCGGCCTTGATCAGGGAGGACAGACCGCCGCACAGGACCGCCTGCTCGCCAAAGAGGTCCGTCTCGGTCTCCTCTTTGTAGGTCGTTTCGAGGATGCCGGCGCGGGCGCCGCCCATGCCGTGGCCCCAGGCCAGAGCGATCTGCTTGGCGGTGCCGGTGGCGTCCTGCTGCACCGCGACCAGGCACGGCACGCCGCCGCCCTTCTGGAACTCGCTGCGAACCAGGTGCCCCGGCCCCTTCGGCGCGATCATGACGACGTTGACATCTTCCGGCGGCACGATGTACTTGAAGTGGATATTGAACCCGTGGCAGAAGCCCAGCGTCTGGCCGGCCTTCAGATTCGGTCCGATGTCCTTCTGGTAGACCTTGCCCTGGATCTCGTCGGGCAGCGTCACGATGATCAGGGCCGCCCCCTGGATCGCCGTCTTGATGTCGCTCGGCTTGAACCCGTGCTCTTCCGCCAGCTTGTAGTTGTCCGTGCCCGGAAGCTCGGAAACCGCGACCTCGATGCCGCTGTCCCGAAGGTTCAAGCTGTGTGCGTGCCCCTGCGAACCGAAACCGATCACGGCCACCTTCTTGCCTTGCAGCGGCGCGATCGGAGCTTCGTTCTCATAGTAGATTTTTGCTGCCATTGTACCATTCTCCTTTCTGTTCAAATGGGCATCGAATGCAGATGCCGGAATTTCACAGTCGTAAGTGGGCGATTATACGCGATCTCAGTCCAATAGTAAACTCTCGGCTTGACGCCTCGGCGAGGTTTTTGTCATAGCATCCCGCGTAAGGACAGGAACAGGCAGGAGCGTCGAATCACCCGAGTCTTCTCCCGGAAGGCAAATCTACTTCTTCCGGCCGTTCCTCGCGATCTCCTGGAATGGATCGCGCTGATGCATCGCCCCCCCCCGCCTGCTGGACTTCACCTGGTCACCCTGTGTTTCAGCCTTATCCAAGACCGAACACAAGCAGGCACGTGCTTCCGCCGGACATCCTGCCATGGCGATGGCTCAGAAGCTTGAAGTCGACTGGAGCACCAAGAACATCAGGATGGCGGAGGCGGTGCCGTCCATCGTCGGCTCGTTGCTGGAATAATCCTGAAGGTCGTCGTGATAGACCGCGCGAGCGTCCTGGAACTCGGCCAGGGGATCCGGTTCGGTGATGCTGACGCCCTTGAGGGATTTGAAGATCCGCTCGTAGACCGGACCGTCCACCAGGCCGCCACGCAGGGAGCGGCCTGTCAGATGCGTCGTCATCAAGTGTACGTTCGCAGGCGACACGACCCCCACGCCCATGAACTGCGCGGTACCCCACGGATTCCGACCGAGCAGCCAATCGCGATGCCGAGCGGCAAACTCGCCGTAGCGGCCGTCGCCGCTCATCCGCTCGTAGAACGCACATTGGGTCACCAGGGCAGCCACCAGGTTATTCGAACACCAGATGAACGGAACGCCGATGCCGAACGGGTTCTCCTCGCCCGCAACCCGGCAACGTTCGATCCCGTCGCGATACCAGCCTTCCAACGACTGCTGGAATTCGGCGTCGACGACGCCATGCAGACGGTAATGTCCTGCATTGAAGAAGGGGTAAAACTGGTAGTGGCCGGTCTGCTCACGGCCCATCCAGGATTCCGATCCGGCCAGGCGCGCATAGCGTTTGGCGTCGGCGAGGTAGCGAGGGGAGCCCGTGGCCCGAAAGAGTTCCGCTGCCCCCCACTCCATATCGTCGGCCCAGGTGGTCTCGGCGTACCGATAGGGCGCCCCATACGAATTGCCCTGCTGGACGCCTTCCCGGTCGCGGCCAAGCTGATACACTTGTTCCCCCGCCGTCAGACATTGTCGCGCGAACGCAGCATGGTTTGGATCGTCCTTCCAGACCTGAAAGGCCAGGCCCATGGCGGCGGCGTACCGGCCGGCGAGGTTGGCCAGGCCGGTGGATTCGCTCGCATAACGTCCAAGTCCCTGGGGCCGGCCGTCGGCGGCATACACCACGCGGTAGCTGCCTTTGCCCCAGCCGTAGTCGGCGCGTTCATCCTGCGGCAGACGCCAACCCCAGTGGTCGCGGTCATCCGCCACCTGGTGATACAGTTGATCCGGCGCGGGATGCAGCTTCAGCATCCACTCCAAACCCCAGCGAGCCTCGTCGAGGAGATCGGCCAGGCCGTTGCCGCCGGAGCGGCCGAGAGCATCGAACCGATCCTCGAACAGCGGCAATCGGGACTGTCCTCCGGCGTTACAATGCACCTCCCACGCGAGCAGCATCTGCGCGGTGGCGTTGCTCGAAGTGAGCAGGTATTTCAAGAGGTCTCCGGCATCGTGCCAGCCGCCGCGGACGTCGATGTCCGTGCCGGCGGGAAGCGGTCCGTAGGCAGTGCGGCCATCAAGCTGATGACACTCTACATCGAGCCACGGGTTGAACCCGCAACGCTGTTGACGCATGAACTCCAGCAACAGATCCGGCAGCGGACGAAAGACCGCATCGTTCACGACGACGGGTTCAGAGACGGCGCCGCCGAGACGAAGCCGAAAGCGGCCCGGCCGACTGAACGACGAAAAATCAAGCTCGGCCACGTGGTGGAATCGACCCCAGTTCATCCCGACCACCGCGCGCGTCGGCGCCTGGAAAACCGACCGGCCCGACTCCAACTCGATGACTTCAAAACTCTCGCCCAGGGGCCCCCCGCCGAGGGCCATCGCCAGCTTCGGGCCCTGCGTCGGATAACCCACCTGGCTGGCGCGAAGATGACGCCCCAGCATGCGGTCGACGCGTTCGAACGTGTAGCCCCGCTCCTGGAGTCGGTCGAGCAACTTGGACAGATGAACGTGCATCTTGTCCGCGCGTTCCGGGCCGGCGCCGAGGTGCATGAGCAGCAGGAAACCATTGAGCCCGTCAGGGTCCTGCGACTCCCGCTCCAAAATGCTGTCCAGAATCGCCTGAGAAGACACGAAATGGCGGTCTGTTTCGATAGTGTAGTCCGCTGCCGACCGGGTGCCGAACGAGAGATCGACCAGCGTCAGACCCATCGTGTGGGTCCAGTTGCCGATGTCGCGGTTGTGGTGTTCGTACGCAGGCAGGAAGAACTTCGCCCGGCTGCGAGTGACGCCGAATCGCTCCAACTCACGCAGGTTGCCGTCGAGGTCCGCTTCGAATTCGGCGCGTGTCACCAGCGTTCGGCGGTCCGGCGTCCACGCGCAGTAGAGCCGGTGCCGGTCGGAATGCGGACCCACATAATGGCCGTCGGCGAGCATCCGCCGGACGAGCGGCGAGAACCGGGCGTTCCGCAGGAAGTCGCCAGTCAGGAAGAATGACGCCTTTGCTTCGTGCAGGGTCAGCGACTCGAGGATGCTCTCTGCTCCTTCGGCGAATTCGTGGCCGGTGAAGACCAGCGACAACTGCCGTGTCGATCGCGAACCGCGCACGACGGCGCCGTCCTGGTAGGTGAAAGGGTCCCCAGTCGTCGGATGAGCAATCGTCTGCTCGCCCGCAGCAGGCCGGAGCCCCCAGGGAACGCAGAACACAAACCATCCAATCAGCAGAACGGAATACCATCGCGTGTGGTCCATAACCATCTCCCGTCTTTTGGCAGAAATCCATAGGCGCCCTCCAGCGGGAGTCACCACCTACGCTGAAATGGCTCTCAAGGCCACCTTGTTGGCGCCGTCGATGAAAATAATTCCGGCGTCGGGCTGCTCCGCCAGCCAACCGTCCACCACCGTCTGCGGATCGTGCGCAGGGTGCATATGGGCCGCTTCGACCTGAGCATCGGGAATCTGCGTGTGCATCCAGATGCGTCGCAGCCGGCGGATCAGGACCGCAAATTTGTACGGCTTGTGACTGTACAGGACGTAATCCTGCTGAATCGACTGGATCACCTCGTCGAGCGGGGCCGTCAGGCGGTTGTAGAAGTTCGCCAGGGTCTGCGGCTCGCCGATGCCGTTGGGACAGGCGGCCAGGAAGAGGATCTCGCCGCCGTCGAGCGCCGCAGCCCGGTTCAACTCCAGGGCCCGCTGGGCGATGTACAGGTCTTCGTCGTTGGAGA
>CAZDTD010000199.1:0-6647 GCA_964507995.1 uncultured Pirellulales bacterium | reverse complement strand
CAGACTGGCCTGGGCGTCACGGCTCCGTCAGGAACCGCTGGATCATCATTCCACAGAGCTTGTCCAAGCCCTGTGTGGCGATGTCCCCGGCCCGGTTCGTTGCCACGAGGACCGCGAAGTTCTTCTGCGGCGCAACCCAGACGACGGTGTAGTTCATCGTGTTGCTGCCGCTGTGAGTGAGGACCTTGCCGCCGCCCCAGTCGCGGTCGCAGATGCCCCAACCGAGGGCATAGTTGCCGCCGAAGGGGGGCTGCTTCAGTTGCTCGACGCAGGAGGCAGGCAGCAGACCCGGCTCGCCGCGGAAGGCCGCCAGGAGGCACTCGATGTACTTCGCCCAGTCGGCCAGCGAGCAGTGGACGCGTCCGCCCGGCGTCAGGAAAGGCGGATTGTCGCTGTGGGGACCCGGTTCGACCGGGATGAGTTTGTCCCCATCGCCGCGATGCGGCCAGGGAGCGTCGATCCTGCCTGGCGTGCCCATCGCGCCGAATCCGGCGGTCCGCATTTCCAGCGGCTCGAACAGCATCCGTGTCAGGAGCGATTCATAGTCTTCGTCTATGACTCGTTCCGCGATCGCGCCTGCGATGGTGAAGCCCACGTTGGAGTACTCGAATTTCTCGCCGGGTTTACTGGCCGGAGGGTGCGTCAGGACGATCTCCACGACGCGTTTCCGCTGGGCGGCAGGGGACTTCATTCTGCGAATCTCCTTGAGCTGGCGATTGTCGACCGGCGCGAAACCTGCGGTCATCGAAGGCAGACCCGCGCGATGGGAGAGCAGGTGCAGCAGCGTCGCTCCGCGGTAGTCCGGGTGCATCGTGTCCTTCAACTCGGGGAAGTACTCCATCAGCGGTGCATCCCACCTGAGTTTGCCCTGCTCGACGAGCAGGCCGATCAGCGATCCGGTCATGGCCTTGGTGCACGAGCCGAGGTGAAAGGCATCGTTCGGCTCGGCCCGAACCCGGCCTTTATCCTTCCGCACGCCCACTACACCCAGCGCGTGCAGCTTCCCGTCAACGATCACGGCCGCCCCCAGCGCGGGGCACTTGAACTCCTTCCGTATCGGCGTCAGCTCCGGCGTGAGGTCAATTACCCCCGCCCCCAGCGCGGGTCCCCCAATCGCAACGGACAGAACCGCCAACCACGAATTCAAGACAGATAGATGTATTCTCATAAAAGGCACTTTTCTCTACTCTCATCCTTCGTGTCCCTTCGTGCTCTTCGTGGTAAAAGATTGATTGGAAACCACGAAGGACACGAAGGGACACGAAGGAAGAGAAGAAATCATAGGACGTATCGTTTGATCCCGTGTCTCAATTGTGCCACGTTGAAGTTGATCAACAGACCGATCCGCACGTTTGCCAGCTTCATATACGTGAGCAACTGTGCCTCATGGACCGGCATAATGTGCTCGACGCTCTTGAGTTCCACGATCAGCGTACCCTCGACCAGCAGATCGACCCGATACCCGCAGTCCAGATGAATACCCTTGTAATCGACGGGGACAGGGTGTTCCGACACGCACGCGATACCGTTGCTGGCCAGTTCGTGCACAAGGCACTGTCTGTATGTCGACTCCAGCAATCCCGGCCCGAGAACGCGATGAACCTCAATGGCGCAGCCGATCACCCGATTGGATAGCGCATCAAATTCCACCTTCGTGTCCCTTCGTGTTCTTCGTGGTTTCAGATATCGAAACGGTCTTCCGGGCCGAAGGCCCGTTCCGCTCATCGTTTCACGCGGGCGTTGCCTTCCCAGATGCTCCAGATTTCCTCTTCGTCCGCCGGCTGGGCGTAGTCGGTCAGCAGGGTCGTGACCAGAGCGCCGGTCGCCCACCCGAACTGCACCCACTTGGCGGGTTCCCAGGCCCGCAGGATGGCGTAGAGCATGCCGCCGACGAAGCCGTCGCCGCCGCCGATGCGGTCGAGCACGACGATCTCACGAGGCTCGACGACGTGCCAGTTGTCCCCCTCGGCCATCAGGGCGCCCCAGCGGTGGCAGTTGCAACTGACCACCTCGCGCAGCGTAGTCGCGAAGACCGAGGCATTGGGGTAGGCCTTCCGGACCCGGTCGATCATCACTTTGAAGCTGTCCATTTTGGCCGCGAGGCCCTTGCCGCCGGCCTCCGGGCCCTCGATGCCGAGCGAGAGCTGAAAATCCTCCTCGTTTCCGACGAGGATATCCGCGACGCCTGCGATCTCGTGGAAAATCGCGCGAAGTTCCTTCTCGCGTCCCTTCCAGAAGGAGGCCCGGTAGTTCAGGTCGAACGCGATGCGGGTCCCATGCCTCTTCGCCGCCCGGGCGAGTTCCAGACAGAAGGTCCCGGTCTCAGGCGACAGGGCCCCGATGAGCCCGGACAGATGCACGATCTGGACGCCTTCGGCGCCGAAGATCCGGTCCAGGTCGAAGTCCTTGACGTTCAACGTCCGTCCGACCTCGCCGGCCCGGTCGTTGCACACCCGCGGGCCGCGGGAGCCGTAACCGGAATCGGCCAGGTTGAACTGGTGGCGATAGCCCCAGGGTCCGCCCTGCGGGACTTCCCTGCCCTCGCAGTCCATGTGCCGGCTTGCCAGATCGTCCCGGATGAACCGGGCGATCGGGCTGCCCTTCACGAAGGTCGTCAGGACCTTCACCGGCAGACCCAGGTACGACGAGACGCTGGCGACGTTGGTCTCGGCGCTGGTCGCCTGCATGGTGAATCGGCGACTGTAATGGAACGGCTGGCCGCCGTCGGGCGTCAGGCGAATTCCCATACTGGTCGGGACGAGCAGGGCGTATCGGCAATTCTTCTTCAGTTCAATACTCACGAGGATCTCCTTTCGATGAGAACCAGAAAGAGTTTCAAGTGTGAAGTTCGATGGCTGAATCAAGTCGGAAGGTCGCGAGGCAATCGCCAGGCGCTTCGCGTTTCAACCCCTGAACTTCGACTTTCCATCCATACCAGATCGCGTCGCAAACCGCAACTCCCGGTGCGGGTGGACTTCTGGAACCACGCAGGACGCGAGGGACACGAAGGGGGTCAAAGCCACGGCGGGCTCAGGCAGGACGTCACGAGGGCGACGGTTTGGGGCGTGCAAGAGGTCAGAAAACCAGGGTCCCTCCTGCGGGCTATGTAACCTGCAGGAGGGGTCCCGAATCGTCTCTACGAAGATCGCGAAGCCGGATGCGGTCGCTTACTGAATGACGACTGTGCAACTGCCGGCGTAGGTGGCGCTGTCCTTGAGCGTGCCCACGACGTGAAGATCCGTCTTGCCGTCGGTGGCGACGGCTTCCAGCAGTGCCGTCTTGCTGAACGAGGCCAGGATCTTGACTGAGCCGTCTACCCAGGTGAAGGCCGCCTGGGCGCTGGCCTTGATGTTGCCAGGCGACAGGATCGGGACATCCGCGGAGTCCCAGTTCGCCAAGGGGATATCCGTGGGTAGAGTGATCACGGCGGTAATGCTGTCGCCGGTGCTCTTGCGTTGGATGGTGGACGGCGCAACCGCCAGCGTCGCTTCCACGTCCGTTATGATGGGGTTGTCGTCATCGTCGTCCGGGTCTGTATCCGGATAGGGCGATCCGATCTTGCCCTTTTCGATCACGACGTTGTCGATGTACGCATTCCCCGACTTGATCGCCAGGTTCTCCGTGGTGGCCCCGGCGAAAACATAGAAGGGGACGCGACCCCAGTACGACGCCGCGAAATCCGTGATGATCTGCCAAGCGTTCTTCTCGCCATATCCGGTGTCGCCGAGGTAAAGAATGTCGTTCCACGAGTCGTAGGAGATGTAGACCGTCACAGAATTCACGGTCCGGCTGACGAAGTCCATGGGCGTCGTGTAGCCGTTCTTCGCCTCCCACCAGTAGTTTGGGAACCCGATGGAACGTCCGATGCCGAACATGATAAACTGGTCCCCCGGGACGGTGGGATTCGGTGTGAAACCCAGCGTCACCCAGCCACTGCCGGCGTCGCTGATATTGAAGTACAGGTCCGCCTTCATCTGGAAATCCTCGTTCGGATCGAGCCACCATTTGTTGCTGATGTACCCGACGAACGTCTCGCTGGCGTCGGACGGCGTGGTGAACTCCAGGCGTTTGTTGGCCTCTGTCACTTTGATGCCGGTGCCGGTTCCGAACGTCGTCCACAGATTGCCCATTTTGTTGTCGTCGAAGGTGTCCTGGACAACTGCCGTGCCGGTCGTCGTCTGGCCTTGTGCGACGCCCGCAAGTCCGAAGGGACCCACGGCCGCCTGCGCGACAACGATGGTAATGACCATGAACAGGATGAAACTGCGGCTCATAGCGCTATCCCCCTTGTATTCGATTGAGGGCCAAGAATTCGTCTTTTGCCACCAGATTGTCTGTTCCATACGCCCCGACCTCTTACGGTTTCACGTCCGCGAACGCCGGATGTGCGTACGTCCGACCGAATGCCAGTATACCGGTGTCGTAAACCGTCCCTGAGGCAACGAACCGGCCTGCACTCAACGGAGTATCTTTGGGCAACCGAACCTTCTCGGCCGCTCCTCCAGTTAGTATGGGTATTATAGCGTCTTTGGGTGATTATGTCAAGCGCGGAACCGAAACGATTATTCCGTACGAATTGGCAAAGACCGCCGGCGAATGCTTGGTATTGATACAAATTTCTGCTAAATAAAGAGTTACAGTGCTTTGTGCCCGTGGTTGAGTTTTCCAAGCCCTATCTTGGGGGATTCAAGCCGGCACACGACGTTCATGGTCCTGCCGCGAGACGAATGACCCGACATCAATGGAATCGTCGATAGCTGTCCGCTCATTCTATGAACAGGGGATGAACACCTGCGTATTTCTGACAGAACCGCAAGTATCCCACTTATGAAATAGGAATAGTATGCTATTGGAAGGGACACGAGTATGATGAACTTTATCCGATCGTTGCCTGTCCTGCTTTGTTTGGCCTCCACGGCGGCGTTCGGGCAAGTCCATGATGTCGCCTGGACGTTCGGGAACGTCGGTTTCTCTGCCTATCGGCTCGACGCCTTCACGCCGGCCGGCGCCAACCTCGGCGTCCTCGGCGCTCAGAATCCGGTGCTGGCCCTGGAGCTTGGGAAACGCTATGAGGTCAGAATCACCGATTTCGGCTCACATCCATTCGAGGTGATCGCCAAGGCAGCTTCCGCCTCGCAGGATCGCGTGCTGTTGTCGATGGGATCGCCTGCAGGCACGTTGGAATTGGACCCCGGCGTCAGGTGGGAGGACCCCGGCCAGGGCATTGTCCGATTCACCCTGACATCCGCTTTGTATCAGGCCATGGTTGCGGACGGGCGAATCCCTGGCTACCGTTGCCGGCCGCATGCTCCCATAATGCGGGGCGATTTCACGATTGCCGGCCTGCCCATCGCCGAGCGGATTGGCGAATCGGCGATCCGCGTCGATTTGCAGACCGTTGCGGCTGGGCTCACAGCTCCGGTTGCCCTTGTGCCAGACCCCGAGCAATCGGGCAGGCTCCTCGTGGTCGATCAGGCCGGGGCGATCTACGTCATCGAGAACGGGCAACTCAGGCCGGAACCGTTTCTCGATGTGCGCGATCGCATCGTTCAACCCCTCGGGATTCTGGGCCGGTTCGACGAAACGGACTATGACGAACGAGGCTTGCTTGGATTCGCGTTCCATCCGGACTTCGCCAGGACGGGCAGACCGGGCTTCGGACGGGTGTATACGTATACGAGCGAGCCGGTGCAAGGTCCGGCTGATTTCACGGTCGAAGGGGTCCAGACGATGGACCACCAGAGCGTGGTTGCCGAGTGGCTGGTCCTCGCGGACCACAGCCAGGTCGATCCGGCCTCTGCGCGGGTGCTGATGAGAATCGATCAGCCGCAGTTCAACCACAACGGCGGCGAACTGGCCTTCGGGCCGGACGGATACCTCTATATCAGTCTGGGCGATGGCGGGGGGGCCAACGACACCGACGAAGGACATGGGGCAACCGGCAACGGGCAGAACATCCATACCGTCCATGGCAGTATCCTTCGCATCGATCCACTGCCGCCGGCGCTGACGCCTGCAAGCCGGGATGCCGAAGGCGCCAATGGCGCGTATCGAGTCCCTTGGGACAATCCTTTCGTGGGAGTGGACGGCGTCGATGAAATGTATGCCTATGGGTTCCGCAATCCGTTCCGTTTCAGCTTCGACAAGCTCAGCGGCATGCTGATCGTCGCGGATGTCGGCCAGAATCTCGTCGAGGAGATCGACATCGTCCGCAAGGGGGGCAACTACGGCTGGCGGATCAAGGAGGGCGATTTCCTGTTCGATCCTGAAGGCTTGGTGATCGGTGCCTCCTTCGAGGACCCGAACCTCAAGGACCCGATCGCCCAGTATGACCATGACGACGGCCTGTCCGTCATCGGCGGTTATATGTACTACGGCTCGCTGGTTCCTGAACTCCGCGCATTGTACGTGTTCGGCGATTTCTCCCAGGGTTTCACGACGCCGAACGGCCGGCTCTTTGTGGCCGACCTCCTGACCGGCAGGATCGAAGAACTGCTCCTCGGCGCCGACCGGCACGCCCCCGGCCTCTTCATCAAAGGGTTTGGCCAGGATCGCGATGGCGAAATCTACGTCTTGGCCAGTACGGCACTCGGTCCCTACGGCGCCACGGGCTCGGTCCTGAAACTGGTTGCGTCACCCTGATTGGC
>CAZDTD010000198.1:2637-6733 GCA_964507995.1 uncultured Pirellulales bacterium | reverse complement strand
GGCACGCGCCAGACCGGCGTATCGACCGGGGTCCCGGTTTGCAGGCCCCGCAGATCTCCGATCCGCCAGTCACCGTATACCTGCTCGTCCGGCGGCGTCACCGATACGTCGTACTTGAAGCGGATGAACAGGCTCTGATGGTTCGGATCGCTTGGCCGGACATTCGTAAACTCCCAGACCAGCCCGCCGCCGACCGCTGCGGCCCGTTTTTCCAGGCGGATGCGGCTGGTCAGGTACTTGCGGATTTCCTCCGGCGTGCTGCGCGGATACGCAATCTCCAGTTGATCGTTGGCCTGGAGCTTGGCGTAGACCTCGTCCACCTCCTTGCTCACGTCGATCAGGGGCGGCACCAGGCTCGCCCGGGCGGTGAAAAACTCGTTCTGGATCTGCGTCAGTTCCTCGCTCGATGCATCAACGAACTTCGGCATCAGAACGATGAAGCCGTAGACGATCCCGCAAAAGAGCGTCAACAGCGCCACGTCGAGCACAACGACGCCCAGCAGCTTGCCCAGGATCAGCTCGTACCGACGGATCGGCTTGGTGATGACGGTGTAGATCTGCCGGTACTCGATGTCGCTGGTGATCGAGTAGATCGACACGATAATCGTCAGCAGGCTCAGCAGCAGGCTCGTCAGCGACAGGCCGTAGCTGACGAAAGTCTGGAGCCTGCCCCTCAGGGTACCGTCGCCCGAGGCGGTGTACCCCATGACCGGCAGCAACACCAGCAACAGCACGATGAAGACGACCGCCACCTTCATTCGCAGGGCCTGCCGGATCGTGTTTTTCGCAACGGCCCAAATCCTACACATGGCCGCCGCCCTCCTGCGGACCGTCGGACGGTTTGACCGTCGAACCATCGGGCTGTTTCTTTCCCGTCAACTCATCGAGAATGTTCTTCTTGACCTGCTCACGCTGCACTGTGGTCTCGGGCAGGACCTCAACCGTCTTGGCCTTCTCCGGCGCAACAGGCTCGGCCACTGGACTCGCTGTGGACCGCGTGAGCTTGGTGAGCAGATCCTTGTTGGGTTCGGGCGTCACAGCAGCCTCCTGCGGCTGCGGCCTGTCCGTCCGGCTCGACCCCGCTGGGGTCCGTTCCGAAACCGGGGCCGCGACCAGCTTGTTCAGAATGTCATCCCCGCGAGTTCCGGCGGTGAGGAACTCGCCGATCTGCGTCGTGCTGACCGCCCCGCTCGTCGGGGTCGCCTGTTGTTGCGCCTCGACGACCGTGTTGATGAAGAAGGTTTCGAGCCGCTCCATGGGAGAGGAGATCTCGCATTCGACGTGCTCCCGCCTGAGGACATCGCGGATGCGGTCCGCCGTCGCGTCGCTGATGGCGTCGGTGAGGATCTGCGTTTTGTTCGTCTTCTTCAGGAGGTCCCCGACGCGGCCGTGGGCCTGGACCTTGCCGCCGTAGAGGATCGCGATCCGGTCGCAGACGTCCTCGACGTCCGCCAGCAGGTGGCTGCACAGCAGGACGGTCTTGCCCCGCTCGGCCAGCTTGATGATCAGGTCCTTGATCTGCCGCGTGCCGATGGGGTCGAGGCCCGTCGTAGGCTCGTCGAGGATGAGCAGATCCGGATCGTTGATGAGGGCCTGTGCCAATCCGATGCGTCTCGCCATGCCTTTGGAATAGGTCCCGACGGGCCGGCTCGCCACCGCCTTGAGGCCGACCATTTCCAGCAGGGCTTCGATCCGCATCTCGCGGGTCTTGGAGTCCAGGCTGAAGAGCCGGCCGTAAAAGTCCAGCGTCTCGCGGGCGTTCAGGAAGCGGTACAGGTACGACTCCTCGGGCAGAAAACCGACACGGGCGTTAATTCTCGGATCGGCGCCGTCGCCGCCAAGGAGTACGGCGTGCCCCTTCGTCGGGTGCAGCAGGCCCAGGAGCATTTTGATCGTTGTGGTCTTGCCCGAACCGTTGGGTCCCAGCAGGCCGAAGACCTCGTTCGGACGAATCTGCAGGTTCAGGTCGTCCACCGCGTAAACTTTGGCGCGGCCCCACCAGTCGGAAAAGACTTTCGTCAGCGCAACTGTCTCTATGGCGTAATCCATGTCACAACCTTACGCGGCCTGGGGCTCGCGGTCAAGCTCTTCGCCCTGACGGACCAGGCGGGCGCTGTTGAACACGACAACCAGCGAACTGGCGAAGTGGAGGAAGGCGGCCACCGCCGGCGGCACGAATTTCGAGAGGGAAATACCCAGCACAATGAAGAGGATGCCGAAGACGAGGTTCTGAGCGATCACCCGACGGGTCTTGCGGGAGACATCGACGAGGAAGGGAATCCGTCGCAGATCGTTGTTCATCAGCGCGATGGACGCCGAGTTGATCGCCACGTCGCTGCCAGCGGCCCCCATCGCGATGCCGAGATCGCCGGCCGCCAGGGCCGGAGCGTCGTTGATCCCGTCGCCCACGACGACCACCGTGTGCCCTTCCTTCTTGATCTGCTCGACGACCGCCAGCTTGTCCTGAGGCAGGCACTGGGCCTTGAAGTCCGTGCAGCCCAGCTCGCCCGCGACGCGGTTGGCGACCTCGCTGCGGTCGCCGGTGAGCATGGTAACGCGTTTGACGCCCATGTCCACGAGTTTCTCGATCGCGTGCTGCGCCTCGGGCCGAGTCTTGTCCTGCAGGCCGATCCACCCGATGCACCGGTTGTCCTTGGCGACGTAGAGCGTGCTGAAGCCCTGCTCCTCGTGCAGCCGGGGGTCCGTCACGTTCTTCGTGTCGATCCCGCTCTCGGCCAGGAACGTGTCACGCCCCACGAGAATGCGGACGGAATTGATCTTGGCGCTGACGCCCTTTCCCGGGGTCTCCTTGAAGCTCTCCGACGCGGGCAGCGACAGGCCGGCCTCCTTGGCCACCTCCTGCAACGCCCGGGCGGCCGGGTGCTTGCTCATCTGCTCGGCGGCCGCCGCTTCCGCCAGCAATTCCCCGGGCTCGACCCCCTCGGCCGGCGTGAGCTTCGTCACGTAGAGCCGGCCGGTGGTCACGGTGCCCGTCTTGTCGAACACGAGGGCCGTCATCTTTCCGGCGACTTCGAGATAGGCGACGTTCTTGACGAGGATGCCCAGCCGGGCCGCCGCCGAAATCGCGGCCACCATCGCCGTCGGCGTCGCGAGAATGATCGCGCACGGACAGGAAATCACCAGGATCGTAATCGCCTGGTTGATGTTGCGGGTGAAGACCCACACGATGGCCGCAATCATCAGGATCGTCGGCACGTACCACGAGATGTAACGGTCGATGATCCGCATGACCGGGATTCGCGTGTGCTCGGCCTGCATGATCAGAGTCTGCACCTTGCCCAGAGTCGTGTCCTTGCCCGCCTTGGTAACGCGGATGTCAAGAGCCCCCGTCAGGTTGCTCGTGCCGGCGAAGACCTGCATCCCCGGCACCTTGTCCACCGGGAGGGATTCGCCCGTGATCGTCGCCTCGTTCACGGAACTCAGGCCGTCGTAGACCTCGCCGTCGGCGGGGATGTTGTCGCCCGGACGCACCCGGATAGAATCGCCCGCGCGCAACTCGCTGACCTTGACTTCCCGTTCCTTGCCGTCCTGACCGATCAGGTTGGCCTTGACAGGCGTCAGGCGGATGAGCGACTCGATCGAAGCGCGAGCCCCGAGGGCGGTCCGGGTCTCGACCAGCTCGCTGAGCAACATGAAGAAACCGATCAGTCCGGCGGCGACGTACTCCCCGATCGCGAACGCCGCAATGATGCCCAGCGCCGCCAGTTCATCCATGTGCGATTCGCCGCGGATCAGACTGTGAGCCGCGTGAACCACGATGGGAGCCCCGAGCAGAATCGCACCGAGCATCGCGAACAACTGCGTGTTGAAGCTGTCCGGCGCGTAGAAGGCCCTTCCGATCCAACTGTTGATGAGCAGGACCCCGCCCGCCAGCGTGCCCAGCAGGGCCAGGCTCACGCGGAACTGCTTCTCGCGGGTCTGCTCGGTGCCGAATTCGTCTTTCAAGTGCAGGTGCTCGTGCGCCATAATCTTATTCTCTCACCG
Source organism: uncultured Pirellulales bacterium (assembly GCA_964507995.1). Taxonomy (GTDB): domain Bacteria; phylum Planctomycetota; class Phycisphaerae; order Sedimentisphaerales; family Anaerobacaceae; genus PLanc-01. Next base: position 2,728 of record CAZDTD010000198.1, on the reverse strand, counting down.
AATCGTGCCGGCGGGCGTCGATCCCACCGCTTCGCCTGTAAACTCCCGATGCGCTCTACGGATTCGTCTTGGGTTTCAGCTTCGTGTCCCG
>CAZDTD010000198.1:0-2537 GCA_964507995.1 uncultured Pirellulales bacterium | reverse complement strand
TGTAAACTCCCGATGCGCTCTACGGATTCGTCTTGGGTTTCAGCTTCGTGTCCCGATTCAGCAGAATCCGAAATTCGCGGTCCTTGGCCTTGTCAGACGCGTCGAGAACGAATTTTTCGTCCGCGTTCGTCAAGACTTGCTGAATGGCCTCGCGGTACAGCTCCGTCGCAACCAGCAAGCGCCGCTTGCGATACTCCGGCAGGATGCTCGTCAGGTAGTTGGCGCTGGCCCGGGCAGCCTCGATGACCTTTGTCTGGTAGGCCTGCGACTGGGCGATCGCGCCCTGGGCGTCGCCGGTGACCTGGCCCCACAAGGCCTCGCGCTGCTGGGGATCACTGTTGGGGTCCAGAAGGGCCTTGCACAAGGGCTCCGCCACATGACCCGCCGTCTTGTTCAGGGTCGTCTCCGCGTAGGTCCTGGCCTGCGTGACCGTCTGCTCGCTCGTCTGGCTGGCCTCAACGTACGCTTGGAACGCCTCGTCCACCTGCATCGGCCACGTGGTGCTGACCAACTGCATCTGTACAACGCGAATGCCACTCTCCAGCGCGTCCAGTTTCTCCTGGACAAGTTGCTGAACCCGGCGGGGAATCGTATCAACGCTCTGGAGCGCCTCGTCGATCGTGTAGTGGACCATGGTCACCACGATGGCGTCATCGACCACGCTGCGAAGCAGCGGCGTGATGCTCGTCACCATGATGTCCGAGTAGATCTGGCCCGGCTTGACGTCCCGCACATACACGTTGCGGAAGAACTGGTCGACGTTGGCGATCTGGTAGTTGATCTGCCACCGCGTGTGCACGATGTTGTAGTCACTGCCCTCGCTGTCCCTGGCGACGTGCGCCGCACCGGCAACCGCATGGCTTCGCGTCAGACAGTAGCCCTCAACCAGCGGATCGAGCTTCTCCGCCCGGAGGTTCCTCGGCTTGACGCCCTGGCCCATGACGTCCTCACGATTCTCCTTGTACCAGAATGTGTTGACGGGCAGGTTGATGTTCTTCTCGACGGGGATCTTCACCAGCTCGTCGATCGGATAAGGGAAGACCCAGTGCGGCCCGGGCCCCAGGATTGCGTCGTCGCCAATGCCCTGGATCTTGCCGAACCGCAGGACCAGCGCCCGTTCGTCCGGACCGACCGTCCGGAAGCCCGATGCCAGAAACGCTACGATCAGCACGATCATGATGACCTTCAGGATCGTGAAACTGATGCGAAACGCGTCGGAAAGGGACTTGCCCGCCGCATCGAGCTGCTCGACCTGCAACGACGGGTCGGCCTCATCGTGTTCGTGCTCGTGTCCGTGATCATGTCCGTGTTTGTGTGCGTGTGCCATGGCTGTTTGCCCAGTCTATTCGTGCCCTCGCGATTATTTTGCCTGTCCCTCGGTCCCCAGCGACGGCATTGTATTCAACAACTTGTAGGGATCCGAATCCGTCCGCAGGACGATGGTGGACCGTTCCTTGAGGGTCGTCTTCATGGTCTCCAGGTCACGCAGAAAAATCGCCAGTTGCGGGTCCGCCTCCAGCAACTCGTAGTACTTGGCGGCATCCGCATCGCCCTGACCGCGGATTTCCTTGGCCCGGCCCTCTGCGGCGTCCAGGAGCACATCGCGTTTTTTGTTCGCGTCGGCACGGATCTGGATGGCCATCGCCTCGCCTTCGGATGTAATAGCGTCCGTACGCCCCTGACGCTCGGCCTTCATCCGTTCGAAGACCTTTTTCGTGACGTCCTCGCTGACTTTGAGCTGCTTGATGCCCAGCGTCTTGATCTCGATGCCGTACTCCGCCTGAACCGGCCCCTTCAGATCGGCGAGCATCTCCTTCTGGATCTCATCGAAGCGGATTTTCGTCGGGTCGCTGTTGACGAATTCGCTGAACGAGTGCTGGCCAATGACCCGGTTCTGCGTGTCGCTGATGTGATTGCGCAGTTTGCTCTCGGCGTTGTCCTCCGTCTTGACCGCGTTGAGGAACTTCAACGGCTCGGCCACCCGCCAGACCACGTAGGTGTTCACGATGATCGGGACGTTGCCCCGCGTGGTCGTCTCCGCCAACTGGGCGGCCTCCAGGACCCTCATGCGGGAGTCGAACTTGTGGACCTGCTCGATCGGCGTGGGCCACTTCAAGTACAACCCGGGCTCATTGACCTCGCGAACCGGCTTGCCGAACAGCGTCACAAACCCCAATTCGGTTTCGCGGACCTGGAACGTCACCAGGTAGATGATCATCACGAGGGAAATCACGGTAATCAGTATCGGAATCGCTATGTTCTTCATTTGGTCTCCTGTCCGCTGGAAAGACGGCCCAACAGATCTTCCGTCGAGAGTTGGTCCTGCAAGTCCATGATGATGACCTGGTGATCGTTCGGGTCGGCCGCCACGACGTATTTGCGAATCCCTTTCAGCGCTTCTTCGAGCACGACCGCCCGCTGCTCGCACTTGTAGATCTCCGGCGCAGCCCGATAGGCTTGGAGCTGGCCGGCGAATTGCTTCCCCGTCGCCTCGGCCAGGGTCGCCTTCCCAAACCGGTAGCTCTGCGCCTCGCTGA
>CAZDTD010000197.1:4318-6737 GCA_964507995.1 uncultured Pirellulales bacterium | reverse complement strand
CGATCTCTGCGGTGCTCTTGAACCCGATCGTCATGCAGTCGAGCAGGCCGGACTGAACGGCAAAGCGGATGCTCTTTTCACGGTCCTCGGGCTTCACGAACTTGCCTTCGCCCATGATCTTCATGCCGATGACGCCCCGGCCCTTTTCTCGCATGAGCTTGATCTGCTCGACGACGGCCGGCACGTGCGATTCATCGCTCGGGGCGTTCCATGTCGGCGCCGGCGTGTCCATCTGGACGCCCTGCGGATTGACGCGGACCAGGTGGACATCGACCCAGTCCAACTCGACTGATCGCTTCAAGGCAGGCAGGCTGTGACAGGAGACGCCGTGGACACGGATGATCTGTTTCTGCTTGGCCTCCTCCAGAGCGTCCATGACCCGCTTACGTTCCTCTTCCCAATTGGGCGAGGTGGTGCAGTGTACGAGCAGGCTGTCGATGTAGTCGACGCCGTAGGTCTTGCGATAGGCGTCGATTTCCTCCAGGGGTTTCTCCGGGACGCCGCCCATCTTGGTCTGGATGAAGAGCTTCTCTCGCGGTAGATCCTTGATGGCCTGTCCGAGCATCTCGTGTGTCTGGTACGACCGGGCGATGTCGATGTAGGTGATGCCCTGGTCGTAGGCGTAGCGGACGAGTCGGTTGAAGCCGTCCTGGCCGAGCTGCTGCTGGACGTGGCCGCTACTGGTGCCGCAGCCGATGCCGAGCCGGCTGGTCTTCAGGCCGGTCTTGCCCAGCGGAACGATGTCCACCGCGGTTTTCTTCCCGATGGTCTGCGCCGCCAGAGGCGATATCGCGATCCCGCCGGCGATTGCGGCGGTTCGTTCGATGAATTGACGTCTGGTAATCGGATGTCTCTGCATAGATGTGCCCCTTCTCTGAAGCTGTCAACTGCCGGAACGCACGCCGTACACGCCGGCTCAATCCCATCGACCGCATCGACAGCGAGTTTGATTCGATGCCCTTCCATCCTGCCAGAACCTATCCGAAAGTGCAACTGTTTTTGACAGGACAGACGTCAGCGTGGTAAGATGCGCATGCTGCCGGGGCAGTTTCTGAACGTTGTAGGGCATCTTGGGTAGGGAAGGCACATGTCAGGCAACCTGGATCGACGTGGGTTTCTGAAGGGCTCTCTGGTGGGATCTGCGGCCTTGGTGGGCCTCAGTTTCGAGGAACAGGCCCTCCTGGGGGCCGCGAAGGACGGCCTCAAGACCGCCCGAGAGACGGGAGTGCAGGGCCTGCCGGCGGGCAAGATCGGCAATGTGACCATCAGCCGGCTCATCTGCGGCGGCAACCTGATCGGCGGATTTGCCCACAGCCGGGACCTCATTTATGTTTCTTCGCTGCTCAGGCAATACTTCACCGACGAGAAGATTTGCGACACGCTCGAAATCTGCGAGGAAAACGGGGTCAATACGATTATCGCGGGCACGGTCTCGCTCGGCGTGCTGAAAAAGTACTGGGACCAGCGGGGCGGCAAAATCCAGTGGCTCGCCCAGTGCGTCCCCGGCGAGGACGATTTGGAAACGGATGCGAAGAAGGCCATCGACGGCGGGGCGGCCGGGGCCTTCCTGATCGGCAACCAGGCCGACGCCTGGACGCGGTCCGGAAAAGTGGACCTGATCGGCAAGTTTCTCGACTTCGTCAAGCACAATGGCGTGATTACAGGCGTCGGCGGGCACAACCTCGGCACGCCCATGGCCTGCGAACAGGCCAAACTGCCGGCGGATTTCTACATGAAGACCCATCACGGCACGAATTACTGGTCCACCCGCCGAGCCGACCAGAACAAGGACCCGATTGACAACTACGCCGTCGATAACTATTGGGACATCGACCCCGACAAGACGGCCGAGTTCATGCGGACGGTCGAGAAGCCCTGGATTGCGTACAAGGTCCTGGCGGCCGGGGCGATTCATCCGAGCGACGGGTTCCGGCATGCGTTCGAGAACGGGGCGGACTTCGCCTGCGTGGGGATGTTCGATTTCCAGGTCCGCGAGGACGTGATCATCGCCAAGAACGTCTTGGGCGGCGATATCCAGAGACAACGACCCTGGCGGGCGTAGGAGTCCGCCGGAGAAGACTGCGGCACAATACGAGCTTATGAGTGGGGTATGACACTATGACCGAGAATCGAGTCGATCGACGTGCGTTCATCAAGAAGTCTATGGCGACCTCTGCGGGCGTGGCCCTCGCTCTGCACAGTTTTGAGGAAAAGAACTTGCTGGCCCAGATGGCCCAGGGCGGCGGCAAACCCGGCGAGGCGGCGGCGCAGACCGGGAATGCCAAGATGCCCTATGGCCAGATCAAGAATCTCAAGATCAGCCGGATCTTCTGCGGTGGCAACCTGATCGGCGGCTGGGCCCATAGCCGGGACCTGATCTACGTCTCCGACTTGGTCAAGGCCTACCACTCCGACGAGA
>CAZDTD010000197.1:0-4218 GCA_964507995.1 uncultured Pirellulales bacterium | reverse complement strand
AGCCGGGACCTGATCTACGTCTCCGACTTGGTCAAGGCCTACCACTCCGACGAGAAGATCTTTCAGACGTTCGAGCTGGCCGAGGAACTGGGGATCAACACGGTCCTGACGAATCCCGTCTCGGATCGGGTGATTAACCGCTACTGGAACGAGCGGGGCGGCAAGATCCAATGGATTTCCGATTGCGCCTCGGGCGCGAACATCCAGGAGGGGATCAAACGTTCAGTCGACAGCGGTGCGCATGGCGTGTATGTCCAGGGCGGACTCGCCGATCAGGCGGTCCGCGACGGCAAGGTTGCTGCAATCGGTGAGGCGCTCGACTACATCCGAGAATTCAACGTCCTCGGCGGTCTCGGGGCCCACGATCTGGAGACGGTCAAAGCGTGCGTCAACGCCGGCTTCAAGCCCGATTTCTGGGTCAAGACGATTCATCCGGACAGTTACTGGTCCGCGACGTCTGAGGCGAATCGCAAGGTCTTTGACGTGGTTGGTCCCTCCACCAACGAACACAGCGGTTACCACGACAACATGTGGTGCCGCAATCCGAAGGAGACCATCGAGTACATGAACGCGCTCAAGGAACCTTGGATTGCGTTCAAGGTCCTGGCGGCCGGAGCGGTTGCGCCCAAGGATGGTTTCCAGTTCGCCTTCGAGGGCGGTGCTGATTTCCTCTGCGTCGGCATGTTCGACTTCCAGGTCCGCGAGGACGTGATTATTGCCCAGCAGGTGCTCTCCGGCGAGATCAAACGAACGCGTCCGTGGCGCGCATAGCACGAATTGATCCGGTCTGACCGGCTATTCGCAAACAACGACAGAGGGCCTGTGCCAGAAGCACAGGCCCTCTGAATTTGTACGCACCAGCGGTCCGCCGTCGCTATGAGGTCGTTGCGGTTTTCGCTCATGGAGCGACGTAGATCGATCCTGTCCGCCCGACGAGACCCGCTACTTCCGCTGTGGACAGAGCGCGGTTGTAGATCCGGACCTCGTCAATCTGGCCGTGCATGAACTCTCCGGAAGAGCAATAGCCGATGCCGAGAGTCTCAGTCGACGTCATGAACATTGGCGTTCCGGAGAAGGTAGCAGTCGATCCCAGGGCCCCGTCCAGGTACATATAGCAGGCTTGGCTGGCATTGTCGATCACGTACGCGACGTGATGCCACTCGCCGGCGTTGATCACGCCGCCCTGGGCGGTCGAGATGTCCAGACCGGTATTCAGCCATGCGACGCCGTCGCCGATGTCCCCATGAATCCGGGCGGAGTCAGCCTTCACATCGAAGGTGTAGTCCCCGCCGATACGGGTCCCCAGAATGGCTCGCAGAGCGTCCAGCTCAGCGACGTTGATCCACGCCGCGACAGTAAACGTGCTCATCGCCAGGTCGTCCGCATAGGCCACTTCGACATACTGTGAATCGGACGTCATATTGAGGGCCTGACCGCTCTTGCCTGCGACGAAGCCGGGCGAGCCGGTGAGTGTGCCGTGATGACTGCCGGCCGAGTCCTTGGCGTCGCCGTCGAACTTGTAGTAGGCAACGAGGCCCGTTGTGCCCGGATCGACCGGCACGACCGTCGCGCTGGCCGTCGGGTACAGGCGGATCTCGTCGATGAACAGCATGCCCGCGGACCCGCTGCCTTCGACGCCGATCGCCAGTCTCGTGACCTTCTTCAGGTTGACGCCCGTGGCGGCCAGGTCGATGGTCCAAGGCTGCCAGACGCCGATCTGCAGGTTGGTCGTGGCGCCGCCGTAGAGGACTTTGACGCCGTTGATCTTGACGTAGAGTTTGCCGGCGCCGGTGTTGGCGATATCGCCCAAGAAGTACAGCGACAGAGTTTGAACATCATACTTCGTCCAGTCCTGGGTTTCCTCGAACGTCCGCTCCGCCTCGGAATAGACAGCGCCTCCGGCGTTGTCGTAGGCGAACGGCATCGACTGATCGCCGGCCAAGACAATCGTCGGTTCGGCAAACGGCGATGTGCCATAACCGACGAGCGAACCATTCTCGTCTACATCGTACCCGTCGATCCAGGTCTGGAAGATCGTGGTGTTGGCTTCCATGTCGTCGTCGTAGGTTTCGAAACCGTCGATGAGGATGGAATCCTGTGTGGAGAAGCTCCAGACGTCGCCTTCATAGACGCCAGCATCGCCCACCTCGTTGACCTTCCAGTAGTACATGGTGTCAAGATTCATGGACTCCGGCGTGTACCGGTGGTCGGTCACGGTCTCATCCGTCAAGGCGTTCGGATCGGTCCCGAAATAGACTTCGTGGGAGGTTGCCTCCCGGCCGGGACGCCAGGCGAGTTCCGTATCGATGGCGACCTGCGTCGCTCCATCCGCCGGGACGGGCTCGAAGGCCTGGGCCGGAGTGTAGAAGAACCGGACCTCGCTGAGGCTGACCATCGTCGAGAGGGTGCCCCAGTTGTCGTTGATGTTCAGTCTGACGTGCCTGGCCAGGACTTCGCCGAGATCGACGATGGTGTTGGCCGTATAGGTCGCTTTGCCGGGTCCCTGTGCGAACTCGGGCACGTTCTCCAATGGGGTCCAGGTCTCGCCGTCGGTGGAGTACTCGATTGTGACGTCCTTGGCTCCGAAGCCCATGAGCGTTTCGAGTTCGGAGTTGGCGTTCCAGACCCACAGCTCGTGCAGCTTGTACTCCTGGTCGAATGTGTACTGGATCCATGCGGGACTGCTGGGACTGACCCACATCTGTTTCAGATCGACCCCATGCTGATCGAACTCGTCGAGTCCGGAACCGTCGATGGTTCTTGTTGCCGGCGAGATGGGCTGCTCCGAGGAAGCTTTCGCCGTCACGTTGGTGATCGGATAGGCATATGGCTCGATGGTGAAACTCCAGACATTGCCCTTGAAGATGGTGCGATCGGGCGCGTCGTTGACCTCGTCAACCCTCCAGTAATAGGTCTGGCCATATTCAAGCGGATTCTCCAAGGGATACGTGGTGTCCGCCTGGTCCTGGCTGACGAGGACGCCTCTCGGATCGGTCACGCTGGCGTCGGTGACATCGTCGAGGGAGGCGCCGAGGTACACGTTGTGCGTGACGGCATATTCGCCAGCCTTCCAACTCAACGGGAAGTCTCGCGGGACATCGGTCGCCTCGTCTTCGGGAATGGGATCATCCGCCAACTCGGTGTCGGGCCCACGGCCGGCCATGGCTTTCAGGACCTCGCCCTCCGTCAGCGCCCGTCCATAGAGACGTACATCGCTCAGGTAGCCTTGCCAGGCCTCCTGTACGCCGCTGTAGCCGTCGGCGCCCATGTAGAAGGGATTCGGATCGACGGTCAAAGTCATTGTGTTCGTGAGGGTCACGACGCCGTTACGATAGTAGGTCAGGGACGCTCCATCTTTGACGACGGCGTGATGGATCCAGACGTCGGCCGGAATGGAGGTGTAATTGATTCCGTTGATATAGGAACCGTCGTTGTTGTAGTTTTCGAACCGCGTGGGCGTGAATTTGATGAACTGTGGCGTCGCCGTCCCGCCGTAGCGATTGCCCAGAATGGTGTCGTTGTTTGTCTCTTGACTGGCGGGCTGCTTGGCCCAAAAGACCCAGGTGAAATCGTTCTCCAGGGTCATCATGGGGATTGTCACGCCCGTCGTGACGCAGGCGCCGGTTCCGTCGGTCCCGTTGAAACTGATGACCATGCCTCGCTCGGGGTCCTTGAACCAGACGGAGCCTCCGGTTCCCAGGCCGCCCGTGGGGTTGACGACCGTCCCGTTGTTTCCGTAGCTGGAAGAGTCCAACGCGACGGTGCCTGCTCCGTCGTTCAACTTCCACCAGCCGATCAGCGTGGGATCGCCGGCGTACGCCGCAGGGGTGGCCACGATACCCACTACGACAACACAAAAGATCCATGCAACCAGTTTTCTGCCCATGATCGTCCTCCTTCAAGAAGCACCGTAACTCTTCTATGCGATTACGCTACATGAAATGTGAAGAACACCCACTGCCTCGCCATTGCGACGACAGGGGGGGAGAAAACATATTTTGGCTTGATTCCTTCTGTGGTTCTCCTGGGTCCTCCTCAAACGAATACTCGATTGGCACGTAAGCCGTGCGGCTTGAATCATGATGCCACGCTGGCAAGAAGAGGCAAGCGGGGCCTTTGTCTGATCGACGCAGGCCCCGCTTGGGTACTACGATATGCTACAGGTCTGCCGGGTTACTGAGCCGAGTGGCCATATCCGATGTCGTCGATGAAGACCAT
>CAZDTD010000196.1:0-6750 GCA_964507995.1 uncultured Pirellulales bacterium | reverse complement strand
CCCCAAGGCGCCAAACTCCCGACGCGAAGCGTCGGAATCCGTATCCGTTCGTCCCGACAATTCCGTGAAGAAACTTTTTTTCAGGGCTCCTTCGCAGGAACGAACTGTGCGGTCAACCTGCCTGCGATGATGTCGAGGCCCTTGAGACGGACCCACTTGTCCTCGACGGGCAGGATCGGCTCGAACGGTTCGCCGTTGAGCAGGGAAGCTGCGATCTTCGTGCGCCAGTCGTCGGTATCGACGTCTCCGGCGGCGACGCGGTCCCGATACATCTTTCTGCCCATGATCCGGGCCAGCGGAGTGACGTTCATGACGCCGACCTTGACTTTTTCGAGGACGAGGTTCAGCCGTCCGTCCTCCGCCATCTGCGGGCAGATCTCGACAGTGATGACGAACCCGGCGCCTTCGACATCGGCCGTGCCCATCAGGATCATGCGTCCTGGGGTGAATGTGATCGCCGGACCCGAGAGCCTGATCCCGGCCGAGTCCTCGAGCCAGCCCGCCTGTGCGATGGCTTCGTTGAGCGGATTATCGAGGACGATCAGGTCGAATGGTCGCTGCTCCTGGGCGCCGTTGTAGAATGTGCGGCCCAGTTCGTGGGTGATATACCGATGGATCCGGCGCTCGTTCGGGTCGGCGCCGGCCGGCGGCATCACCGGGCGATACCCGGCCGGCTTGTGGTGCAGCAGCAGAATCAGCGTCGCGGCCACGACCAAATCGACGAGCAGCCAGAGGAAGAGCTTCCTGCGCCTGGATTTCTTCATTTTTCCCACGGGGTCCCAATTCCTTCCCGGAAAAGCCAGAACGGCCGAATTCTATCTTGCCCGATGCCAAGGCGGTGATTATAGTAATTCACACGTTTAGTCGAAAGAGTTTTGTCGCCGGGTTCGGGCAGGTGAGACTGGTCGGCAGTTTCTGAGGAGTCCTGATGCAGCGATGCCCGCCGGGGTGCGACGCGAAATCCGTTGATAAGAAAGGTTCGTCCGATTATGTCAAACCACTTTTCAGATAGGCTGTTTGCCGCCGTCCAGTCGAAGAAGACGCCCTTGGTGATTGGGTTGGATCCGATCTACAGCCGGCTGCCTCCGACCATCCGGGGCCATCGGCAGATGAACGATGAATTCGACGCGGCCGCCGCGGTCGATGCGATTTTCGATTTCTGCACGCAGACGATGCGGATCGTCGCCGGGATCGTTCCGGCCGTGAAGATCAACATCGCGTTTTTCGAGAGGTACCTCTGGGAGGGACTGGAGTCGTACTATTCTCTGATCAGCGAGGCGGACGATCTGGGCCTGGAGATCATCGGCGACGTGAAACGCGGTGATGTCGGCCATACGGCGGAGATGTACGCCGCGGCCCATCTCCAGAACTCCGAGTTGACCGGCCTGGAGGATGTGCTGGCTCCCGACGCGATTACCGTCAATGGCTATACGGGCATCGACGGGATCGAGCCGTTCGCCAAGATGGCGGCCTCGCAGGGCAAGGGCCTGTTCGTGCTCGTTCGGACGAGCAACCCGTCCGCCGCAAGCCTGCAGGATTTCCGCGATGCCCAGGGGCAGGCTCTGTACGAGAAGATGGCCCAGATCGTTGCGGAACTCGGCTCCCAGCCCGACTACATGGGCGAGAAGGGCTACAGCGACATCGGGATGGTCGTCGGAGGGACCGCGCCGGAGACCACCGCTTCCCTGCGAGCGAAGTACGACAAGACCTGGTTCCTCGTCCCCGGCTACGGCGCCCAGGGCGCCGAAGCGGTGGATTGCATTCGGTACTGCAAGCCCGACGGCACCGGCGCGCTCATCAACGCGTCGCGATCGGTTATCTACGCCTACGAGAAGCCCAAGTACAAAGAGCAGTTCGGCGACGACTGGAAGAAGTGCATCGAGCAGGCGGTCATCGACGCGAAGGTTGACCTGTCCATGGCGATGCAGTCGAAGCTGTAGTCATTTCTTGCGTGACGCATGGACGAGGATCCTCTTGTCGCGGGTAGTGCCTCCTGTGGGGCGAAGTCCCGCGTGGGAGAGATGTTCGACCGCATCGCGCCGACGTACGATCTGCTGAATCACCTCCTGTCTATGGGCCGGGATTACGCCTGGCGACGCAGAGTGGCGGGGCTGCTGGCGGAGGGGCGGGACCTGAAGGTCGTCGATCTGGCGACCGGCACAGGCGACCTGCTGATTGCCCTGTTGCGCCATGGCCCTTCCCTCGCAGAGGCCGTGGGCCTCGACGTCTCTTCGCGGATGCTGGATGTCTTTCGTCGCAAGCTCTGCCGCGGTGGGTTGGCGGATCGCGTCAAACTGGTGCAGGCGGATGCGTCTGCGACGCCGTTTCCCGAGGGGACATTCGACGCCGTCACGATGGCGTTTGGCATCCGCAACACGAGCGACGTGCGGGCCACGCTCCGCGAAATCCATCGCATCTTGAAGCCCGGCGGCGCTGCGTTGATTCTGGAGTTCTCCCTGCCGAAGAGCCGATTGCCTCGCTGGTGCTATCTCAAGTACCTGCGGTTCGGGATTCCCCTGATCGGCGCGATCGTCTCCCGCGATCGGCAGGCCTATCGCTACCTCAACGAATCGATCGAAGCCTTCTACTCGCCAGGCGACTTCTGCGCCTTGCTGAAGGAGACCGGGTTCGCCGAGGTCTCCGCGACGCCGCTGACCTGGGGTGTCGCCTCGATCTACCAGGGCGTGAAATCCGAGCGGAAGTCGCCCGCTGATCCGGAGGCGCGATGACGACTTCTGGAATTCACGTGTGGTTCCTCGCGATACGTCCGAAGACCCTCCCGGCTGCGGTGACGCCTGTCGTGATGGGGACCGCCATGGCAATAGGCGACGGCGTCGGCCACTGGCTCTCCGCAACCGCTGCTTTGTTCGCGGCGGTGATGATTCAGATCGGAACGAATCTGGCGAATGATTGCTTCGACTGTCTTCACGGCGCGGATCAGTACGACCGGGTCGGACCGGTTCGTGTGACCCAGTCGGGATTGGCCACGCCCAATCAGGTGCTCGTCGCAACCGCACTGGCTTTTGCTTTGGCATGTGCCGCGGGACTCTACCTGGTGATTCGGGGGGGATGGCCGATTCTGCTGATCGGCCTGCTCTCCATCCTTTCGGGGATACTCTATACCGCCGGGCCGTATCCTCTCGGATATCACGGATTGGGAGAGTTGTTCGTCCTGGTCTTCTTCGGCCCGGTCGCGGTCTCGGGGACCTATTACGTCCAGACGTTCCAGGTGACCCCGACGGTTCTGCTCATTGGTCTGGCGCCGGGCCTGATGTCGGTGGCGATTCTCACGGTCAACAACATTCGCGACAGGGAAAGCGACCGCCGGGCCGGCAAGAGGACGCTGGCGGTGCGATTTGGCCTGCGAATTGCCCGTCTTCAGTATGTGCTCGCGGTAGTGGGAGCGGGAATCCTGCCGATTGCCATGGTGCTGGCGACCGGCAGGCATATCTGCTGTCTCCTCACAGTCCTTGTTTCCTGCCTGATGATCCCGACAATCCGCAAAGTCTACCAATTGGAGGGCGGACCGGAGTTGAACGCCGTCCTGGCCGCGACGGGGAAATCGCTGTTCGCATTCGGCCTTGTCTTTGCGGCAGGCTATCTACTGTAGATCATATCGTCGGCGGATCAATCGATCCTTTCGTACGTGACGACCATGGCGTCCGGCTGTTTGTCCGTCTCCACGCGCAAGCCCTGCTCCAGAAGCTCGCGTCCAGTTCGCGTCCACGTCCGGTCCGTGTCGAGGTCGGCGAAGCGGTATCGAGCCTGCGGATCGAGGCCCCGCAATTTGACGAGCGTGCTCTTCTCCTCGCTCTTGGATCGGCGAAACGCCTGCACCATGCCCTGTTTGTGCTCGGGTCGGTCGAATTGCCAGGCGACCCAGACGTTGTCGTCCATGCTGTACGGCGTGAGCGGATAGAAGTCGCCCCAGTAGTTGGGCGCAATCTCCTGACGCCACTGCCGCAGCAGCCGCCGGACGGCGCTGTAATCCTGGTCCTGGCGGCGCATGTCGTAGCAGGCGGTATTGTGGGGACACAGGCAGCTTCGCAGGCTGTAGGCGTCGAACTGGTTGAGCCCGGTCCCGTAGAAGGGCATCCAGAAGGCGATGCCGTAGGTGTGGTTCTGCTGGCTGACCGGCTCCAGGAGGAAATCGCTGCGCAGCAGCGGGACCGCGCGGCGCAGGGTCTCCAAGTCGTTGCGCCGGCCGCCGCTGGCGCAGGAATCGATCAACATGTTCGGATGGCGTCGTCGCAGCTCGTCCCAGTAGGCGAGGTAGTTCGTGACGTGGCGGATCTCGGTGATGCCCTGTCGGTCCGGCGTGTCGTTGGCCCTCCAGAATTCGAGCGGGTCCATGTTGAAATCCTGGCGGTAGAGGTCCACGCCCTGATCCACCAGGAGCTTGTCCACGTGGTCGGTCAGCCACTCCAGCACAGGAGGCTCGTCCAGCTTGAGCAGCCCGCCGGCGGCGCCGCCGTGAACCCAGTCGGGATGCGTGTTGCTCAGCCACGTGTCCGCGGCCACGCGTTCCGGCTCGAACCAGACGATGGTCTGGACGCCCTTCGCGCGGGCGTAGTCGCTGATGGCCCGCAGGCCGTTCGGGAAGCGGTTCGTATCGACTTCCCAGGTGCCGACGTGTGGCCAGCCGTGCTGGTTCCAGTACCAGCCGGCGTCCATCCACCAGTAATCCAGCGTCAGGCCCTCGCCGAGATAGCGGTCGACGAACATCTTCTGACTGGCCTCGTCGGCGTGGATCATCTCGCCGTACTGATGCGAGCTGCACGCGGCCAACTGCGGCGCGAGCATTCGGTTGCCCGGTCGCGGCACGTTGTGCGTCCACATCCAGCGACGCCAGGTGTTCTGCGCGTCGATCCAGTCGCCGCGGTAGAATTGCAGTACGACCAGCGGCGTGCGGATCTCCTCGCCGGGATGGAGCGTCAGGTGCGTCCGCTCCTGTCCCGCCGCGATGCGCAGATGCGTTTGCGCGTCGCGTATGAACCGGGCCGCCCACTGTCCCGGCCAGCCGACCGCGACGAGGACGCCGCCGGCGCCGGTTTCCAGGTTGAAGTAGGGCAGGTCGCTGTTGGTCGGCCGGCCTCCCGAAGCGGCAATCCGTTTCGTCGTCTCGGGTTCGAGCGTCGTTTCGAGCGGGCGGTAGTCGTACGCGGTACACGGACTGCCGACGAAATGATGGAGCAGGAATTCGCGGTCGCCGACGCGTTCGAACCGGGCGTCCAGCGATTGGATGCTCTCGATGAGGGGGGTGTCCGCCGAGCCGGTATTCTTGAAGTGGAGCGTCCATTCCACCGTGGGGAAGTCGCGGTACTGGACCGACTCGCAGCGAACGGCGAGCAGCGTCTTGGGATCGGTATAGATCTGCGTCCGTTTGACGCGATGGGCGTCGAGCTTTTCGAACGTTTCGTTCAGACGCCACGAGCCGAGCAGGGCGTCCGAGCTTTGCCCGCCGTAGACGAAGGAAAACGGAGGCTGAAAGACGGATCGCGGCGGGAGCGGCTGGGCCTCCCCCACGACGAGCGGCAGATCGGCCAGCCAGATCGTCCGCCCATCGGCGAGAGCGACCCTGGCGTCCGCCCAGTCCGCCTGGTCGCAGGAGATCCCGTCGCCCGCGTCGTCGACGCACAGGGCGAACTCCGTCGCGTCGTTCAGGTCCACGCGGATCGGGACGCCGGCCGCGCCGCCGCCTCGGAGGAGATCGGAGCGGAAGACCTCGTTCTCGCCCACGGCGACGAAAAAGTGCACGCTGCCGCCGCCGGCCTGTGTGTTCTCGTTGTGATCGACGCCGATCACCGCTTCGAAGCTCCGGGCGGGACCGGGCAATCGGACGATGAGCCGGCTGGTCGCGTGGCAGTACAGGCCTCGCGTGTATTCGGTTGTCCCGAGCTTCATGGGCTTGCCGGACCGCGAGTTCTTCTGCACCGGGTCGTTGTTGGCGAGGACGTACACGTCCGGTTGGGCCTCCCGCTTCGGCGCGGGCGTCCCGGCCTGGACCTCGCGGACCGCGGCCAGGTGCTTCTGCACCCACTGGTTTGTCTCCCTCAATTCCCGGCCTGTCTGAGACCACCCCGGCAGAGCCTGGAAAAGCAGACAGCAGACGAATCCGACGACGACAAGTTTTCGAGACATAAGACCAGCCCCTCGTCAATAGAAGATCGAGACTCTTGTAGCGACTCACACGCCGAAACTCAAGGGACATCATATCCTTCGTTCAGGACAAATCCAAAGGGCAAAAACCCCAAGGACCGAAACGCCGCTGGCCATTGGAGTATGGCTGAGATTGCGCCTCGGGTCGATAAGACATGCCTGCGCAAGTGGGCATGGCGACGGCGCCCGGTCGACACGTTCTTCGAAGAGGGCCAAGAAGACCAAGATGGCCAAATAAAAGGTTCTTCACGAAATTCCGGGGACCGTCGGGATCCGACGCGAAGACCGGGGACGCCGTCCCCGGACCCCTGGCATTTTCCCGCTTTTTACCAGCAGCATGGAAACAGAAAGATCGGCCGTCGGAAGAACACGGTTCGCCGTCCCAGGCTCGGAGTGAATCGCTCGTTCGACGAGCGTCTATGATCCCGCTGTCTGTACCGCGATTCTCATGCTGCTGGCCCCACAATTCCGTGAAGAACCAATAAAAACACTTGGCTTTCTTCGGAATCTTGAGGTTCATGGCGTTGGTTCGTGGGCTCGGCGCCATGGACGCCAAGGAGAAATTGTTGTCGCCGATGGCGCGGAGCCGGG
>CAZDTD010000195.1:2591-6756 GCA_964507995.1 uncultured Pirellulales bacterium | reverse complement strand
CGTTCGCCGCTATTCGACAGGCTGCCCTGCCAGGGTCCGAAGATCTGGATACCCGGCGTCAATGGCGTTCCGCCATAGGCTGTCACGAGGGCATTGAGCCGGGAGGTTTCCACCGCCGGATCGAAGCCGACGATGACCACCCGTCCGCCCGCGGGGATCGAGGCCCCCGCCGGAAGGTTGTAGTCCACCGCGCCATCCAGTCGCCAGACCATATCCCCCTCGGTCAGCGTCACCACCTGGCTCGTCGGATTGCACAGTTCCACGTACTCATCGTTCGGATCGAGCGGATGGTACATGATCTCGGAGATCATCACATCGAGGATCGGGGTCGCGTTTGCGGCGCCCTTCGAAGGCGTCATCCGCTGCCAGTACGGTCCACCATCCGGATAGCGGCCACGAGTCACGTCCGGCTCCTGGGCCTTGAACTTGACCGCGTCCACAATCCGGTCTTGGTCCGTGCCCGGCAGATACGACAGCACGACCTCCTCGCCGTCCCAGCCGAGGCCGAAACCGTCGATATGGTCGAAGCTCTTGAAGCCGCCGGCTGCGATGGAGCCGGCGGGAATCGCCCACTTCGCCGGCTCGGACACGTCGTCGCTGAGATACCAGCCCGCCAGGCTCACTGCAGAGGCGGTCGGGTTATAGAGCTCGATCCAGTCGCCGCCGGTCGTGGCATTGGCCATGAACTCGTTGATTACGAGCGTCTGCGTCGCGGCGGGATCATCCTGGCCGGGAGAGCCGCCCGGATAGGCGCTGGCCCGCCAGTTGAGCGGGTAATTCAGGGAACCCTGCGGCTCTTCGGCCAGGGCCGAATCGAGCGGGACGAGGGAATAGCCTCCGCCGTCGGCTGCGGCGGGCCAGAGCGAATCGTCGCCGTACTCGAAGTCCGCGACGGTGCCGGTCCAGTAGTCCACGAGCGTGATGGATTCGCCTGTATTCGCGAGCTTGCCCTCGTACTGGCCGACGATGAGCGTCGAAAGGGTTGTGCCGTAGCGGGATTCGAACGCGCTTCGGTTCTTGACCACCAGGACGAACCGGCCGGGACCGAGCGTGGCGACGTCGCCATCCGCGAAGTCAAACGTCACGCCGTTGGTGAACGAGACGCCAGTCAGGTCGAGCGTGTCGCTGCCTGTGTTCTTGAGTTCGATGAACTCGAATTCATCGCCGTCGAGCGTGTCGCTCGGCAACGGGTTGTACATCAGCTCCGTGATTCGCAGATCGGCCATCGCCCCGACGGCGAGCGGCTCGCCTGCAACGAACTGGACCGGATTGGACCAGTGGCTCCAGCGGCCGGTGGTGTCTTTCATCTTGCAGCGGACGCGGTAGGTCCCGCCGGGACGGACCGCGGAGCCCGGGATCGCCACATCACTGGCAAACGCGGTCAGTTCCTCGCTCTCCCAGGCCGCTTCGATCTCGTACTTGCCGGGAGTCTTCTTGAAGAACGTGGTTGTCACAGTAGACCCGTTGCCCGAGGTCTGCTGCGATTCCGCAGTCAGTCGCATGTCGATGAAGCAATCCGAGCTATTCGAAACGTTCATATTGAGCAACTGGACCGCCACTACGTTCTGGCCTTGGACCAGGTAGGCAGCGGAATTCCCGAGGTTCGACTCTCGGAAACTCTGCTCATTCGCGATCGAGGACAAAGCGGTAGCGGTGTAGGGCAGTTCCTCGCCCGGCACATTACCCTGGTAGACGAGGGCGCCGTTGATCCAGACGTTGACGCCGTCGTCGTATTGGATTTCCAGAAGCAGGTCACCGAGGCTGCTCAGGCTGCTCACATTGAAGGTCTTTCGCAGGTACACGCACGTATAGGCATATCTCATGTCGCTTAGATTGGTCGCGAGGAAGGTCTCGCCGTAGCCGATCGGCGTGTTGCCGGTGAGCCACTGGGAATCGTCGAAGCCCAGAAGCCGCCAGGCGCCGGAGGGGGGCGAGGGTTCCGCAAGGCCCTTGACATAGCGCCAGGAGGCACCGTTTGCAATCAGAGTCGTACCATCGCGGGTCTCGGTGGTCGGCGTGGTCTGCGAGTGAGCGCCGGCCGTCACCTCGGCGATCCGCCACTTCATCGCCGCGAAGGTGTTGGCCCCCTGTGGATCGCTGAAGGCGTTCGCGCGGAACGTCAGCGCGTTGCTCGGGAACTCGGCGGGTCCCGTCGCCGTAACGGCCGGCGTCTGCGGGATAGCCGAATCCTCGCGATAGGTGTCGAACGCCCGATTGTTGGAGACCACGTAGTCCTTCATGATCTGGACCATGCCGCGGAAGTCCTTCGTGGAGGCCTTCTGGTAGTACCGGCCCTGTCCGGCCTTGCTCGAATCGACATAGCCCGAGGTCATGATCGGGTTGTAGTCCCACATGGCGCGGTCGGCGCCGACGAAGGTCGGGCCGCCGGTCGGCGGATCGATGATATTCGCCAGATCGTCCAACATCTGAAACGCCTGGTCATTGTTCCAAAGCAGATCGCGAAAGTCACGCTGGCGATTGTCGTACTCGATCTTGAGGTTGGAGTTGGAACCGGAGAAGACGCCGTAGCGAGTGAAGTCGTCCGCGCCGCCGCCGTACATATTGTTGGCCCAGGTCAGGTCCAGATCCCACGGCAAGATGCTCCACTGGTCGGTCACGGGGTCGTGATAGAAGAACCAGTTCTTGCCGCCTTCCATATCGCCGTGATGGATGCCTTCGACTATGCAACGAAACCCATAGTATGGGGGCAGATTGACGTTCTGCCGCCACCAGGGCTCCTGCGGCCGGGTGCGGTAGCCGTTCACAAACGCGACCAGGTCGGAGTTGTCGCCGGGCTGGGTCGGCCCCTGGTTGTTGAGGGCGCCGCCGCCCGGCCCGGCGTCCCCGGAGCCTGCATCCATCTTGTAGAGGTTGCCGTCCGCGAGGCCGTGCGCATCGAGGAATCGGCCGTCCATCTGCTCGATGGTCAGGTACAGACCCCAGAAGTCGCCGTCGTATTGGGTGGCCCCGACCTCGGCAGCCTCGTCGATCACGCGGAAATGCACCCAGCTCGTGTTCGACGCGGGACAGCCCATCAGATTGAACAGCTTGAAGCCCGCGGCCTCGAACAGGCCCTGCTCGCCCCGATGCTGGTAGTCGCCCTGCTGGATGCAGGCGGAGAAGTTGATCTTCGCCCATTTCGCGTCGCAGGGACGGCCGTAGTCGTCGCAGGCCTGGAAGTAATGTCCTCTATTGAGATCGAATTTGGGCATATTCTTGCCCATGGCGTACCGCCAACAACCGCCGCGGGCGCGGAAGTGGATATGATCGTAGACCTCGCCGTCGTAGACGAGCGTTCCCGACCACGGGTATTCGCTGCCGCTATACTGGCCCTTCTGGACGCCGGGCATGTAGAAGGCGTCGAGGACATCCTGCTTCCTGGCGATCAGGTGATAGACAGGCAGGCTCCGCATTACTTCGGCGCTGTACTCGACGACCGTCTGGCCCGATCTCACCGCGCCCTGCCAGCCCGGGACACCGTCGTAGACGAAGTACGCAAAATTCGGCTGCGGGTCGTCGTCGTAGGGCACGTACACGAAACTGCCGGGGTTGTCCATCGCAACGATCTTGTAGCGAATCAGCCGGCGATGCTGCTGCACCATCGCGGGAATCTCGAAACTGAACACACCATCCCCGGCGACGCCATCGCCTTCGAGCCCGTCGTCGTGCATGACGGCCGTCGTCCAGTTCGCCGAGTATCCCGCGTCCGTCAGCGCGACATACGCGCCCGGGTTCACCACCTGGTACATCAGCGTGACACTCATGATACCATCCGGATCGGTAACCTTCGCCATGATCGTCACGGGCTCGCCGGATACCGGCTGCTTCGGCGAATGCTGAACCTGCCGAACCTGAGGCGGGATATTGTCGGACAGGACCTCGCTGTTGACGGTCATGGGCGTGGGCAAGGCGGATCGCCAACTGCCGCCCAGGTCGTTGTCGGCGGCCGGGTTGATGAGTTGCATGGAGCCGCCCGAGCCCGCCGTGGTTCCGGACATCGGATCGCCGACTGTCGGCCAGGGGAAACCGATCTGATAATTGACCTCGTCCACGACCCCGCCGGCCGCGTCGCACAGCCGGACACAGTCGCCCTCGTTGTCCAGTTTGCCGCCGAACGGGCCCAGAACACGGGACGAATAGGCCGCCTGCTTGAGCGTGGTCCATT
>CAZDTD010000195.1:0-2491 GCA_964507995.1 uncultured Pirellulales bacterium | reverse complement strand
CCGAACGGGCCCAGAACACGGGACGAATAGGCCGCCTGCTTGAGCGTGGTCCATTGGGCCTTGATGTCGTCCACATCCTGGGTTACGATCAGATAGGCCCCGGAGGGCAAGGTCGTCCCGGCGGGGAAGGTGAAGAAGACACCGCCATCGAGTCGCCAACCGGTCAGATCGACCGCCTGCACGCCGACGTTGTAGAGCTCAACGAACTCGACCTGTTGCGTCTTGACGTCCGGATCGACGTGCAGCTCGTTGATGACGACATCGGCCGCGTCTGCCGGACAGATACCCAGAAACCAGAGAACCGCTGTGGAGACGATAAGAGATGCCAACCTTCGGGATGTGATCACGTTTCGTCCTCTTTCCTTACGTCTGTCGATATGCTGGGCTACCGAACGGGCCGCGAGACCGGGACAGAATCGAGAAGCAGATTTTTCCCTTCCAAAGTAGGCCCGATCTGCCTTTTTTCCAATCCGGGGTGGCCCACGAACGGTATCCGCCCTCGCGATTGTCTATTATTTTACCCCGTTTGACACCTCTATGTCAAGCGAGGTCGTCACCACCTGCGTTTTCGGACGCAGATGCGGCCCTGTCAGGGCCGTTCCAGCATCGCCCGACGCAGTTCCCGACGGTTCCTCCGGAGCCACTTGGTCTTCCGCAGGATCATCTCCAGAAAGGCCTGGCCGCTGTGACTGCCGAAGAAACCGGTGGCTGCGACCGGGAGGACGGCCTCCGCAATCATCGCCTCGATCATCAGATCGATCAGACCATAGCGTTTTCGCTCGCTGAGCTGGGTGACTTCGTGGTAGCCGCTGAAGAACTCGAAGAGCCGGGGGCGGTCGAAGTGGGCGGACCACTGGGTCGGGTCCGGCCGGTCGCCCACAATCGAGAACTGCAACATGCCGTTGGCCAGATCCGTCACGGCCGGCGAGTACCGAATCGAGTCGAAATCGACCACCGCGACGACCTTGTGCCCCTCGAACAGGAGATTCCCAGGGTGCCAGTCGCCGTGGACGACCTGCCTCTTCCAGGATCGAAAACCGACCTGGTTCACGCGGACGCTGGACTTGTCGTATCGCAGCAGCAGTTCATCGGCGACCGCTTTCATCCGTCGGGCGGATTCCGTGCGTTTGTCCGAGCTGAGCAGTTTCAGGTGCTGGCGGACCAGGGCCGCATCGTGGAAACACAGCGGCGAGGGCTCGTTGCGTCCCTTGAAATCGGCCAGGTACTTGTGGAACAGCGCCAATTGCCGGCCGGCCTCGTGAGTCGCCTCGGCCGAGCCGTTGTAGCGGGCCCCCTCGACGAACTGGAAGAATTCGTAGATGTGGTCGTCCATGTTCAGCGCCGTGGCGCCCTCGTCCATCGTCGACAGCAAGCTGGCGACAGGGAAGGCCCTCGCCGCGAGTTGCTTCTGGACCACGTGGGCAAAATCGACCCGTTCGAGATCGTCCCGCCCACGGGGCCGGCGTTTGAGCAGATAGGTCCCCTTCTCCGCGACCACAACCACCTTCGGGGCACGGCTGTTGCCCACCGACAGGGGTCGGACCTGATGCACGATCCCGATATCATACCGACTCAGGACCCGCACCAGCTCCTCAGAAGAGAATTTGGCACCGCCTCTGGCCATACTTCCATTATATCGACACTCCCGGCCGGCTTATTCACAACCACGTAATTCCGTGTCATCTCGTAAACCCGATAATCATGCACTGTGAAGCACAATGATGACCTCGGCATTCAATGGCCATTCGCCGAGAGGAAAGGCACTGCGAGCGGACGCCCCGCTATTCGGCATCCAGGCTTCTCAGGATCTTCCGGGCCAGGGGTTCCTTGATTTCAGTGTGGCCGGGGATGGCTTCGATGACGCCTGTTCTGGGGTTGATCCAGAGCGAATGCGACGCACCCTCTCTCTTGAGGAAACAGCCCGCAACCTCAGTCGTTTCTCCAATTCTTTGCGTTTCATAGGATTGCAATTGTCTCTTGAATTGCATCGTTGGGCAGACCACGTCGGATATCTTCCAGTCTGTCCTCCAGCAGGAGAATGATTGCCTGCTTGAGACTCTCTTTTGCCTCTTCGACAGTCTCACCCTGCCCATTGGCGCCCGGAATCTCCGGACAGATCGCCCAATAGCCCCCCTCAGGAGCGCTCTCAATAATGGCCGTAAACTCACCCTTCATGAGAAATCCTTTCACTCTGCCCGACGCGTCACAACACCAGCATGACGATGATAACCAGGATCGAGAAGAAGGAGACTGCACCGAGGATGAGGAGATAGAGACGGTAACGGGTGATAATCTCGTCGGTGTCCGTCGTACGCTCGATCTCGACCGTATCGCCGTCTTCGAGCTGTTCGAGCATGGAGACGTCGAAACGTTTGTGGGCCTGGAGCGGCGGATGGCCTTGGCGAAGGGCTTCCAGATCCAGGAGGAGCTCTTCGACGTTGTTGTAGCGGTCCTCGCGGCGTTTGGCCATCATGATCTCAATGACCTCGGA
>CAZDTD010000194.1:0-6799 GCA_964507995.1 uncultured Pirellulales bacterium | reverse complement strand
TCACACTTTCATGCCGGAGATGGTGGCTTCGAAGGCGAGGTTGCCGTTGACCACGCCTTGGACGTCGCAGACGTATCTGCGGCCTTTTCTCGCTTCGGTTACGTGGCCCAGCAGGTGGAGACGGCAGCCGGGCTCGATGGCAGCGCGGAATTTCGCGTGTTCGATCCCGCCGAAGCCGACGAATCCCCCCTCTTGGTAGACTTCCTTGACGAACCAGCTCAGCAACTGGGCGGCGGACTCGATCTGGATCACGCCGGGCATGAGGGGCCGGTCGGGGATGTGCCCTCGGACCCAGAACTCCTTGTCGGTCACGTCCTTATAGCCCAGGACGCAAGCCTTGTCCTTGTCGTACCAGAGGATGCCGTCGAGATGCTGCATCTCGAACCGCTGCGGATTCACCCGGCAGATCGCCTCTCGGTCGAACAGGGGTTTGGCATTCAGGTCGATCTCGGTCAAGTCAAATAACAAAGCCGGTGGCATAAAACACCTCTGGGCATACACTCCACAAGACGACAGTCTCATGCCGTTGGAGTGCGAAAGCGAAATAGGCCAGTCTCACGGGTCGCACATCGCAACACCGCCTTCTCGCGGAGGGAGCGATCCGTTAGGAGTAGTGGTATCGCGTTTTAATCGGTGGATCGGATCTCGAGGACGCGGTTGCGGACGAGCTGGGACGCCTGCTTGATCGTCTGCATCTGCTTGCGAACTCGCGTGCCGGCCGCCTTGTTGCCGCCCTCGGCCTTGTTGATATCCGACTCGATTTCTGCCACCAATCTCTTCAGATCTTCATATTCCTGCATTGAACAAACCTCCATTCCTTGGATTGAGATTGCGAGAAATGTAGCTGCGGGCCGGTCCCCTGTCAAAAGAAAACCGCGTTTTCGCCAAAAAAAACGCGATGACGGCGGCTGCCGTGCCCAGACGCGGCCCAGACGCATCTTCTGCGACGATGCCCCGCATCGACAGGAGCATGTCCCCTGCTGCCCGCACGAAACTCGCAGAAAACGCCATTTTGCGTCTTGTCGTGCGGGAGCGTTGTTTCTCATAGACAACACCCGCAGCTCGCCGTAAGCTGCATGCGGTCTGTAACCGGCTCGTGGAGGAATAGGGAACGCAGTATGAGAGGCTTGGCTTAGCAGTTGACACGCACACCACGCTCATCGAATCCCCCCATACAATAAGGAGGCTGCTGTGAGAAGATGTGGTTTAGGTTCCGCGTTGTTCGTTTTCGCATTCTGCAACTACATGTTCGCAGAGGCCACCGATCCCGGCGTCAAAGGCTTCGAGGACAAACTCATACAGGCCAGACCGCTCGATCTGACCTGCGTCCGGCTGACCGGCGGGCCGCTCCAACAGGCTCAGGGCGCAACCGCCAGGTACCTGCTGGAACTCGAGCCCGACCGCATGATGGCGGGTTACCGCCTGCGGGCCGGACTGGAGCCGAAGGCCAAAGGCTACGACGGCTGGGACGCCGTCGACGGCAGGCAACTGACCGGCCACATCGCCGGCCATTACCTCTCGGCGGTCAGCCTCATGTACGCAGCGACAGGCGACGCACGATTCAAGGAGCGAGCCGACTATCTCGTCAAGGAGATGAAAGAGGTCCAGGACAAACACGGCAACGGCTACCTGGGCGCCCTGCAAGGCAGCCGTCCGAGGGCACAGCGAGACCCTTACGGCGAGGCCCGGCCGGAGGATCTGCTCGACGGCCAGGAACTCTTCCACCGGCTCTCGCAGGGCGAAATCCGATCGAGCGGTTTCGACCTCAACGGCATGTGGTCTCCCTGGTACACCCTGCACAAGACCTACGCCGGCCTGCGGGACGCCTATCGCTACACTGGCAACAAGACCGCGTTGGAAGTCGAGATCCAGTTCGCCGCATGGGCCGAGGGGATACTCGCTCCGCTCAGCGACGAGCAAATTCAGAGAATGCTCAACACGGAATTCGGCGGCATGAACGAGATCATGATCGACCTCTATGCCGACACGGGCGACAGCCGCTGGCTGGACCTTTCATACAAGTTCGAACATCATTCGTTCATCCAGCCGCTCGAACATCACATCGACAACCTCCACGGCAAGCACGGCAATACCCAGATCCCCAAACTCATCGGCTCGGCCGACCGCTTCGCCTATACCGGCCAGGCCGGCGACATCCTCGCGGCGGGCTTCTTCTGGGACCGCGTCGTCCAGCATCACAGTTTCGCCACCGGCGGCAACGGCAAAGACGAGTATTTCCATGAGCCCGACAAGCTCAGCGCCGTCAAGGATGGCCGCACGGCAGAGACGTGCAACGTCTACAACATGCTCAAGCTCACCCGGCGGCTCTTCGCCCTGGAGCCCGACGCCCATTACGCCGACTTCCAGGAGCGGGCCTTGTTCAACCACATCCTGGCCTCCATCGATCCCAACGACGGGCGAACCTGCTACATGGTCCCCGTCGGACAGGCCGTGCAACACGAGTACCAGGACATGTTCCATGACTTCACCTGCTGCGTGGGAACAGGGATGGAGAGCCACGCTCTGCACGGCGACGGGATCTACTACGAAGCCGGCGACAAACTCTATGTAAACCTCTATGTGCCTTCGACGGCGGATTGGGCCAAGTCAGGCGTCAAGCTGACCGTGGACACCGGTTTCCCGGAAGGCGAGTCCGCAACAATCAAGCTGGCGATCCAATCGCCGAAGGAATTCACGCTGGCCCTCCGCAAGCCTTCCTGGGCGGGCGACGGCTTCTCCCTCAAGGTCAACGGCGAGGCTGTGCCTGCCGATGTAATCGACCCGTTTCGGAACGTCCCCGAGTCGGGCCGGCCGGTGGGTTTCCGCCGCGACCCAGGCGAGAGCCAGACGCCACAGGGCCCGAGTTCCTACGTCGAACTCAAGCGAACGTGGAAAACCGGCGATACCGTCGAGGTGGGCCTGCCCAAAACGCTCTACCTGGAGCCGACTCCCGACAATCCCCGCGTCGCAGCGGTGATGTGGGGTCCGCTCGTCCTGGCCGGCGACATCGGCCCCGAGCGGCACGGTCCTCCGGGAGCGACCGAGGAAGGCGTCCCCACGGTGCCAGTGTTCGTGGCCGCCGACAGGAATGTTTCCGACTGGCTCAAACCCATCGAGGGCCGGCCCGGCGAGTTCCACACCCTCGACGTCGGCCGCGACAATCGCGGCGCCGACCGCAGACAGGAGGCGACTCTGGTCCCCTTCTACCGATTGCACAACCGCCTGTACGCGATCTACTGGGACCTGTTCACGCAGAGCGAATGGGAGCAGAAGAAGGCCGAGTACGCCGCCGAGCAGGAGCGGCTGCAAAGGCTCGAAGCGGCCACCGTGGCCTTCGCGCAGCCTGGACAAATGCAGCCCGAACGCGACTACAATTTCCAGACGGGCGACGAGAACGCCAGGCCTCTCAGCAGCGAAGGCCGGCCCGGACGATTCGCGAGAAGCTGGTTCTCCTTCGCGATGCCCGTGGACCCGGCTCGCCCCGCGAAGCTGGTCGTGACATACTACAGCATGGAACGCCGCCGGGGCCCGGCCGACTTCGAGATCCAGGTGGAGGGGCAGCGGATCGGCCAGGAGCGGCTGGAGCACAGCGAGCCGGCCCGGTTCTTCGATGTCGAGTATGCGATCCCCGCCGGCCTGGTCCAGGGGAAAGAGAAAGCGACGGTGCGGTTCCAGGCCGCCGAGGGCAGTTCCACCGCGGGCGTCTACGGAATCCGGATCATCCGGGCCGACGCCCAACCGTGACGCAGACAAGCATCCACCTCAGGCAAAGGAGATATCTCGTGAAAACTTCGAACCTGCTTTGCAGCTTGATGACCCTGGCGGCGGGCGTCGCGGCCATGCCGTGCAGCGCCGCTTTCGCACAACAGGCAGTAAACCTCGCCCTCGTGGCGACGCCCTCCAGTTCCTACGTCTCCGGCGACACCCGGAACACGGCTCTCAACGACGGTTTCGACCCCAGGAACTCCCAGGACGCCTGGCGAGGCTCCTATGGCAACTGGCCCACGCGAGGCACTCAGTGGGTGCAATACGAGTGGAGCCAGGCCATCAGCGCCGCGAAGATCGACGTCTACTGGTGGGCCGACCGTCGCGGCGTGCACGCGCCCAAGGCCAGCCGGCTGCTGTACTGGGATGGCAACGCATTCATACCGGTCCCCAACGCGTCGGGACTGGGCGTCGCGGAAGACCGCTACAACACGACAACGTTCGACGAGATCCGCACAACCCGGCTCAAGCTCGAAATCGACTCGGACGGCGAGTTCTCCACCGGCATCCTCGAATGGAAGGTCTACGACTCGGGCAACTCGCCCGAGTTTGCGCCCATGGTCACGGCGGGCATCGACCGCTCCGTCGTCCTGGGAGGCAAGACCTACCTGGCGGGCGAAGTGAAAACGCTGAAGCCCCCTGCCAACGGCAAAACTGCCATCGCCTGGAGCAAGCTGGCCGGCCCGGGCGACGTCGCCTTCGAGAACGCCAATGAACCGGCGACGACCGCAACCTTCTCCGGAATAGGCAACTACGTCCTGAGCCTGACGGCGGGCAAGGAGCCTCTGGCCGGTTCGTCCACGCTGGTCGTGAAGGTGGTCCTGCCCCCTCCATCGGACCGGTTGGACGTGGTCTATACGAAGAAGTACAAAATCGACAGCCCGCTGTGGAACGCGCGGGCCAAGGCGCTCATCGTCAACTGGATTCCCCACTGCATCGACAAGAACAACGATCCGAACCTGCGCGAAGGCGGCATGAACAACTTCATCGAGGCCGCCAGGAAGCTCAAGGGCGAGCCCGCCAGGCCGCACGTCGGCTATCCCTTCTCCAACGCCTGGGTGCATCAGACGGTCGAATCGATCTGCATCGCGCTGATGGTCGATCCGCAGGGCGATTCCCAGATCATCCAGGCCCAGGAGAAGATGAAGACGACGCTGGAGGACTGGATTCCCAAGATCCTCGCGGCCCAGGAGCCCGACGGCTACCTCCAAACCCGCTACACGCTCGGCGCGAGGGGAGATCGTCAAAAGCCGGTACGCTGGGATCCTCGCTGGCGAGGCGAGCACGAGGGCTACGTCGCCGGCTACTTCATCGAGTCGGCGATCAACCATTACACCCTCACCAACGGCACGGACAAGCGACTGTACAACGCGGCCAAGAAACTGGCGGATTGCTGGGTTGCCAACCTCGGGCCGGGGAAAAAGGACTGGTTCGACGGCCATCAGGAGATGGAGCAGGCCCTCGTGCGATTCGGACGGTTCGTCAACGACATGGAAGGACCAGGCAGCCCCGGCGACAGCTACATCCAGCTCGCCAAGTTCCTGCTCGACTGCCGTCGGGACGGAAGCGAATACGACCAGAGCCACGTGCCGGTACAGCAGCAGTACGAAGCGGTAGGCCATGCGGTCCGCGCCGCCTACAGCTACTCCGCCATGTCGGACGTCGCCGCCGAGACGCATGATACGGACTACCAGAGCGCCGTGATGAGCCTCTACGACAGCATGGTCAACCGGAAGTACTACGTCACCGGCGGCATCGGCAGCGGCGAGACCTCCGAAGGCTTCGGACCCGACTACTCGCTCCGACACGACGCCTACTGCGAGTCCTGCTCAACCTGCGGCCTGATCTTCTTCCAGCACAAGATGAACATCGCCTATCACGACGCCAAGTACGCCGACCTGTACGAGGAATCGATGTACAACGCCCTGCTCGGCTCGGTCGATACGGACGCGAAGAACTTCTACTATCAGAATCCGCTGGACTCGCGAGGCCCCCGCTATCCGTGGCACAACTGCCCCTGCTGCGTGGGCAATATCCCGCGGACCCTGCTGATGGCGCCCACCTGGACCTACGTCAAGGGCTCCGAAGGCTTGTACGTAAACCTCTTCATCGGCAGTACGATCAACGTGGAGAAGGTGGCCGGCACGGACGTCCAGATGGTCCAGAAGACAGACTACCCCTGGAGCGGCGACGTCTCGATCACCGTCAATCCCAGGACGCAGAAGGATTTCAGCATCCGTATCCGGGTCCCGGACCGCAACGTCAGCGAGCTGTACACCGCCACGCCGGAATCCGACGGGATCGCGTCGATCTCCGTCAACGGCATCGCGATCGAGCCGACGATTGAAAAAGGGTACGCGGTCATCACGCGGACCTGGAAGGCCGGCGACACAATCGACCTGAAGCTGCCCATGAAGATCCAGCGAATCAAGGCCAGCGACAAGATCGCCGCGACGAAGGGCCAAGTCGCCCTGCGATACGGCCCGCTGATCTACTGCGTCGAGGCCGCGGACCAGGAATTGGGCAAGGTCCTCCCGCCGCAGACGCCGTTGAAAACCGAGTGGAAAGGCGACCTTCTGGGCGGCGTCACGGTCATCGAGGGCACCTGGGCCGATAGTTCCCCCCTGACCGCGATCCCCTACTACGCCCGCGACAACCGCATCGAGGAAACCCCAACCGGCGGTCCGGGCCAGGGCGGCCCCCGCCGAGGCCGTCGGTCGATCAACTCCTCGGTCTGGATGAAAGATCGGTAGCCGGGGACCGGGATTTGCCGTAAATTGTGTTGTGTCGTGGGCCAGTTCCATGTAAACTGCCCCAAAGTTGGTCCTTGACCCGGCGGCTTTTCTGCGATTGCTTTGACAGAATGACGCTCCCGGCTATAATGCCGGCAGGCAATAGTGTTCCTGGCGTCCGAT
Organism: uncultured Pirellulales bacterium; assembly: GCA_964507995.1. Lineage (GTDB taxonomy): Bacteria > Planctomycetota > Phycisphaerae > Sedimentisphaerales > Anaerobacaceae > PLanc-01. Next base: position 119 of record CAZDTD010000194.1, on the reverse strand, counting down.
AGAATCGCAGGCTGGGCGGGCAGGACCCGATAGTTGCAGTCTTTGGGCGGCGTAGCCAAGTGGCCAAAGGCGACGGTTTGCAAAACCGTTATTCCTGGGTTCGAATCCCAGCGCCGCCT
>CAZDTD010000193.1:0-6819 GCA_964507995.1 uncultured Pirellulales bacterium | reverse complement strand
TGTCGGCCGTGCTGATCTGATAGTGCCCCTGGTCGATTGCGGCGAGCCTCTGCCATTCCGACCAGCGGACTCCATCGGGACTGGTCGCGAAGCACGCGGTGCGTGCGGCCGGATAACTGTACCGTGTGAAGAAGGCGGCAAAGCCTCGACCACGGATGTGCCAGGCCTGCATGTAGGAGAAATTCGTCATGGGCACTTCTTTGCCGGCCTCGATCTTCGTCGCGTGGACCTGCTCGAATTCATCGATGCTGTAGGGCTCCTTGCTGCGATGAATGTAGGAAGGTCGCGAGACGCCATGCGAGGTCGAGAAGATCCACAGATACCCCTCGTCGTCCACCGCGATGACCGGGTTGTCGTGGGCGTCCTGGGTCTGTTTGTCGAGCAGGATCGTCGGGCGCGGGACTTTGCCGGTCGTGTGGTCGTAATAGGAGACCATGTGCAGCAGGGCGCCGGACAGGTCCTTGCGGTCTGCTCCGGTTGTCAGGTCGTGTTTCAAATAGGAGTCCTCGGAGGTCCCGCCGTAACAGAAGAAGGTCTTGTTCACCTTCTCGCAATAGACCGCGAAGGGCTTGTGCTTGGCGCAGTACGTGCCGAGCCCGCCGCTGTACTTGAAGCGGTATTCGTTTTGGAGCGGCTGGTTCATGTACCAGATGCCGCGATAGCCGGTATCCTTTGTGTTCCGCGTTGCCACAGAGGACGGCTCGTTCGTTGCAGCCGACGCCAGCGAGATTGCCAGGATGGTTGAAACGAGCGTTCGGATCATGTGCTCTGCTCCCGAGTGTCTCAGTCCGTGTTGAAGCGACGTCCGGTCTTGTGGGCGATCTCTTCGAGCGAGGCTTTTTTGAAATCGAGATCGGGGTATTTCTTCGCCCGGGTTTCATCGATCAATCGCTTTATAGTCGCCAGCTCCTTAGCCAGCAGCTTGTAGTCCTGCTCTTCGACGATCTTCTTGAGTGTGGGCTTCTCGATCATGCTGAACGAGCCGCCCAGGACGAGGACGCCTGCGTTGATGTAGTCGGGGATATTCGCTACGGTCGTGCCGCCCGTGGGGACTAAGCTGATCGTCTTGTGCAGGGCCGGGTCGATGGCCTCGACGAACGCGGGACCGCCCAGTTCCCTGGCGGGAAAGACCTTGCAGAGGTTCGCGCCCTTGGCGAACTGCGTGACGACCTCGGTGGCGCTGCCGCAGCCGGGGATCATCGCGATCCGGCCGGCGAACCGCTTGTAGCCCATGTCGCTGAAGTTCACAGCCGAGACCAAATAGCACGCGCCCGCGTCCACTACCTGCTGGAGCGAGGGAAGCGGATCGTCCTGGTGTGCGTGGTTGTAGACCGAGGTCATGCCGGGCCAGTCGATCAGGCTGGCGGAGCCGGCCACGAAGTCGGGCAGCTCTTTGCGAAGTCGCGAGAGCTTCTCCAGAGGCTTCTTGATCCGGCACGTGACCTCCATGTTGTTGATCCCGGCCTCCACGAGTGCCCGCGCGGTCCTGACGATGTCGAGCTTGTCCTGGTTGAAGACGAGGATGAAACCGTCACGGATCAGTGTGACGAGCGCCGTTTTGATGTCCATGATTGTTCTTGTGCCTCCTTTGGCAAAAGGACATAGGACCTATGGGACAAATAGGACCTATATCGTCTCACTCGTGTCACAGTCGTCTCAGATGGAAGCCGCCATCGACGTGGATGACGGTCCCGGTCGAGAAATCGAGTCGGCCCTCGGCGATCGCGCCGACGGCCTTCGCCACGTCCTCAGGCTTGCCCCAGCGTCGGATCGGCGTCACTCCCTCGGCGATCATCTTGTCGTATTTGTCCTTCACGACGCGGGTCATGTCCGTCTGGATGATGCCGGGACTGACCTCGAAGACGCCGATGTCGTACTCGGCCAGCCGGTCGGCGTAGAGCTTGGTCATCATCGCGACGCCCGCCTTGCTGACGCAGTACTCGCCCCGCGAGGGGGAACTCGTGTACGAGGAGATCGAGCCGGTGTTGACGATTCGCAGGGGCCGATCCGGATACTGCCTCCGCTGCTCGACCATCCAGTTGGCGACGAGCTGCGTGAGGAAGTAGGGGCCCTTGAGATTGATGCCGAGGACCCGGTCGAAACTCTCTTCGGTGGCTTCGAGGAGATCCAGACGTTTGGCGGGACCGGCACCGGCGTTGTTGACCAGCAGATCGCATCGTTCGAACTTCGTCCTGGTTGTCTCGACGATCTTCTGTCTCGTGCCAAGCTCGGCGACGCTGCCTGCGACGAACTCGCATCGCGCGCCGAACGCCGCGGCTTCGTCCAGGACCTCGGGCCGCTCGTCCTGGACCCGGTTGACGACCAGGTCGTAACCCAGGGACGCCAGCTCCAGTGCGATGCTCCTGCCGATGCCCCGGCTGGCGCCGGTAACGATGGCGACGGGCCGATCTGTCATGGCGGTGCTTCCTTTCTCAAAAAAACATCGGACCTATACGGCGTATAGGACTCATGGGACTGATGGAACCTATGCCGACGGCTGTCCCTGGGCCTTGTCGTGCATCCGACCTTGCCTGAAGATCGGGCCGTAGACTTCTTTATCCCGCACGACGCATCCGGCCCGGCCGCCGTCCCGCATGATCTGCGAGCACGCGCTGCACGCGACGCAGACCTTCTCCGGACGCATCTTCCCCTCGCGGAGGATGTCCCGCGCGAAGTCGGGATACGCCATCGCCATGCGGCCCGCGCCGACCAGCGTCACGAGGCCCTGGCTCCTGGCGGCGGCTCCCACGTTGGCGAAGAGCGTTCGCAGCCAGCTATAGCCGGTGCCGACGAACGCCATGTCGGGGAATTCCCTCTGGACCTGGGCCGTCAGGTCGATCATCCTCGCGACGCCGACGAGCGGGTGTTCCGGCTCGGGGTACCCGCCTGCGATGGGCTGGTTGAATGGCCGGCCGACGTGCGGATTGTAGTATGGATTGGCGACCGTGACGTCGATGAGCCGGACGCCGCGATGCCGGAGCAGGGCGATCAACTTTCTGGGCTCGGTCAGGTCGGGCTTCGTGTAGTCGTCTTTGTCCACGCCCCAGCCGTAGGGGTAGGGGATGGCGTCGTAGATGCCCAGTCGCGTGGCGACCTGGATCTTGTCGCCGAGCTCTTCGCGAATGCGGTCGATCACGTCGAGGAAGAACCGGGTCCGGTTTTCGAACGATCCGCCGTACCTGCCCGGTCGGCTATGGCAGGCGAAAAGCTCGCTGATGAGGTAGCCATGACAGGACTTGATGTCCACCGCGTCGAAGCCGACCTCGTACGCGAGGCGTGCCGCTTCGACGTAGGCGTCCTGGACCCGGTCGAGGTATTCGTCCGTGACGATGGGATAATCGTCCGGCAGCTTGCTCTTGCGATTGGCGTCCGGCCTGGGCTGCGGGGCCATCGGATCGCGATAGGGGTCCCGCTGGGCGATGATCGGTCTCGGAGTCGGACCGGGCTTGCTGTATCGGCCGGAATGAGTCAGTTGCGCCACGATCACCGGCCTGTGGGCGGTTCCGTTGGCCTGGGCTGCGATGTCCCTCGTCCGGCGGATCATGGCCTGGAACGCGTCTTTGCTGCCCTCGTGAAGCCAGAGCTGGCGGGGATTGGCGCGTGCCTCCTCGACCACAGCGATGGCCTCGGCCCAGATCAACCCTGCTCCGCCAGCGGCGAATCGGTCGTATCGTCGGACGGTGAGCGCGTCCGGACGGCCCTGGGCGTCGCCGTCGCAGCCTTCCATCGGATGGATGGCCAGGGAGTTGGGAATCGTCAGCGGGCCGAAGGGGACGGGCTGGGCCAGGATCGAGACATCCTCGACAGCGTCGACCGAGAGTCCCCACTGAGCGTTGAGACGCCGGAGGTCCTCGATGCTGTTCAGCTCAGAGTCCCACTGTCGCGACGAAGCGGTTGATTGCGCAGTCTGAATTGTCCTGCCTCCTTATCTCGGGATGGGAGATAGGACCTATTGGACTCATGGGACCTATAGGTCCTATCGTCTCATGCCAGTTTGTCCTTCAAGAATCTGCCGGTATAGCTGGCCGGGACTTTGACGATCTCCTCGGGCGTTCCGGCGGCCACGATGGTTCCGCCGTCGGTTCCGCCCTCGGGGCCGAGGTCTATTATATAGTCGGCCGTCTTGATGACATCAAGGTTGTGTTCGATCACGACGACGGTGTTGCCCAGGTCCACCAGCTTCTGCAGGACGCCCAGGAGGTTGTGGATGTCCGCGAAGTGCAGGCCGGTGGTCGGTTCGTCGAGCAGATAGAGCGTGTGACCGGTCGCCACCCGGCTCAGCTCCGCCGCGAGCTTCACGCGCTGGGCTTCGCCGCCGGAGAGCGTGGTCGAGGACTGGCCGAGCTGCACGTAGCCCAGGCCGACGTCGGCGAGCGTCTTGAGCATCCGCGAGATCGTCGGGAAGTTGGCGAAGAACTCCACCGCGTCCTCGATCCGCATGTCGAGGACGTCCGCGATGTTCTTGCCTTTGTATGTGATCTGGAGGGTTTCGGGATTGTATCGAGTGCCCTTGCAGTCCTGGCACGTGACGTACACGTCCGGCAGAAAGTGCATCTCGATCACCTTGGTGCCCTGGCCCTTGCAGGATTCGCAGCGGCCGCCTTTGACGTTGAAGCTGAACCGTCCCGGCGTGTACCCGCGGATCTTGGCCTCGCGGGTCATCGAGAAGAGCTTGCGGATCAGGTCGAACGCGCCGGTGTAGGTGGCCGGGTTGCTTCGCGGCGTCTTGCCGATGGGCGACTGGTCGATCTCGATCACCTTGTCGATCTGCGAGATGCCCAGGATGTTCTTGTGCGCGCCGGGCTTCTCGCGCGATTGGTACAGGTGGCGCTTGAGGCCCCGCAGCAGGATGTGGTTGACGAGCGTGCTCTTGCCCGACCCGGAAACGCCGGTGACGCAGATGAAGACGCCCAGCGGGAACTTCACGTCGATGCCTTTGAGGTTGTGCTCCGCGGCGCCTTTGATCTCGATGCACTTCTTGAGGGAGTAGGGACGCCGCTTGGGAGGCACGGCGATGCTCTTGCGGCCGCTGAGATATTCGCCCGTGAGCGAGGTGGGCGAGTGGAGGATGTCGTCGTAGGTGCCCTGGGCGATGATCGCGCCGCCGTGGGCGCCGGCCGCCGGACCGATGTCGATGATGTAGTCGGCTGCCCGCATGATGTCCTCGTCGTGCTCGACGACGATCACCGTGTTGCCGATCCGGGCCAGCGTCTGGAGGATGCCCAGGAGCCGGTCGTTGTCCCGTTTGTGCAGGCCGATCGTCGGCTCGTCGAGGACGTAGCAGACGCCGACCAGGCCGCTGCCGACCTGGGTGGCTAAGCGAATCCGCTGGGCCTCGCCGCCGGCGAGCGTGGCGCTCATGCGGTCGAGCGTGAGGTAGCCCAGGCCCACGTCGAGCATGAACTGCAGGCGGGCCTGGATCTCCTTGAGAACCTGGGCGGCGATGATCGTCTGCTCGGGATTGAGCTGGAGCTCGCGGAAGAACTGCTGGGCGTTCTCGACGCTCATGTGGCTGACTTCCTGGATGCTCTTGCCGCCGACGGTGACGGCGATCGCCTCCGGCTTCAGCCTGGCCCCGTGACAGGTCTGGCAGGGCTGCTCGGAGAGGTAAGCGTGGAGCCGGGCTTTGACGAACTCGCTCGTCGTGTTCTTCCAACGGTGGCTCAGGTTCGGGATGACGCCCTCGAACCAGATGCCGTATTTTTCCTCATCCGCCTCGGTCGTGCCGTACATGAGCAGGTGCTGGATGTCCGTGGGGATCTCTTCGTAGGGGATGGCCTTGCTGATGCCTGTGTCCCGGCAGAACCGCTTGACCAAGCGGTTGTAATAAATGTTCATCCGCTTGCCGCTGCGGCGCCAGGCGTCGACGGCGCCGTTTTCGAGCGAGACGCTCTTGTCCGGCACGATCAGGTCCGGATCGAATTCGAGGATGGTGCCGAGTCCGTCGCAGCTCTTGCACGCGCCGTAGGGATTGTTGAAGCTGAACAGTCGCGGCGAGAGTTCCTCCAGACTGGCCTCCGGATGGTCGGGACAGGCGAATTTCTCGCTGTAGATGACCTCTTCCCACGCGCCGTCGCTCTCGTTGCCTTTGGCTCCGGCGGGCTCCTGGATGAGCATCAGCAGCAGGCCGTCGGCGAGCTTCAAGGCGGTCTCCACGGAATCCGCCAGGCGGGTGCGGATGCCGTCCCGGATAATCAGGCGGTCTACCACCGCCGCGATGTCGTGCTTTTTGGTCTTGGCCAGGGCCGGGACGTTCTGGATGTCGTAGATGACGCCGTCCACGCGGACCCGGACGAAGCCTTCCCGCTGGATGTTGGCGAAGATGTCCTTGTGCTCGCCCTTTTTGCCGCGGATCAGCGGGGCGCAGACCTGGATCTTGGTCCCCTCGGGCCGGCCCAGGATCGATTCGACGATCTGGGTGGAATGCTGGCTGGTGATCTCGCGTCCGCAGACCCAGCAGTGCGGCTGGCCCACCCGAGCGAACAGCAGGCGGAAGTAGTCGTAGATCTCGGTGGTCGTCGCCACCGTCGAACGCGGATTGCTGCTGGCGCTTCGCTGCTCGATGGCGATGGTGGGCGGCAGGCCGGAGATCTCGTTCACTGCGGGTTTCTGCATCTGTTCGAGAAATTGCCTGGCGTAGGCGCTGAGCGACTCGACGTATTTGCGCCGGCCTTCCGCGTAGATCGTGTCGAACGCCAGCGAGCTTTTGCCCGACCCGCTGATGCCCGTGATCACGACGAGCTTGTCGCGCGGGATGTCCAGACTGATGTTCTTGAGGTTGTGCTCCGAGGCCCCCTCGATCCGAATGACTTTCTCTGT
>CAZDTD010000192.1:0-6896 GCA_964507995.1 uncultured Pirellulales bacterium | reverse complement strand
CTTGACCGGCTCCCGACTCAATCCCCGACTCGGGTGGAGCCGCTCTGCGAACCGCTGGACCACCCCATACAGGACCGGAAAGAAGAAGACGCCCAGAACTGTGGCCATCGTCATGCCACCGGCCACGGCAGTGCCAAGGGTCCGACGGCTGGCCGATCCGGCGCCCGTGGCGATCATCAAGGGCAACACGCCAATGATGGTAGTCAGGGCCGTCATCAGAATGGGCCGGAATCGGACCCTGCACGCCAGCATGGCAGAATCGATGATCGAGTGGCCTTCTTCGTGGTGTTGTTTGGCGAACTCGACCACCAGGATTGCAGTCTTGGCGGCCAAGCCGATCAACAGAACCATACCGATCTGGACGTAGATGTCGCTGTCATAAGACCTCAGAAAAATTGCCAGGATAGCGCCGAATACCGCAAACGGCACGGACAGCAGGATGGCAACGGGAGTATACCAGCTTTCGTATTGAGCCGCCAGGAAGAGAAACGTAAAAATTACAGCCATGCCGAAGATGATCAGCGTCTTGTTCCCCGCTTCGATTTGCTGGAAGCTCATGCCGGACCATTCATAACCCATCGAGGCCGGCAGAGTCTCTTTCATCAACCGTTTCATCTCGTCCATGGCCTGGCTCGAGCTGTAGCCAGCACCCGCCGAACCCGTGATCGTAGTGCAGGGGTACAGATTGTAGTGCGAGACGCCCTGTGGGCCAGAGGAGTCCCTCACCGTAGCGACCGTCCGAAGTGGCACCATGCCGCCCTTGTCGTTGGACACCTCCAGCCTGAGAATGTCCTCCTTGGATGCCCGGAACTTATACTCGGCTTGGGACTGTACCTTAAAGACTCGGCCGAAGAGGTTGAGGTCGTTCACATAATACGAGCCGAAGTTGGATTGGAGAGCGTTGAAAACGGTGTCCAACGAGACGCCGAGCTGCTTGGCTTTCTCTCGATCTATATCGAGATATACTTGGGGCACATTGGCGCGCAGGGAACTGTTAAGCTGCGTCACGATCGGGCTGGACCGGTCGGCGGCAACGAGAGCATCGCCGACCCTTTGGAGTTCCTGCAGGCCCGCGCCGCCTCGATCCTGAATCTTCAGCTCGAATCCTCCAGTCATACCCAGTCCCATGATGGGCGACGGGCGAAACACCAGACAGCGAGCCTCCTGAATAGTGGATAGTTGCTGCTGGAGATGCCCTACAATGGATTCCACGGACAGCGATGTGCCCTTTCGCTCATCCCAAGGGGCCAGCCCCACGAACATGGCAGCGGAGTTTGAGGCGTCATCGCCGAGCATGGAGAATCCTCCGATGGCGTTGTACGAGGCGATGCCCGGAGTCTCGGCGAGGATTCGCTCCACGCGTTCGATCACCTGCGTAGTCCGTTGCAGGCTGGCGCCGGTCGGCAATTCCACGTTGACAAAGATGTTGCCTTCATCCTCGTCCGGCAGAAATGCGCTTTTGACGTTGAGAAGCCCGACGACTGTCAGGAAGATCAAGACCCCATACAAAGTCATGGAAACCAGCATACTCCGGACAACTTTGCCCACAACAACCATGTAGCCGGCACGGGTGCCGTCCAGAAAACGATTGAACTGTCGGAAGAGCCACCCCGGCGTTTTGCCCTCTCCGACCGGCTTGAACACCAGGGCGCACAGGGCCGGACTCAGGGTAAGCGCATTGATGCCCGATAGCACTACCGAGACGGAGATGGTCACAGCGAATTGGTAGTAGAGCCGTCCCGATACTCCGCCGACCAACGCCGTGGGAACGAACACCGCCAGGAGGACCAGTGTACTGGCGATCACCGGGCCGGTGACCTGTTGCATGGCCTTGAGTGACGCTTCTTTGGGGTTCAGTCCTTCCTCTTCCATCAGACGCATGACGTTTTCCACGACAAGGATCGCATCGTCAACCAGAATGCCGATCGCCAGGACCAACCCAAACAGGGTCAGGGTGTTGATAGACATACCCATCGCGTGCATCACTGCGAAGGTGCCGACCAAGGACACGGGGATCGCAACGGTGGGGATCAACGTGGTGCGCCAATCCTGCAAGAAGATATAAACCACCAGCACGACCAAGGCAATGGTCGAAATCAGGGTCCAGATAACTTCCTTGACGGACTCGGAAATGAACTCCGTGGGATTGTAACTCAGGTGCCACTCCAATCCTTTGGGGAAACTGGAGGCAAATCCGTTCATCACCTTCTGAACCCCACTGGCTACCTCCAATGCGTTGGCGCCGGGAGTTTGCATGATCCCAAGGGCCACCGCCGGCATGCCGTTGAATCGGACGACGGAGGTGTACTCTTCGGCCCCCAGTTCGATCCTGGCTACATCCTTCAGGTGCAAGACCCGGCGGTCGTCCGTCACCTTGAGCACGATGTCTTCGAACTGATCCACCCGTTCCAGCCGGCCCAGGGTTCGAATGGTGTACTGAAAAGCCTGTTTGTCCGTGGATGGCTCCGCACCGACCTGCCCCGGCGCCACCTGCACATTCTGTTCCTCAATGGCCGCGATTACCTTCTGAGCGGTCAGGCCCCGAGCTTTTAGGAGGTCCGGATCCAGCCAGATGCGCATGCTGAAATCCTTGGCGCCCAGCGACATGACGCCTCCGACGCCGGACACGCGAGACAGAGAGTCCTTGAGATAGATGTTGAAGTAGTTGCTCATGTATATTTCGTCAAACTCTTTGTTCGGCGACACCAGACATAGGAGCAAGGCGATATTCCCGGATCGCTTCTGCGTGGTGATGCCCTGGCGCTGAACCTCTTCAGGCAACTGAGACTCCGCCATGGCTACCCGGTTCTGCACGAGGACCGTGGCCATGTCGGCATCCGTGCCGACTTTGAAGGTCACGGTCAAACTCATGGACCCGTCGTTGCCGCAACTGGAAGACATATACAGCAAGCCGTCCACGCCGTTGATCTGCTGCTCCAGCGGCGTAGCGACTGTCTCGGCCACCACCTCGGCGCTGGCACCGGGATACGTGGCGGAAACCACCACGGTCGGCGGCGTGATGTCCGGGGTCTTCTCGACTGCCATCTGCGGAATGGAAATGCAGCCGAGAACGACAATCATCAGAGAAACCACCATGGCGAAAATGGGACGCTTGATAAAGAACGCGCTAATCATCGAAAGACACTCCTATGGCTTCGCGAAATCTGTCACGGCTTACCAGTCGCCTGCACGGGCTGGGGCTGCACCCCTTCGAGCTGTGGAACGACCTCACTGCCCGCGAAAACCGATTGAATCCCCTTCGTAATGTAGCGAGCGCCCGCGGAAAGCCCGGACTCGACGATGCGCAGCTCTCCGATCTGCCGACCAACCTTCACGGGACAACGCTCGACCACATTCTTGTCGTTGACTACGAGAAGGTACTTGCCCCCAAGGTCTGTGCTGAGGGCCGCATCCTGCACCAGCAGCGTATTCAGCCGTTCTGCCATCGGGACCCGTACCCGCACGAACATGCCGGGAAGAGCCGTTCCTTCCTGGTTCGGTAGTTCGCCTCTCAGGAGGATTGTACCGGTGGTTGTATTCACCGTGTTGTCCCAGTAGTTCAGGACACCCGCATTGGGATACCCGGTCTCGTTCTCCAGGCCCACGGCCAGTGGCTGTACCACCGAGGGACTCGTCTGGAGATTCTCCAAAACGAAACCCTCGCTCGCATAGAAGTGGACATAGATGGGCGAGAGTTGAACGATGGTCGCCAAAAGGGTCTGTTGGCCTGCGCCCACGAGATTGCCTTCGTCCACCAAGCGTCGGCTGATCCGTCCATCCAGGGGCGACACGATCCGGGTGTAGCTCAGTTGGAGTTCCGCCTCCGCCAGGGCCGCCCGAGCGGCAGCGACCGCAGCCTTGGCTTTGTCCAAATCCGCGATCTTCGTGCTGAGGTCCTGCTGGCTCACTGCGTTGGTCTTGATAGCCTCCTGCATCCGATCCAGATCGATCTGGGCCCGGACCTGCTCCGCTTCGCAGGACTGCAACGTCGCCTGCGCCTGGTCCCGCTGGGCCACGAACGAATCCGGCTCGATCTCGAACAGCAGATCGCCCTTGCGAACGTCCGAACCATCCTTGAAATGAATCCGCTGAAGATAACCCTCCACGCGTGCGCGAATCTCAACCGTTTGAACCGCCTCCGTCGTCCCGGTGAACAATTCCTCATCGATCACAGTCTGACTGATCGGCGTCGCGACCGTCACAACCGACGGCGGCATAACCGGCATGGCGATGGCCCGTTTGGATGTGAAGAGCTTGTACCCACCGAACCCCAGGCCCGCGATCAGGACCAGGCACACCCCACTACCCAATAGACGGCTTGCTTTCATGATGAATTCTGCCTTTCGAATACGATTGTCTGACAGGTTGCCTTCGGATCGATATGTCACATCACGGTGACGCCTCGACTGGCGTCTCCCACGACGTGTCCTGCGCGACGGTCCACCCGCCTCCGAGAGCCTTGTACAACTGGATAATGTTCTGCACCACCTGGCCTCGACTGGCCGCCAGACTGTCCTGCTGCTCGAAGAGCGTCTGCTCAACATCGAGTACATCCTGGAAGTTTGCGAGACCGCTCTTGTAGAGCGACTGCACGAGCGCCACGGATTGCTCGGAAGCGGCGACCGCGTGCTCCAGAGCCGCATGGCGATCCCGTTCGTGGGTGCGGGCCACCAGGGCGTTCTCCACCTCCTCGACCGCGGTCAGCACCGCCTGCTCATATCGGGCGCGGGCCTGCTCCGCGGCGGCCTCCTGAATCTTGACATTGTTGTCCACACGATTTCCGCTGAACACGTTCCATCTCAGACTCGGCCCATAAGAATACGCGCGACTGGACCAGCTTCCCCAATCGGCGAAGTCACGGGCTTGGAGTTCAAATGTCCCAGACAAAGAGAACGATGGGTACCGCTCGGCTTCGGCCACGCCGATCTGCGCCACCTGAGCAGCCAGTTGTCGTTCCGCCTGGCGAATGTCGGGCCGGCGACGGAGCAGATCCGCAGGCAGACCCACCATCGGCAGTTGAGACATCTGTGGAATCTCACCTTGCGCTGTCAACTCCGGGCCCACGGTCCCTGGGAGATCGCCCAGCAGCACGGCCAGACGGTTGACCGCCTGGATCTCGGACGCCTTCAACGGCGGGATCTGGGATTCCGTATTGGCCACTGACGACTCCGCTCGTTTGACATCCAGCTCGGAAACGCGCCCCGCCGCAAACAGGTCTCGCGTCAAACCGAGAGTCTTGCTCTGGACCACAAGGTTGTTCTGAGCGTATCGGATGCGAAGCTGGATGGTCCGCAATTCCACGTAGGCACCAGCCACCTCGCCCAACAGGGCGACCTGCACGCCGTAGTAGTTATCGACGGAGGCATCCAGCGAAGCCTGCGCCGACTCCACGGACCGTCGAATCTTCCCGAACAGATCGACTTCCCACGCTGCGTCGAATCCCCCGGTGTAGAGGCCTACATCTTCGCCAGTGCCGAGGGACACGCCGTTCTCGCTGTAGCGATTCCGTGTGTACGAGCTGCTCGCGTCCACATTAGGCAGGCGACTGCCGGAGACGTAGGCTCGGTAGGCCCGCGATTCCCGGATACGAAACAGAGCCTCGCGCAGATCCAGATTGGCCTGCACGGCCTTCTCCATCAGGGAATCCAGAACCGGATCGTTCATGCGAGTCCACCATTGCGTCAGTTCGTTGGGGTCTTGGAACTCGGTTGCGTTCGGAGCCTTAGATTGTGTCCACGCGTCCGGCATATCCCCCTTGGGACGTTCGTAGTCCGGGCCAACTGCACAGCCTGCGATGCATAGTCCCACCCCCACGTATAACCACATGAACGTGCGCGGGACGAAGCAACCTCGGACTCCTCGATCTGGTTGTACATTCCCCATAGTAACTCTTTGACCTCCTGGCGTGCCTGACACCCCCAACCACAAACTGATCCCCGACTACGCGCGAAAGAGCCGCATCAGTTCCCCACTAAGCTGTTCTGGAGACAGTTCCTTTAGAATGGTCTGCGCCATCAAGGCGCCGATCATGCCCGAAAAGAGAATCTTGGCCATCGCAAGGGTATTCATTTCGCGAAAGACCCCCTGCGCAACCCCCTCGGCGAGAAGCGATCGCATCAGATCGATGTCTTCGTTGGCGTCCCGATCTCGTTGCTCCTCCGGGACTTGCTGATGCACACCCGTTCGGTCGAAGAGGCGAAACATGATCACATGTTCCCGACCGAATTCGATGAACTCCATGATCATCCGCTGGAGACGCAAATCCGCAGGTCCCGGCCCCTGGGCGGCCACACGACATCGTTCCTTGTGCATCATCAGCACTTGGCGGGACACGTAGATAATCAAGGCGTTCTTGTTCTCGAAGTAGTTGTAGAGGGTCCCGATGGCCATCCCGGCCTCATCCGCCACCTGCTGCATGGTGAAATCGGGGGTATTGCCCTTCTGCGTAATCCGCACGACAGCATCAAGTACATGACGTCTCGCGGCCTCCTCCAGGAGTTTCTGTTGTTTCTCAACGAGTTTCTCCATTCCTGTACTCCTACTCAAAACCTGCGAATGAATACTCATCAAAGCGAACCAGTGTTCACCATACTGAATACATATTCACACGTCAAGCAGTGCTTTCTCGATTTCCCCAAAAAAGAAAAAGGGCCCATTCCATAATGGAACGGGCCCCTGGTCTGACGTGTGATGCATCAGGAGGCGGCTACAGAGCCGAACGTCCAAAGCGGTCCTCATCAATAAAACCGATTTCGATGCCGCCAGCCGTCCAACTCGGCAGTTCTCCGCGTTATAGCCTCACAACCCCTTTCATTTGCATACGTTTTCACATGTGGGCACAGATGCATCTTAGAATGGTTTGTGCCTCGGTTTCGTCTGTCCGGAAAGGCCAGCCA
>CAZDTD010000191.1:3791-6897 GCA_964507995.1 uncultured Pirellulales bacterium | reverse complement strand
GTCGCGGTCTCGATCCCGGTGGTTATGGTTTCGGCCCATTTCTTCGGCGGGTGCGTCTGCGAGAGCGGGATGCCCGTGCACAAGCACAAGGGCTACGAGACGAGCAACGTGGAGATCGCCGCCGCGGCGGCCCCACGTCCGCTGCTGCTCATCTCCGATGGCAAGGACTGGACCAAGAACACGCCGGAAGTCGAGTATCCGCACATTCGCAACGTCTACGGGTTATTCGGCGCCGCAGATAAAGTCGAGTACCTGCACCTGCCCGAAGAAGGCCATGACTATGGCTGGTCCAAACGCATCGGCGCGTACAAGTTCCTCTCGAAGCACCTGGGGCTGTCCCTGGCGGATGTGCTGGACGGCAACGGCGAGATTGATGAGGACTCCATTGTGATCGAGCCCAAGGCCCGTCTCTACGTCTTCGACGAAAAGCACCCCAGACCTGCGTACGCGGTTGATCCGAACGCATCGGAGTTGCCATGGGAGTAGGTTTGGGCGGCTCATTGTCGTAGGCGGCAGCGGTAGGGTGTGCTATGCACACCGCTCTTCTATCCCCGGTCTGGGTTCTTGAGGTCTTCGGCTTTCGGGAGGTCCTTGATCGAGTTGAGTCCGAAGATTTCGAGGAATTTCTTCGTGGTGCCGTAGAGCATGGGTCGGCCGAGGATCTCCGCCCGGCCGGCGATCTTGACGAGGCCCTTGTACATCAGGCTGCGGATTACCTCACCGACCGCGACGCCGCGGATGGCTTCGATGTCGGCGCGGATGATCGGCTGTTTGTAGGCGATGATGGCCAGCGTCTCCATCGCGGCGGGACTGAGCTTGTTGTCGCTGCGGACGCGGACCGTCTTCGTGAGCCAGGAGTTGTAGATCGGCTGCGTCAGCATCTGGTAGCCGCCGGCGATCTGGTCGATGCGGAAGGCGTTGTGGTTGGCTTCGTATCGCGCGTTGAGGCTCTCGACGCAGTCGCGGACCTGCTTGGCCGTCGTCTCGACGATGCCTGCCAGGCGGCTCTCGGAGAGCGGCTCGTCGCTCGCGAAGAGAATGGCCTCGACCACGGATTCGACGGTGGGGGACTGGTCCGAAGCCGGAGGAACAGGGGATTCTGCCCCTTCCGGCGTTTGTTCGCTGCCGGCTGGGGTCTGTTCAGTTGCCTGAGGCTCCGCAGCGTCGGTCGCCTCGACTGCCACCTCGTCCACCTGGACGGCGGGCTCCGATTCATTTGTCTGCGTCGGCTCTTCCGCCTGAGGGGGCTGTGCCTGCTCTGTCGTGTCGTCCTGCTGGACGGGCTCATCCGTCGCCATTGACGGTTCATCGGCCTGAGCGGGCGAGGTCTGTGATTCCTCGCAGGAATCTACAGACGCGTCTTCGGGCAATGCCTCTTCAACCGGCGTTTGCTCCTCGTCGACGACTGTCTCCTCCACTCCTACGGGCTCGGTCTCTGGTTGCACGGGTGTCTCTGCGACTTCCTCGGCAACCGGCGTTTCCTCTGCTCCGGCCGGTTGTTCGGAAGTCGCTGCGGTTTCCTCGTTCGGTATCTCTTTGATTTCGTCTGTCATACATTCTTCCACGTGAACGGGTCGGCGTCTTTCTCGCTGACCCTGACGTTCAGGTTGCCTGCGAGCTCCTTGACCTGCCTGGCCACCTTCCGGAGGATGAACCGCTCCGAGACGGTGTGACTCAGGCAGACGCAGGTCAGGCCGGCCTCCTGGGCCGCCAAGGCCTGATGGTGTTTCAGTTCGCCCGTCAGGTACAGGTCCGCGCCGCCGGCGAGGACGAGATTGAGGATCTCGCCGCACGTGCCGGCACAGACCGCGGCCTTTCGCACGAGCCGTTTCGGGTCGCCCACGAGGCCGACGGCCTTGGCCCCGGTCCGGCGTTTCACCTGCTCGATGATCCGGCTCAGACGCGCCGGCCTGGCCAGCGAGCCGATTCTACCCAACCCGAACCGGCTTGCATAATCGAAAAGCTTGATTACGTCGAAGGCCGGCATCTCGTAGGGATGGGCCTTTTTCATCGCCTCCACGACAGCCTCGAGCCGGGCCGCTGGGACAATCGTCTCGAACCGATATTCCCGGACCTTCTCGAATTTGCCCAACTCGCCGATGGCAGGGTGTGCGCCTTCCAGGGGCAGGAACGTGCCGGTCCCATCCGAGTGGAAGCCGCAACTGCGGTAGTTGCCGATCCATCCGGCGCCGGCTTCGAAGATCGCGTTGGACACCCGGGCCAGCGCATCGACCGGCACGAAGACGACGAGCTTGTACGCCTCCTGCGGCGAGTACTCCACGTAGTCGCCGAGGGGCTTGGGGTCCTGAATGCCCACGATCTCCGCCAGGCCGTCGTTGACGCCGCCCTTGACGGCGTCGAGGGCCGTGTGGATGCAGAAGACCGCTATCCCGGCGCGGATCAGTTCGTAGACCGTTCTGGACTTGTCGTCCGGCCGGATTCGCTTGAGGCCGTCCCAAATCACCGGGTGATACGCGAGGATCAGGTCCGTCTTGAGGTCCTTCGCCTCCGCGACGACCGCCTGCGTGATGTCAATGGTCAAAAGGATGTTCTTGATCGGCCGCTCGGGATCGCCGAGGAGCAGGCCGACGTTGTCCCACGACTGGGCCAAACCCAGGGGGGCGATCTGCTCGACCACGGCCCCGATATCCTTCGCTTTCATTGCGTTCTCCCACATTCTTGTTCCACCAGGCATATGAAGCCCTCGCGGAGTTTCTGCGTGATGGGTCCGACCTTGCCTTCGCCGACCGGATGTTGCTCCACGTTGGTCACCGGCAGCACCTCCATGACGACGTTCGTCAGGAAGACCTCGTCGGCTTCGAGCAGGTCGGCGATGTACAGGTCCTTCTCGATGGCTTCAATGGACTGCTCCTTCACCAGTTGCAGCACGGCCTTTCTCGCGACGCCCGGCAGCACAGGCGTCTGCGCCGACGGCGTGTACAGGATCGAATTTTTCACAAGGAAGACGTTGCTGACGCAGCCCTCGGCCAGCCGGTTGTCCGTCGTAAACCACAGCGCCTCGGCGGCGCGCTTGAGGTGAGCCAGATTCAAGGCCAGCAGACGGGTGTAACAGCCGGTCGTCTGGTGGCCGGACATCGGGTCCGCC
>CAZDTD010000191.1:0-3691 GCA_964507995.1 uncultured Pirellulales bacterium | reverse complement strand
GGCCAGCAGACGGGTGTAACAGCCGGTCGTCTGGTGGCCGGACATCGGGTCCGCCGGGTTCTGGCGGAAGGGACACAGCACGACGAGCACGCCGGTCTTGTAGGAGTCGGCTGGATACGGCCCGAACTCCGTCGCAGAAATCAGCAGCGTCGGCTTTCGCTGCTCCTCCGATTCCGTCAGGGGGCCGCCCGTCAGGGTCAGACGCAGACGCGCGTCCTTCAGGCCGTTGGCTTCGAGCACTCGATCGAGGGCCCTGCGAAGCTGCTGCTTGTCGAATGAATGGGCGATCGCCAGCGCCGCGGCGCTGTGGAGCAGGCGGTCCAGATGGTCGTCCAGGCGGAAGACGACTCCGTTGCGGCTGCGCAGGGTCTCGTACAGCCCGGCGCCATACAGGAGACCGCCGTCGGCGGCCGAGACACAGGCCTTGTCGGCTTCGACCAATTCATCGTTCAGATAGACTTTGCTGGACATCGTTTCACGCACCGGTCACAGAATTCAAAACGGGGATGATGATAATCGTTCGGATGGCGATGTTCAAGCTCGGATGAAGATGGTGTGTGATATACCCCTGATATGGAACGACCTTTGTCAACAGGATGGTTCATTCTTCTTTTCCAAGACGTTGGACGCCACGCCCACCCTTGCGTGGGCATATTCGTCGGGTGCATCCGGCCCTCGAAGGGGGCCAGGACCGCGGAAACGCGGAACTCCAAACCAGCCCCAGACCCAGCGATTTTCCGCTTTGGGCCAATGGCATGACGACGCCGCGGATTTGGGCTGTTGCTCTCTTGCCCGCGCCCGCTTTGGGTGTGTCTGGATCAGGAAGTACGCCGGAATCGAGAGCGGTTATCGCCTTGCCGGGTGCCAGCGGGGAGGGGGGCGACGTTCGGAGCACTGCCTTCAGGCGACGTGTTCAGTCCGAGCTTTACCTTCTGTGCTGCATTAACATGCGAAACGCAACACGGCCATTCGGAGGTATTACAAACGATCCGACGGGAAAAGCGGGGAGACCCGCTTTGAAAATCCGAAGCACGAAACTCGAAATCCGACCCCGCCGGAGTGGGAACATCAACGAATCCCAAGCACGAAACCAAAATGACCGAAACGCTGTCATACGTCGGAGGGCCCGTTTCGATCATTCTGGGTTTTGAGCATTCGTGCTTGTTTCGGATTTCGGATTTCGATATTTGTGCTTATCTCTCTGTGGGTCGGGGGCAGGCGTTGATGAAGGCCAGGGACTTCTCGATCAAGATTTCGCCGGTCATTTCGCCTAAGCAGGTTCGCGTGATGTAGTTGTAGCGGTCGAAGCTGCCCCAGTCTTCTTTCGTGAGGATGTAGCCGAAGGCGTCGTTGGTCAGGCCGAGGAGCAGGTTGTGCTCGCCGTGCATCTTGCGCTTGAGGTAGAAACCGATGTTGGGGAGGGCCTCGCCTGGAATCGTCAGCATCTGGGCGTTGCCGAGATTTACGACGTTGATTTGCGTCGCCACGGTGCCCTTGTCGCTCAACTGGAAACCTAAGGGCGACAGCTTCACCACGGTGCGGAGCATCTCGTTTTCGACAGGCAGCTCGATAGTTGTGCTGGCGCAGAAGAGGGGTGGGTTCTCCTGGACCGGCGCGTCCGCTACGATGCGAAGGGCCTCATCGGCCAGCAGGCTGCCGATTCGGATGCACTCTTCCCAGGTTCGCAGGTCCTTGCCGTCGGGACCCCGGCAGTCGGCGGTCACCATCCCTCCCTGGGCGCTGTTCACGAAGATCCCCTGGCCTGCGCCTCGCTCTGCGATCCGGTCGTAGAGCGGGCCAACGAAGTCGGGACTCATGATCCCCTGGTCGGACCCGATCACCTCGGGATGGCAGGCGTAGTTGACGAGGGTGGTCATGGGTTTGCCTGCGGCGTCCAGGACCTGGATGACGTGACATCGCGGATCGTACAGACGCTCGGCGTAATAATTGTATGCGATCTTGCCTTGTGCCTCGCCTGTGGCGATCTTGACCCGGGCGGGCGTCAGATGGTCCACGGCCTCGTTGATTACGTCCGCCAGCTTCGTGCAGACGCCATCGAGGTAGTCGAGATCGAGGGCGGTCCTGCCCGTTTCATCGGGGAAACCGTAACAGTCTGGCGCGCTATGCGTATGCGTGGCGCTAATGAGGATGTTCGAAGCCGGGATGCCTGGGACATGGGCCCGGACCTTGTCGCACAAGACGCCTGGAAAGCCGAGGAAATCCACGCTGCAAAGAGCGACTCGCGCGCCGTCGTTTTCGAGCGCCAGCGCTCGGACGGTCAATCGTCCGATCTTGCGGGTGGTCGGGTCCGAGGGACCGACGCCTCCCGAGACGGGCAGCATGGCTTCCGGCGTCACATCCCGCACGGCGATGGCGGCCCGAAACGCGCCGAGAGCCGATCGCGGGCTTACGGAGCAGAAAGACATGGTCAACGCCAACAAAATTGTTAAGGCTATCCGGCCTCTGCTCATGTGTCATCTCCCTGTGGAACCGTGCGCCACGAACATTGCGGACCGATAGGTTATCGTATAAGATGGCTGCCGGTGTCAAGACCTGAAACCTGTAATGGACTGGGAGGCATTATGACACGTTGCGTGGGCATGACGCGCAGAACGTTTCTTCGAGCCGCGGCTTCGACCGTGGCTGTACCCTATGTGATTAGCGGCTCGGCCCTCGGGGCCGGGGGCGGAGTGCCGGCCAGCGAGCGGCTGGTCATGGGGGCTATCGGCTGCGGCGGGCAGGGCATGCGGCACGTCGCAGGCGGCATCTGGGTCCAGGGCGGCGGATATCTCCACAAGCCCTGTGTCCAGGTCGTCGCTGTCTCCGACGTGAACCGGAACAACCTGAACAACGCCAAGGGCACGGTGGACAAGGTGTACGGCAACCAGGACTGCACCGCGTACAAGGACTTCCGCCAACTGCTGGCCCGCGAGGATATCGACATCATCCTCTGTGCGGCCGGCGACCGCTGGCATACGCCTGTCTCCATCGCGGCGGCCAAGGCCGGCAAGGACATCTACTGCGAAAAGCCGATCTCCCTGACGGTCTACGAGGCCCGGACGCTGGCCCGCGAGGTCAAGCGGTACGGCCGGATCTTCCAGACCGGGACCCAGCAGCGGAGCTGGTACGAATTCCGCTTCGCGTGCGAACTGATCCGCAACGGGTACATCGGCGACGTCAAGCGGGTCAAGGTCAACGTGGGCGGCCCGCCGGAGGAGTGTAACCTGCCGGCGGGGGGACCGGCGCCGGAATGGCTCGATTACGACATGTGGCTCGGCCAGGCCCCCTGGCGTCCGTTCCATCCGGACCTGCTCGGCTGGATGCGATGGAAGGATTTCGCCGGCGGCGAGATGACCAACTGGGGGGCGCACATGTTTGACATCGCCCAGTGGGCCCTGGGCATGGACGAGTCCGGCCCGGTCGAGATCATCCCGCCGGACGGCAAGGAACACCCGTTCCTGACGTACCGCTACGCCAGCGGTGCGATCATGACCCGCGAGGCCATCAGCCAGTCCACGCCCGGCGTGCGGTTCGAGGGAACCAAGGGCATGATCGAAGTCACGCGGGAGAACCTGATCACCGAGCCGGAATCCCTGCGTCGGCAGAAGATCGGTCCGAACGAAATCCATCTGTACGAGAGCATCGAGCATCCGGACAATTTCCTCGAGTGCGTCCGGACCCGCAAGCGTCC